>CALVMP010000001.1 GCA_944346655.1 uncultured Clostridia bacterium
TGAACGCACCTATTGTGCACCTGTTGTCGCGCCAGCGGCACAGCAGGGTAGCGAAGTGCGGATGAGATAAACGCTGAAAGCATCTAAGTGTGAAACTCACCTCAAGATAAGATATCCCATAACATAAGTTAGTAAGACCCCTTGCAGACTACAAGGTTGATAGGTCGGAGGTGTAAATGCAGCAATGCAAAAGCTGACCGATACTAATAGGTCGAGGGCTTGATCTCAACACAAGTTGAGAAAAGAAGAAGAGTTTAAAACGAATCCTTACAAAGAGATTACAGCTATAATTTTAACGAGCGTAAATACATTGTCTTAAGTATCAGATATATCGTCTATGCAGTTGTCAGTCTTTGCCGGCAAAAGCAAGGCTGAAGGAAACCGATAAGATAAAGCAAATTGTCTTAAAAGGTTTACAACTTCATTTATATCTCCGAAAGGAGTTATAATACCATTCCGGTGATAATGGCAGTAAGGTCCCACCTGTTCCCATTCCGAACACAGAAGTTAAGCTTACTAGCGCCGAAAGTACTTGGTGATCCAACGCCTGGGAGGATAGGACGTTGCCGGATTTCAAAAAAATAACAGTGACTGTAAATGCAGTCGCTGTTATTTTTTTAATGCGGTTGCCCATATAGTCTGAGGTGTTAGTCGCGGCGGGCAAGCGAAGCGCCGCTTTGGAGGCGAAGCCGAACAATATATACTTGACCATCCAAGGTCCGGGAGGACGAAACCAACAATTCTCCAAACACTGGACACCCAGTGTTTGGGTTGGGTGAGATGAGCAAACGCATACGTTCCGCGTTTGCGGTGACCGAAACCGTCGTTGCCCTTGCGGCGGTTGAGAGAGCAAGTTGCTGTGTGAGTGTCCGATTAATTTGGCAGAGATTCTTCACTTGCGTTCAGAATGACTTGATTGCGGGAACGGTCGAAAGATAGTTCCGGCTCTGGCATCCTGAGCCTGCCGAAGGATCTCCTTGTAAAGACGTGGTCGAAGAGCAACCAAAAATCCGCTTGGGTTTGCTTATAGTCCGCTGTTCTCAGATAGATTTCTCCGCTCTGGTTGAAATGACGGGGTTTTTAAATGGGGGAAGATTATTACAATCTTTATACAAATATGTGCGACAGTTGTTTACATGTGCATGCTATAATTATAAAAAATCGAAAGGAGGAAGGTTATGTACGTTGCAAAAACGATTGAATATACGCCCAAGGCAAAGGACCTCGCGCAGAAAATCGAAGAGCTTTCAAACCAAATGGCTGAAGAGGGATACGAACTTGTCACTTTTTCCGTAACGGGTTCAGCCAAAGCCGTTGTAGTTTTCAAATCGTCAAAAGAAAATTAACCCACGTTCATATGCGCATATATTGCTGTTAAAAATTATTAGCCATCATCTGTAAAACTTTCATGACAGTAGGGCGTGTACCCGTATTGAGGATTTTATAAAAGTTAAATATATTTTTAAATTGAAAATCTTTGCTGTTTAGTTTTTGGTGTATTATAATGAACAATATATGAACACTTGCAAAGATGGTGATTTATGGATATAACGTTATGCAGAGCAAATGCTGGCGACGCGGAAGATATTCTCGCGATGCAGAAAATAGCTTTTGCGCCTCTTTTGGAAAAGTATAAGGATTATGAAACAAATCCTGCCGCCGAAAGTTTAGATAAGGTTAAGGCAAGACTTCAATCGAAAAATATTCATACATATTTTATTGAGTCTGGCGACAACAGAGTAGGTCTGATAAGGCTTGCGGTTGATACGGACGTTATAAATTTAAAGCAAATCCTTATTTTGCCATGTTTTCAGAAAAAAGGATATGCGCGTGAAGCTTTGTTGCAGGCTGAACGCTTATATCCGGAAGCGAGGCGTTGGCAGCTCGATACTATTTTGCAGGAGGAAAGGCTTTGCAGACTTTATTCCAATGCAGGCTATGTGCCGACAGGAAAAATAGAAAAGATTAATGAAAATATGTCCCTGATTTATTTTAGCAAGCAGCTATAGAATGTGGTGCTTGTAATATACTATGATAGCAATTAAAAATGCGGACGGAGAATTTTTCTCAGTTCGCATTGTTTTTAATCCTTTTCTCTGCCGCAGAGGTAGTCAATGGAGACGCCGAAGTTTCCCGGCGCGCCGAAACGCCCGGCGAAATACTTTTTAGAATCCTGAAAGGTAATTTAATTTATTTTTTAATAATTGTTGACATGAGCATATATTTGGCATATAATTAATTTATCAGGTGTGCATATAACCAAATATGGCTCTGAAATTTTTAAAGGAGAGGATATAAAATGAAGTATTGTTCACATTGCGGCAGTCAGGTTGCCGATGAAGCGGTAATCTGCCCCAACTGCGGTTGCAAGGTAGAGGGCGGCTCGTCGTCGAACGGAAGCTATTCGGGCATAAGCATAGTGGGCTTCGTGCTCGCGTTCATAATGCCAATCATAGGGTTAATCGTATCGATAGTTGCGCGCAACAACGCCAAGCGCGACGGAGACACCAAGAGCGCCGGCTTTGCAAAGGCGGGCATTATAATTTCCGCCTGCCTCATAGCGTTTGCCGTGCTCATCTACGTAATCGTATTTATCGGCATAATCGCGGCTGCGGGTGCGGCTGTTTAACTGAAAGAATTTCAATTAAAAAAAACGGCGGGGGGATTTTTCTCCCCGTTTTGACTAAAAAGGAGTTTATATGAAATATTGTTCCCACTGCGGGGCACAGATAGACGACCAAGCCGAAATCTGCATTCACTGCGGATGCAGGGTTGCCCGCACGCAATCGGGCGGCGGATATTCGGCTATAAGCATAGTCGGCTTTGTGCTCGCGTTCATCTTTCCCCTT
Organism: uncultured Clostridia bacterium; assembly: GCA_944346655.1. Classification (GTDB taxonomy): domain Bacteria; phylum Bacillota; class Clostridia; order Christensenellales; family Borkfalkiaceae; genus Coproplasma. The sequence continues at coordinate 2,850 of CALVMP010000001.1, forward strand.
GCGGGACTGGTCGTATCAATCGTCGCCAACAACAGCGCCAAGAAGGCGGAGGACGAGGGCAGCCGCAACTTTTCAAAGTACGGCATAATAATTTCCGCCGTAATAATGATTTTAGAAGTGGTAATCGTCGTGCTCTACATATGCCTCGTTATCGGCATGGTCGCCGCAAGCATGGGCATGTGGGCTGCCGCCGCGTAAAATTTTTGAATAAAAGGTCTCCGCGCTGCGCATATTACTTTTACGGAGGTAATTATGAAGCTTAATTGCGGTGATACCTGCCCCAAGACAGGCAAGTACAATGTAATCGACGGCAACGGCAAGATTGTGAACACCGTTTACGTCAACGAGGGCGAAACCATGCCCCCTACGCAGTATTCGGACTGCCATTACGAAAGCCAATCATAACTTAATAACCTTATATTTCGCTGACTGCTTCGCAGTCAGCGAAATTTTTTTGTTTTATGAATGAAAATTTTATTTATGTTTATATGTTGCAATGCCGATATGTACATGTTATAATTGTGACATGAAACTCTACGACGAATGCAGAGACTGCCTGTACAACAGTCAGCTTAAAAAGGTGACGGCAATGCACCCGGACGACGAAAGGTTGCAACAGTTTAAGGAGAGCGCAAGGGCGATATGCGACGGCGCCCCCGAAAGCTCGTGCGCACCCCTTTTGATGAGAAGCATAGACGGCGTTCATTCGGGCATATTCGGGGGGATAATAGATTATTCCGAGGAAAAGCACAAGTTCAACCGCGCCCTTCTGGAGCTTGAAGGCGACATATGGCTGCGCATAATCAAATCGCCCGACCCCGTAAAGGAGGGTATAAAGTGCGCAATGGCTGCAAATTATATTGATTACGCCAGAATATCCGACCTCAGCGAAGGCAGCATTAAGGAAGTTTTTGCCGCCGCCGACCGCTCGGAGGTGGACGGGGAAACATATTCGCGTTTCGTCTCAGCGCTCGGAGGTGCGGAAACGCTGGTATATCTCCACGACAACTGCGGGGAAATTGTTTTGGACAAGCTGCTCATTCGCGCATTGAAAGAGGCATATCCCCGTATCAATGTAATTTCCGTCGTGCGCGGAGGCAACATTATAAACGACGTCACCCGCGCCGACGCGGAGGAAGTGGGGCTGGGAAAATACGCTTACGTCGTCGATAACGGCACAAACATTCCGGGCACATATCTTCCCGCAACCAACGCCCTCACCCGCGCATTTTTAAATAACGCCGGCGTGATAATATCGAAGGGGCTCGGCAATCTCGAAACGCTGTACGGCACACAGCCGAAAGCTTTTTACATGTTCATGTGCAAGTGTGAGCACATAGCCGAAAAATTCAATAAAGAGTTGTGGCAGACGGCTTTCGTCGCCGACCTGCCGTAACAGCCCGCCGCCCCGCCGCGCGTATTGACAGAAAGGCGTTTTTATGATAGAATATACACGATAAGGAAAATGCGGCGCGTGCGCCGCGGAGGGGAAAACATGAGCGACGAAGAAGAGTTTTCGTATTCGGCATACTCTCCCGAAACGGAGGCGGAAATCAGGTACGGCGGATACGTCACGGGCGACGAGGAGGAATATTCCTTTTCGGGCTTTAAGGAGGAGACGGAGGAGTCTGCCGCCGCCGAAGAGAGCATGGGCTACGGCGATTTTATCGTAGAGGAATTTTCAGCCGAATCGAGCGCCCACAAAATTGCGCTTGCCACGCACATATCCGAGCGCAACGTCAGGTTTGTGCTCTCCATAGGCTACTTTATAATAGGCTTGGTCTGCGTTTCGCTCAGCAACTACATATACAGCGTATTCCCCTATATCGTGGGGGGAATGGCTTGCGCCATAGGGCTCGGGCAGTTCATAGTGGCTGTAATCCAAAAGGAATACGTACATACCCATTCCAACAAAACCGCGTCCTCGCTCGTAATGATGGCTTTGGGTGTGCTCATAATCGTCATCGAAAGTTCCGCGGCGTTCACCATAATCGCCGTTGCGTGGGGCTTTTTGGGACTGATGGAGGGCGCGCATGCCTTCAACCACGCCTTTTCGCGCATAGCCCGTTCGGAGCGGTGCGTATACTACCTCGGCAAAGGTGTAATCGAGGTCATCCTCGCCTTCATCCTCTTATCCGAGCCCAGCCACCACAGCCACGTTTCCTTCCACATAATCGTGTTCGGAATACAGATGCTGTTCGACGCGGTAACAATGTTCCCGCCCTTAAAGGAATATCTTTCGAGAAAGTAAAATGAAGGTTACCAATCTTGATTTAATGCACCTCGCGCAGGCGACTGACGGCGAGTTCGACCCCGCCGACTACACCGTGGAAGAACTCGAAGAGCTCGCGGGCTATATAAAGGACGATATGACGACGGAGGAGCTCCGCCGCAGCTATTTCGAATTCTACGACGACATAAAGGACAGAACTCTCTCCCATCACAAGTGGAGCGATTGAACGCCGCCGCAGGCGGCGTTCAACTTGACGCAGGGCAATCATAACGCGCCGCCCGCGGCGCTCATAACTTTGCGAAGCAATCCATAGTTGTCAACTGAAATTTTTTATTTAAAAGAGTATAATAATGACATATGCTCAAGTGCAGAATATTGCAAAGCAGACAATTAATTATTTAAAGTCGCAAATCAAGGCGGGAATGAGCCTGATTGAAATAAGGCGGCTTGCAGAAGATAAACTGCTCTCCCTCGGCGCAACTTCTTTTTGGTATTGGAATGTCGGCGCTTTTGTTTTTGCGGGGAATGATACAGTTTTGTCTGTTTCGGGCAAACACTATAAAACAGCAGACAGATTAATCGCAAAAGATGATATAATTACAGTTGATTTAAGTCCGCAGGTTGGCGATATTTGGGGCGACTATGCCCGTACTATTATAATTGAGAATGGTAGAGTAGTCGAAAATATAAGCGATATTTGCAATAAAGAATGGCGTAATGGCTTGCTCATGGAGGATAAACTGCACAGTGAGTTATTTTCGTGGGCAACGCCCGATAAAACTTTTGAGGAATTATATTATCATATTAATGATATCATAAGCGAGGGTGGTTACGTTAACTTGGATTTTATGGGTAACTTGGGTCATTCGATAGAGCGGCGCAGAGAGGACAGAATTTATATTGAAAAGAGCAATACAAAGCGGCTCGGAGAAGTAAATTATTTTACGTTTGAACCGCATATATCCCGCAATCAAACGTTGTACGGGTATAAAAAAGAAAACATTTACCTCTTTGAAAACGGAGAGTTAAAGGAGCTTTAATAAAGGTTAACTCAGCGATGAAAATTCTGACCATTTGCGGCAGCATGCGCTTTGCAGAACAAATGCCGCTCATTGCCGATAAACTTGAATTGGAGGAGGGGTATTGCGTTCTGCAACCCGTGTACTGCCGCGGCAGAAACCTCACTGCCGACCAGCTCAAAGCGCTGACAGCCTCACACTATAAAAAGATAGACATCTCTGACGGCGTTTACATAGTAAACATCGGCGGATATATCGGCAGGTCGGTCGGAGCAGAGATTGAGTATGCCAGGGCTCACGGCAAGCTGATTATTTATCACGAATAAATAAAAAAACGGCAGGCGGCGATTAAAAATCGCCGCCTGCCATATGTATTAAAATTTATAAAGGAAGCGGGCGACTCCGTCGTGGTTGTTGTCCCCGATTACAATATCTGCCGCGGTCAAAAGCTCATGCGAGGCGTTGGCTACGGCGACTTTTGTGTCGCAGGCTTTAAAACCCGACAGGTCGTTGTTGTCATTGCCGATATAAATGCTTTTGCTCCCGGGAAACATTTTTTCTTGCATGTACCTGACTGCCATACCCTTCGAAGCGCTTAGGGGTGAGATTATAGCGGTGGAATTACGGTCCGTAATTTCAATGCGGGCATGCGCGTTGAGGACGGCTGCCTTTTCAATTTGTTCGTCGTTTTCAAGCATTAAGGTAAATTTCGGCGCACAGAGTCCTGTGTCGGAAAAATCTGTTAGTATAAAGTTTTCTATATTGCCCCAGATTGCAGGGGCGTCGTAGTTGGCATAGTATTCCCGTTCTGTTATAACTGCCGCCTTTATGCCGTTATGCGAAAGATATGCGCCGATTAACATTGTCTGCTCTCTGCTGAAGTAATAGCGTTTAATCAATTTTCCGTGGCTGTAAATTTCTCCGCCGTTGTGTAAAATATAGTAGGGCGTTGCCTTTTTCAGGCAATCCTGCAACCCGTGCAGCCGTGCAGAACGGGCAGTTGCAAACACAATATTGTTGCCCCGTCTTTGAAATTCGGACAGACTGTCGCAAGTAAATTGCGAAATTCGTTTTTTATCGTCGAGGAGAGTGTCGTCCAAGTCTATATACGCCGTGTACATATTAAAATACCTTTAAAGTAAATTATACAATTTAAAAATTATAAAATAAATTTTTACGGTTCCGTTGACTTTTTGCAGCCAAAAATATATAATACCAAAAAGTTTGGAGGAAAATCAAATGAAAGTTACCTGTATCGTGGGCAGCGCAAGAAACAACGGTAGTTCGGCTTATCTTGCCGATAAATTTATTCAGGGGCTGGAAGGGAGAGCCGAAGTAAAAAAATACTGCGTCGGCGATTTGAATATAGGGTACTGTAAGGGCTGTAAACAATGTTATATTACGGGTGAGTGTGTGCAAAGTGATGACGTGCGGAAAGTGGTGGAGGACATGTTGAGTTCGGACTGCGTGTTCATGGTTGCGCCCTCATATTGGGCGGGCGTTCCCGGTCAATTGAAAACGCTTTTCGACAGAACGACTCCCTACGGCGACACAAATCCAAACAGAATTTTAAAAGCCTCAAAGCCGATAAAGGGTGTTGCCGTTGCGGTGCGGGCAGGCACGCGGGAGGCGGAGAACACCCTGATACTTGACTCTATAGAGCACTACTTCGGTCACCTCGGAATTGAGACGGTTAAAAGGATCTCGATTCTTCGTACAGATTCGCTCCCTGACCTGCTCGAAAACCATGCGGAACAAATAGACGAAATTTATTTGCTTGGCAAAAGCATTTTATTTTTATAAAATTAAAATTAATTCGTGCGGCGATTTTTTATCGCCGCACGAAAATTTTAAAAATAAAGCGCCGTCAATTGAACTAATTTTGTAGGTTTTGCCGATTGAATTTTATTGGTTATTGTCTGAAAGATATAAAAATCTGTCGTAGATCTCCTTTAAAATTTCGGCGGGCTTTGATGTGCCCTCTTCGGTCTGCCTGCCGCTTTCTCGCAGGAAATAGGTCATTATGTCCTGTATCGCCAAAAACACGCGTTCGGGCAGGTACCCGTCGTCGTTCTTTTCGTCTGCGGAGAAAAGCAGGGTAAACATTTCGTCGAAATCTTTTTTGTATGCTTCGGCGCGCTCTTCTACGATGCCGCTCACGTCGAGGGTGTCCCTCTTCATGTCGTCCTCGCGCAAAAACACGTCCTTGCCGCACAGTCTGTAGATAAATCCTATCTCTACGTGCTCGAGCGGACCGTGGGTGTTGCCCGTCCTTATCAGGATGTACTGTATCACCCTGTCGAAACATTGTTCCATTGGTGTGGAGTCACAGCCCTCGGTTTTGCACGCCTCCCTGATTGCGGACAGTGCCTCCACGTAGCGCAGTTCCGCGTCGATAAACGCAAAAGAATCCAGATACATTCAGAAACCTCGCCAAAGTACGCGGAAATTTACATTACCACTATGTTGTGGTCCTCGAACAGCTTTTTGTATTCCTTGGGGAAGGTGTCGTCGGTTATCAGAACGTTTATGTCCTCTATGTGCGCGAAGGTGTAGGAATTGATTTTGCCTATCTTCGAGCTGTCGAGCATCATATATACGTGCCTTGCCTTTTTAAATACCTGCTTCAGAAGGTCCGCCTCTATCTGGCTGTTGCAGCTGAACCCGTTTTCGGGCGTAAAGGCGGTGGCGGAAACTATGGCGATTTCAAAGTTGGTCAAAGCAAAATATTCCTTTGCAGCGGGGGAGGCGGTGGAAAGATTGTCCTTCATAAGCTGCCCGCCTACCACTGTTATGGCTACGTTCTTCTTCTGTGCCAGTTCCATGGCGACCGCAATGCCGTTTGTGAACACGTTGCAGTTTATGTCGGGCATCTCCTTTGAAAGGTACATGGCTGTAGTGCCGCCGTCCAGAAAGAGGGATATGCCCTCGTCAATAAGCGTAGCCGCCTTCTGGGCGATTACTATCTTTGCGTCGGTGTTTATCGTCGTCTTTTTGGTGTATGCCTCGCCCGAAACTTTTTGTACTTCTTTAACCGACATGGCGCCGCCGCGTATGCGGATAATTCTGCCGTCCTCTTCAAGCTGGAAAAGGTCGCGCCTCAATGTCATCTGCGAAACGTTGGGAAATACTTCTTCAAGCTGCTCTAAGGTCATCTTGCCGCGCTTGTCTAAAATGTCGGCAATCTCTTCAATACGTTCCCTTTTCATCTCAAATCTCCTTTGTTAATAATTTTCAAAAAATACTCTTATTGATAATATTTTAATACGTATTGTGGTCTAAGTCAAGAAAATTAAACAAAAAAGTTGACCGAACAATAAGTAAAATGTTAATTATTTTCAAAATCGGTTTACAATTTTTTTGATTGATTTTTCAATTTATATCATATATAATGGGACTATGGCAAACTTGAAAAAATTCCGCCTCCACCCCGCGGCGGTAATTGCCCTCAGCGTACTCGCGGTAATAATCGTCGGTACTTCGCTTTTGTGCATCCCCGCGGCGTCGAACTCGGGCGAGGTCGACTTCATGGCTGCTTTCTTCACCGCCGTCAGCGCATCCTGCGTAACGGGGCTTTCAGCCGTCGACACAGCCTCGCACTGGTCCTACTTCGGGCAGGCGATAATTCTCGTGCTCATGCAGACGGGCGGGCTCGGACTCATCACCATACTTTCGGTGTTCGTGCTCTACCTCAAAAAAAACCCCTCCATGTCCAGCCGCAAAATCGTCATGCAGTCGGCTGGCTCGGTGAATATGGAGGGCATAAAAAAGCTCGTAAAGTACATCTTTATCGTCACCTTTACCTGCGAAGCTATAGGCGCCTTTTTAATGGCGTTTTCCTTTGTGCCCGTAATGGGCTGGGGCAGGGGGATATGGCAGTCGGTATTTACCGCCGTTTCGGCTTTCTGCAACTGCGGCTTCACGCTGACGGGTTGGTACGGGCAGGATTCCTTAAATTATTATATATCCGACCCTCTCGTCTGCCTCACCGTGTGTGCGCTCATAGTCATAGGCGGCATAGGCTTCTTTGTCTGGGGCGACGTGATAAGAAACGGCATACACTTCAAGCGCTATTCCTTCCATTCCAAGGTCGTTCTTACGACGACAGCATGCCTCATTCTCGTCGGCTGGGCGCTCTTTTTAATCTTTGAGTGGAACAATCCCGAAACGCTTGCAGATAAAGACGTGGGCACAAAGTTTCTGGCAACCCTCGTAATGTCCATCTGTCCCCGCACGGCTGGCTTCAACACCGTCTCTTCGGGGTGCCTTTCGGGCGCGGGCGGCATGCTCACAATAGTTTTAATGTTCATAGGCGGCAGCCCCGGCTCCACGGCGGGCGGCATAAAGACGACTACGCTTGCCGTGCTCGTCATGTCGGCAATTTCCACCTCGAGGAGGAGGTCCGAGGCGCACATCTTCAAGCGCCGCTTCGAGGACGACGCCCTCCCCCAGGCAGGCACGATATTTTCCATATATATCACAGCCGTCATAATCTGCTCCATGATAATCTGCGCGATAGAGGCTGAAAGCGGCTTTTCCACCCATCAGATAGTCTTTGAAGTGGTTTCGGCTATAGGCACCGTGGGGCTCTCGTGCGGACCCGAAACCACGCTTACGGGGCTACTCTCCGTCGGCTCGCAGCTCATACTCATATTTTTAATGTACCTCGGCAGGGTAGGCGGGTTTACGCTTATTCTCGTGTTCACAAGCGAGCGCCGCCCCGTAACAATCTCCCGCGTAGCGGAAAGTTTAATTATAGGATAGTATTTATGAAAAAATCAGTTCTGGTAATAGGTCTCGGCAGGCTGGGTTCCCACCTCGCCGAAAAAATGCAGGATTTGGGGCACGACGTAATGGTGCTCGACAGCAACGAAAACTCGATAAACCACATAGCGTCCCATTTTGCCGACGCGCGCATTGCGGACTACACCTCGGAGGACGTGCTCAAAACGCTCGACATTCCCTCCTTCGACCTGTGCTTCGTCACCGTAGGCGATAACTTCGAAGCTTCCATGCTTGTAACCCACATTCTGAAAAAGCTGGGCGCAAAATACGTCGCCTCCCGCGCCCGCGACGAAATGCAGTGCGAGCTGTTAAAGAGAATAGGCGCGGACGAGGTCATCTACGCCGACGGCGAAGTCGCCGACAAGCTTGCAATCCGCCACAACGGCAACAACATTTTCGACTACGTCGCCCTTGCCGGCGGGTACGCCATATTCGAAGTGCCCATAGTCAAGGAGTGGAAGGGCAAAACCATTGCCGAACTCGATGTGCGCAAGAAGTATAAAATCAATATTGTCGCCATCAAAAACGGCAACGCCATTAATGTTACGCCCATGCCCGACTATGTGTTCAAAGAGGACGACCATATCTTTGTGCTCGGTCAGTCGCGCGACGTTTTCAAACTGTCGGTTAAAACCTGATTATATACAGTGGCGGCATTCCAAATACCGCTTCAAAAAACTGCCCCGGAGACCGGGGCAGTTTTTTTGAAGGGCGCACGGCATCTTCAAGGAAATTAACTGCGGCAAAACACTTGCCTTTTTTTTACAAATAGGTTATACTTATAAAAAATTTGCAAAACCTTATGGCAGAAAATCTTGGAATTCAAGCCGGTACAGAGAGGGAAGGCGACCCGCTGAAAGCCGTCCCGCGGAAATTTTCAAGGTATGCGCTGCCCGCCTCTTTTGGCAGGGTCGGGATCAATACCCCGCGGCAACCCTCCGTTATCGGGTAAAACGAGGCAGTCATATTTTTTGGCTGCAAAGTAAAGTGGAACCGCGTACTTACGCCTTTACATACATTGTATGTAGAGGATTTTTTATTTTAAGGTATAAATATGTTTTTTAAAAGATTGCGCATGGATATCAACGCGGCAATGGAAAACGACCCCGCCGCGCGGAGCAAATTCGAAGTATGGCTTACATATTCGGGCATAAAGGCGCTTTCGCACCACCGCCTTGCCGGCTGGCTGTACAGGCATAATTTAAAGCTTCTGGCGCGCATTGTCAGCCAGCACTCCAAAAAGGTGACGGGCATCGAAATTCACCCCGCCGCAAAAATCGCCCCGGGCGTGTTCATCGACCACGGCATGGGCGTGGTGATAGGCGAAACTGCAGAGGTGGGAACGGGCACTGTAATTTATCAGAACTGCACCCTCGGCGGCACGGGCAAGGAGAACGGCAAGCGCCACCCCACCGTGGGCGAACACTGCGTCATCTCCGCAGGGGCAAAGGTTCTCGGCGGCATAAAGGTAGGCAACTATGCAAAGGTGGGCGCGGGCGCGGTGGTCTTGCGCGACGTCCCCGAACACGCCACCGTCGTGGGCATTCCCGCGCGCGTCGTGCGCATAGGCGGCAGCAAGGAGGGGGTCGACCTCTATCAGGATAACTCCGATCCCCTGCGCGACGAAGTCTGCGCCCTTCGCGAAAGGATGTTCGCCTTAGAGGAGCAACTGTCGGCAATCAAAAATAGTAAGGAAAGTAAGGAATAATTATGAAGATATATAATACATTGACGAGGACTAAAGAAGAGTTTGTTCCCTTGGAGGAGGGCAGGGTAAAAATGTACGCCTGCGGCATAACCGTTTCGGGCGAAGCCCACATAGGGCACGGCTTCCAGGCGCTCATATACGACATTATGAGAAAGTACCTCGAAAAGAAGGGGTACAAAGTGACCTACGCCCGCAACTATACCGACGTCGACGACAAGATAATCGCCCGTGCGAACGCGGAGGGGGTGCCCGCCGACGAGTACGCCGCAAAGATGATTGAGCGCATCGACAAGGTCATGCGCGAAATGGCGATAGACGACCCCACCGTCTGGCTCAAAGCGACGGAAAATATAGGCAATATCGAGGATTTTATCACCAAGCTCATTCAAAGCGGACATGCCTATGCTGCTCCCTCGGGCGATGTTTATTTCGACGTTAGCTCCTTCCCCGGCTACGGATGCCTTTCCAACCGCTCGGTGGAGGATATGCTCGACGGCGTGCGCGTCGAAAACGCCGAGGACAAGAGGAATCCCGCCGACTTCGCGCTGTGGAAGGCGGCAAAGCCGGGCGAAATTTCGTGGGATTCCCCCTGGGGCAAGGGCAGACCGGGCTGGCACATAGAGTGCTCCGCCATGAACCGCGCCGCCTTCGGCGAACAGATAGATATCCACGGCGGCGGCAGGGACCTCATATTCCCCCACCACGAAAACGAGATCGCCCAAACGGAATCGCTCACCGGCAAGCGGTTTGTAAAGTACTGGACGCACAACGGGCTAATCAAGGTCAACGGGCAAAAAATGTCAAAGTCGCTCGGCAACTCGCTTCTTTTAGAGGACCTTTTAAAGAAGTATACCAACGAAGCTATAAAATTTGCCCTGCTCCAGACCAACTACCGCAACGACATAAACATAACCGATACCCTCTTCCCCGAAGCCGAAAGGCACCTCACATCCTTTTACAATATCTTGAACGCCGTCGAGGCTAAATTCGGCAAGGGCGAGGCGAATGTCCCCGAAATCGACGATAAGTTCAACGCCGCCATGGACGACGACTTCAACACCGCGCTCGCGCTGTCCAACCTCTTTTCGCTCTTCAAAGGGGTTTCGGCAAAGCTCAACGCAGGCGATAAATCCTGCGCCGACGACTGCGCACAGATACGTAAAACCTACTCGCTCTTGGGGTTGTTTAGAAAGGAATGTAAGGATTACCTTACTGAAGTTGCCCGAAAGAATCCCGCGGGCGATATCCCCGAGGAGGTAAAGGAGCTTGCCGAAAAGCGCTGGCAGGCAAAGCTTGCAAAAAACTGGGCCGTCGCCGACGAACTCCGCGCAAAATTAGACTCCCTCGGCTACACCGTCAAGGATTCGAAAGAGGGATATATTTTAGAGGTTAGGGGTTAGAGATTAGGGGATAGTGAATAGGGTCGAAAGATTTCTTCGGTCTGTCATCCTGCGCTGCGCTTGCGTGGAATGACAATATTATTTTAGAAAGACAATCCCCCCTTATTCCCCCCTTTACACAAGGGGGGCTCGGTTGATAATTCTCAAGGCTCCCTTGTGTAAAGGGAGCTGTCGCGGAGCGACTGAGGGATTGTTCTTCCTTGGTCGACAGGTTTCTTCGGTCTGTCATCCTGAGCCTGTCGAAGGATCTCTTTATAAATGCTCGGTCGACTATTCCAATATTACTCACCACAATAAGACGAGCTGGATTTATTAAACCGCGCAAGATTGCGGAGCACGCATGCAACGTCACGTTGCCAATTCATGCAAGCGTAGCTTGTAATTTCATTTTTTGTTGCAACAAAAATTCTTAAATTCCCCCGTGCGCGTTTGACGAAAGGGCGTACAGGTTGTATAATATTGCAGGTATTAAATTCAAGGATAAATTTATGAAAGAGTTGACAAGCGAAAGCTTAAGAAGTTTATATCTCAATTTCTTTAAGGAAAGGGGTCATGCCGTAATCCCTTCGGCTTCCCTCATTCCCGAAAACGACCCCACGGTGCTCTTCACCACGGCGGGCATGCACCCTTTAGTGCCCTATCTTCTGGGCGAAAAACACCCCGCGGGCAACAGGCTCACCGACGTGCAGAAGTGCGTCCGCACGGGCGATATCGACGAGGTGGGCGACGCGTCGCACTGCACTTTCTTTGAAATGCTCGGCAACTGGTCTTTGGGCGACTACTTCAAGGAACAGATGATCCCCTGGTCGTTCGAATTTTTAACCTCGCCCGAATATTTGGGTATTCCCGTTGAGGATATCGCCATCACCTGCTTTGCGGGCGATGAGGACTGCCCCCGCGACGACGAGTCGGCAAACAAATGGATTGAGTGCGGCATAAACCCCAGGCACATATTCTTCCTTCCTAAGAGCGGCAACTGGTGGGGTCCCGCGGGCACAACCGGTCCCTGCGGTCCCGACACCGAAATGCACATAATCCGCAATCATGCAGAAGCGGACAAGCTCGGACCCTACGACTTCGATAAAGCCCCCGCGGGCACCTTCCTCGAGATATGGAACGACGTGTTCATGCAGTACAACAAGACTGCCGAGGGCAAGTACGAGCCCTTAAAGCAGCGCAACGTCGATACCGGCATGGGTCTGGAGCGCACGCTGTGCATTCTCAACAACAAGGCGAGCGTGTACGAGACGGATATCTTCGAGGGCGCGATTGCAAAAATCGAAGAGCTCACGGGCTTAAAATATGGTCAGGACGAGGAGACTACAAAGGCTTTCCGCGTAGTTCTGGACCACGTCCGCACGGCAACCTTCATGCTCGGCGACACCAAGGGCATAGTTCCCTCCAACACCGACCAGGGCTACATTTTAAGAAGAATAATCCGCCGCGCCGTGCGCTTCGGCAGAAACATAGGCCTGCCCCAGGGCGCACTCAACGAAGTTTCTAAAACCATAATAAATAAATACGCCGAAGTCTATCCCGAGCTCGTCGCAAATTCTTCAAAGATAGAGGAAGAGCTCAATAAGGAGGAAAGCAAGTTCTCCAAAACGCTCGCGCAGGGCTTAAAGGAGTTTGAAAAAGTCGCCTCCGCAAAGTCCGCGGGCGAAACCATAGACGGCGTTACGGTGTTCCATTTGTACGACACCTACGGCTTCCCCGTCGAAATCACGCAGGAGATGGCGAGGGAAAAGGGGCTCACCGTCGACGTCGAAGGGTACAACAGGGCGTTTGCCGAACACCAGGCAAAGTCCCGCGCAGGCAGCGAGCAGAAGTTCGCCTGCGGTCTTGCAGACCACAAGGAGGAAACGACATATCTGCACACCGCAACCCACCTTCTGCACGCGGCGTTAAAAAAGGTATGCTCGCCCGATATCGAACAGCGCGGCTCCAACATAACCGAAGAAAGGCTTCGCTTTGACTTCAACTTCTCGAGAAAGCTCACCCCAGAAGAGGTTGCAAAGGTCGAAGAGGAAGTAAACGCCGTCATAAAGGCGGATATCCCCGTGGTAATGAAGGAAATGTCCTTAGAGGAAGCCAAAGCCGAACACTTCACGGGTCTGTTCGAAAGCAAGTACGGCGAACGCGTTAAAACCTATTCCATAGGCGACTTTTCCAAGGAGATCTGTGGCGGACCCCATGCCGAGCACACGGGGCAGCTGGGCACCTTCAAAATCGTCAAGCAGGAAAACGTCTCCGCTGGCGTAAAGAGAATAAAGGCTGTGCTTATAAAGTAAAATAATTCAAATTCCGCCTTTCGGCTATCACCCGCAGGCGGAATTTATCTTTAGGGGCAATATTCAGCCATATGCCGACAGATTTTCCGAAGTCGGGGGGGGTACGGTTCAATCCCTGCGGATTTTTGGTAAGGCGCCCTTTTACCTCATTTTGACGGAAAATTCCCTTAAAACGCCCCGAAAAAATTATTTTCAATTTTTCAAAAAACTTTGAAAACGCAATATAAAACGGCTTGACATAAATTTCATTTAATAATAAAATAGTTTTACATTGAAAAAAACGGAACAGAAATTACGAAAAACGGTCAGTTTTTAAGAGAATAAGTCAAGGAGTAAACAATGAAAACGTATATGGCAAATGCCCAGACAGTTGAAAGAAAGTGGTACGTTGTCGATGCGGCCGGCGTTCCTTTGGGAAGACTTGCTTCCAAGGTAGCAGCCATTCTTCGCGGCAAAAATAAGCCCACTTTTACGCCCAATGTCGACACGGGCGATTTTGTGATAGTAATAAATACCGATAAGGTAGTTCTTACGGGTAAAAAGCTCACCGATAAGTACTATCGTTATCACACCGGCTATATCGGCGGCTTAAAGGAGATCTCCTACAAAAAGATGCTCGCCGAAAAGAGCGACCTCGCAGTTTACGAAGCGGTGAGGGGCATGCTTCCCAAAAATTCGCTCGGCAGAGATATGATAAGAAAGCTCAGGGTGTACAAGGACGGCAACCACAACCACGCCGCACAGAAGCCCGAAGAGCTCAAGTTATTTTAAAAGGGGTTAATGAACAGGTATGGCAAAGGCTAATTTAAAGAAAAAATTGCAGTTCTGGGGAACGGGCAGAAGAAAGAAGGCAATCGCCCGCGTTCGCCTCATTCCCGCAGGAACGGGTACCATAGTTATCAACGACAGAGCTTTCGAGGACTATTTCCCTCAGTCGGTTCTTCAGTACGTTGTTAAGCAGCCCTTAGCTCTTCTCGGAGCCGAGGCTAAGTACGACGTAATGGTCAATGTATACGGCGGCGGTTACACCGGTCAGGCAAACGCCATCCGTCTCGGCATTGCCCGCGCACTCCTTCAGGCAGAGCCCGATTCAAGGGCGGCTTTAAAGAAGGAAGGCTTCTTAACCCGCGACCCCCGCGTCAAGGAAAGAAAGAAGTACGGTCTCAAAAAGGCCCGTCGCGCACCCCAGTTCTCAAAGAGATAATTTTTCAAAAGGATACCCCCGCGGGTATCCTTAAATTTTTAATTTGCGCCGCGGCAAATTTTTCGCGGCGTAATTTCATGCCCGCGGGGCATATAACGGCATGCAATCAAGGCATTGCCCTCTTCGCTTAAAGTATCGCCTGCGCGGTTATATAATAGGTGTAAGAAAATTTTTACGGAGTAGCTATGAAGCAATTTAAAAGACGCATTTTCACGGGCGAACGAGCCTTATTCAATCAAAACGGAGTAACCCTTTCGGAGTGCACCTTTGAGGACGGCGAATCGCCCTTAAAGGAGGGCAAAAATATCTCTGCCGACAGCTGCGCCTTCAGGTGGAAGTATCCCCTGTGGTACTGCGACGGGGTAAGGGTGACCAACTCAACCCTCTTCGATACCGCCCGCGCCGGCATATGGTACACCAAAAACATATCCATGCGCGACTGCATAGTCGAAGCTCCCAAAACTTTCAGAAGATGCGCAAACCTCACGCTTGAAAATGTAACCATTCCCGACGCTCAGGAAACGCTGTGGAGCTGTTCGGACGTGACTATGACCAATGTAACCGCCCGCGGCGACTATCTTGCCATGAACGGCAAACGCTTTGTCGTTAAGGATTGCACCATTCTTTCCAACTACTGTTTCGACGGCGCCGAGGATATAACCATAGAAAACTGCAAACTGCTTGCCAAGGACGCCTTCTGGAACAGTAAAAACGTCACGGTCAAAAATTCCTACATATCGGGCGAATATCTCGGCTGGAACGCGCAGAACCTCACCCTTGAAAACTGCACGATAGAGAGCTTGCAGGGTCTGTGCTACATAAAGGGCTTAAGGCTTGTCAACTGCCGCCTTATAAACACCACGCTCGCCTTCGAATATTCGGAGGTCGACGCCGACATAAGCGGCGGGGTGGGCAGCGTAAAAAATCCCTCCTCGGGGCGCATCGTCGCCGACTCCTTCGGCGAGATAATAATGGAGGAGGACAAGGTAAACACCTCGCTCACCACAATTGAGGTGCGCGGCAAGGGCAGGGAGAAATCGGCATGAAATATAACTTCGATAAGCTCACCGACAGGCGGGGCGTGAATTCCTTAAAGTGGGACTGCGCCGTGGGCGAGTTGCCCATGTGGGTGGCTGACATGGACTTTGAAAACGCGCCCTGCATTCAGAAGGCTGTGGAAGAGAGGGCAAAGAAGGGCATTTTCGGCTACACCGTCGTGGATGAGGAGTGGTACAACTCCATAATAAACTGGTGGTCCCGCCGCCACAACTGGCACATTCAAAGGGACTGGCTGATATTCTGTACGGGCATAGTGCCCGCCATAACCTCCATGGTCAAGCGCCTTTCGGAGGTGGGCGACGACGTCGTCATTTTGACCCCCGTGTACGATATCTTCTTCCACTCGGTCGAAAACACCGGCAGGCATGTCGCCGAAAGCCCCCTCTTATACGACGGGCAGTACTCAATAGACTGGGCGGACCTCGAACAAAAGCTCTCCCGCCCCACGGCTTCGCTCATGATACTCTGCAACCCCCACAACCCCGTGGGAAAACTGTGGAGCGCGGAGGAGCTCAAACGCATAGGCGACCTCTGCATAAAGCACCATGTAACCGTAATTTCCGACGAGATTCACTGCGACATATGCGGCCCCGAAAGCTCATATGTGCCCTTTGCAAGCCTCGGCGAAAAGTATGCCCAAAACTGCGCGGTGTGCATATCGGCGACAAAGGCGTTCAACATAGCCGGGCTCCAGTGCGCAGCCGTCGCCGTGCCGAATGAGGCGCTCAGGGCAAAGGTGGAAAGGGGGCTAAACTCCGACGAAGTTGCCGAACCCAACTGCTTTGCCGCCGTCGCAACCTCTGCCGCCTTTGACGGCGGGGAGGAATGGCTGGACGAGCTCAACGCCTACATACTTCAGAACCGCGATTTCGCGGAAAGCTTTTTCAAGGAAAAGCTTTCAAAGCTCCGTCCGGTGCAAGGCAACTCCAGCTATCTTTTATGGGTGGACTGCTCCGCCGTCACAGGCGACGCAGAGAAACTGTGCGCCCATTTAAGGGCGGATGCGGGGCTTTGGATAACCGCGGGCGGACAGTACCGCGGCAACGGAAAAAGTTTTGTGCGTATAAACATGGCTTGCCCCCGCGCGCGCCTTGCGGACGGGCTCGAAAGATTGGAGAGGGGATTAAAAACTTTCAAAAACTGAATTTTTTTCTCTTTCAACCGCCGCCCGCGCTCCGCGCGAGCGGCGGTACTTTTGTAAAATTTTTTGTAACCGTATTGACAAACGCCGCATAAATGATACAATGAAGATAAGCAATTATGAAAAATTTTCAATGGAGGCATAGATTATGAAAAGTAAATTTGTTGCCGCCATTCTTTCGGCGGTTTCGGTAATTTCCCTCGGTGTCCTTGCCGCCTGCGGCGACGGCGGCGAAAACGTCGGTACGCCTCAAACGTATTCCATTCAGGCTCCCGGGGTTTCAGAGCTGTACACCGTCACGGGTCTGTCCGCAAACGCAAACGAGGGCGAAACCGTAAACTTCGACGTGGAGAGCGAAAGCGTGTTCTATACCGTAGATACGGTAACGGTCAACGGCGCGGCAATCACTCCAGATATCTTCGGCTATTCATTCACCATGCCGGCAGAGGACGTGGAAATTGAAGTTGTAATGTCTCCCGTGGGAGAATACGACGACCCCGACGACCACCTTTCGTGGGGTTCGTCCGTAACGGGCAAAATCCCGTCGTCAGGCTCGGACGATTTTCAAATACCGCTCTATTTCGACGGCATATCCTCGGGCAACTGGATAACGGATATAGACGCAACAATCTATTCCTCGGACGAGGAAGTCATCCCGTCAACGGCAATAGAGTTTGTTCCCGTCAGGGCTTCGGCGAGCACCGCCATAATAGGCGGCTATCTTGCTGTTGATCTTTCCGGGGTAGGTGAGGGTGAAACTTTTATCTATCTGGAGCTCGACCCCAATAACAGCAGTCTCGGAACGCTAATCAAAGAGTTTTCCGTCGTGCCCGAAGAACAGATTGAGGCGGAGACGATGGAGGTCGTTTTCACTTATAAAAACAATACGGACTACGCCGACGAAAATATATTCTTCAATATCGCCGACACGGCGGGCGGAGACATTCTGACCTTTTATTCAAGCGATTTCGTCGGCGGCAAGCTGACGTTCGACTATGCGGTGGGGCATACTTACCGCGTCACGTGCGCGTATGCCGTCTACAACGAGGAAACGGGTCGGTATGAAAATATGACCAATCTCTATCTTAACGAGTGGGAGGGCGAAGGCACTGTTACGGGAGGTCACTCGGCGAACAGTCTCGACCGCGAAAGCGGGTATCCTTACCGCAATATCCTCGATCTTTCAACGGAAGGCGTAGAGGTCCCTCTTATCATCGTCGACAGCATTTAAAATAAACGCATTTTAAGCCGCCCGCGCTCCGCGCGGGCGGCTTTAAAATTGTCTGTTTTATCCGTGCATATTGCTCATTTTGCCTATAAAAAATTGCCCCTTGACAAAGTATCTTTGCCGCGTTAAAATGTAGGTATGATACTCACAGATATGCACGCACATTCTACATGGTCTGCCGACGCCGACAGCCCGCTCGAGGATATGGTTGTCTCGGCAAAGGAAAGGGGGCTCTCCTTTTTCGGCTCTTCGGAACACTTCGACTACGACTACGTTCCCGCCGGTCTCACCTATGAGGACGGCAAGCCGTACACCGACGAGGAGGGCTATTTTTCGCAGGCGCGTTCCCTTCAGAAAAAGCACAACGGCGGAGGGTTTACCTATCTTGTCGGGGCGGAGCTCGGCTATTCTGACGACCCTTCGGTAATTTCCCGCTATCAGTCCCTCGTTTTAAAGTACGCGCCCGACTTTGTCATCAACTCCGTGCATACCTGCGACGGTCAGGACTGCTGGTACGGCAATTACTTTTCGGGCAAGGACAAAAATCTCGCCTACGCCCGCTACCTCGAGCAGGTTTTAAGGAGCCTGTCCGCGCCCTACCGCTACGACATTGTCGCCCATATCGGCTATGTTTCGCGCAATGCGCCCTACGACGACTCCAAGCTCAGGTATTCCGATTTCAGCAGACTTTACGACCATATTTTAACGGGCATAATCTCGCGCGGAAAGATACTCGAGGTCAACTCCTCCGCTCGCGGCGCCGGTTCGCCCTTTCTTCCCGACGTCGACGTGCTCAAAAGATATTTCGAACTCGGCGGCAGAAAAATTTCCTTCGCCTCCGACGCGCACAACACCGAGCGCATAGCCGCGGGCAGTGATACGGTTGTAAAGGCGCTGAGGCAAATCGGCTTCACCCACATAACCGTGCCCGTCAAGGGCGAAGAGGTGGAGGTCGAAATTTAATTTTTACCTTTAAACTTGGCGCGGTGAAAAAATATTTCAATAATTGAAAAATATTTCAACTACCTATTGCAATTTGGCGCAATTTGTATTATAATAAAAAAGGCTTTAAGTCAAACAATACCTAACACTTTCATCAAGGGGGAATTAAATTTTTATGAAAAATGTAATCGTGGGTCAGTCCGGCGGTCCCACCGCAGTTATCAACTCCAGCCTTCTGGGCGTATTTAAAACGGCGAGGGACAGGGGTGCCGACAAGGTCTACGGCATGGTTCACGGCATAAAAGGTCTCTTGGACAGGGATGTGATAGACATGTCCACGCAGGTCAAAAACGACCTCGACATGGACCTTTTAAAGCGCACGCCCTCGTCATTCCTCGGTTCCTGCCGCTACAAGCTGCCCGCAATCGAAGGGAACGAGGCAACCTACGATAAGATTTTCGAAATTTTAAAGGAGCTCGACATCTTCGCCTTCTTCTATATCGGCGGCAACGACTCCATGGACACTATCGACAAACTTTCAAAGTACGGTCAAAGGATAGGCAGCCCCATCCGCTTTATGGGCTGTCCCAAGACGATAGACAACGACCTCGCCATCACCGACCACACTCCCGGCTACGGCTCGGCGGCAAAGTACATAGCCGCAACCACAAAGGAAATAATCCGCGACGGCCTCGTCTACGACTATCCCGTCGTATCTATTATCGAGGTAATGGGGCGTAACGCAGGCTGGCTCACAGCCGCCGCCGCTCTTGCCAAGGGCGAGGACTGCGAAGGCGTCGACATGCTCTACCTCCCCGAAAGAGTTTTCGATATCGATAAATTCTTAAAGGACGTCGGCGAAAAGCTCAAGGGCAACCGCTCGATAGTTATCGCCGTTTCCGAGGGCGTAAAGGTTGCCGACGGCAGATATGTTTGCGAGCTTGCCGATCACGTCGACTATGTCGACGCATTCGGTCACAAACAGCTTGCGGGCACCGCGCGTTTCCTTGCGGGCAAGGTCGCCGAAAAGTACGGCGTAAAGACGAGGGCTATCGAGCTCTCATCTCTCCAGCGCTGCGCCGCGCATATCACCTCGCGTATAGACGTAACCGAGGCGTTCAACTCTGCGGGCGCCGCCGTAAAGGCAGCGTTCGAGGGCAAGACGGGCATGGTTGCATGCTTAAAGAGGGTGTCCGAAGACCCCTACATGTGCATAACCGAGCTTGCGGAAGTTTCAAAGATTGCAAACGTCGAAAAGAAGGTCCCCGACAACTGGATAACCGAGGACGGCACGTATGTAACGCCCGAACTCATTCACTACATACGCCCCTTAATTCAGTCGGAGATCACCCCTCTATGGGTAGACGGACTTCCCCGCCACTTAAAGCTTGAACGTTAAAATTTGTTTTCCGTAGCCGCCCGCGCTCCGCGCGGGCGGCTGTCGTTTAAAGGGAGGGGGAATCACCTGCCCTTTCTTTTCGCCCTGCTTACAACCTGTTCGTGCCTCAGCATGGCAAGCTCGAGCATGTTAAAGCCGTCGCCGCCGCTCTCCTTTTGCGGCTCTTCGGGGGGCGTTTCCCGCGGCGGTGCGCCCTCCTTTGCGGGCTGACTTTCGGGCAACATCGTCCCCAGCAGTTCAAGTATGTTCAAAAGGTCGCTCTTTTCTATAACTTTACATCTCCTTTTATTAAATTTTCACTAAAATGACTACGTTTTTTATTGCGTAAAAGCAATAATTGGGGTATAATTATTAGAGCATTAAAAGGCAAATTATAAGGAATTTCAACCAGCATGCGTAAAACCATCACTAAAATTATATGCTTGGCGACGGCTGCAATTTCCGCCGCGGGGCTCGCGCTTTCGGGCTGTGCAAACTGGTCGCAGACCCCGCTCGAGAAAGACGACTACACCACTGTCTCCTCAAACGGCGGCTTCGCCGTTGAAACGGACAACTATGTGTATTTTATCAACGGCGTTGAGTCTAACAGCGCGGACAACACCTTCGGCACCCCATTAAAAGGCTCCATTCAGCGTATTTCGGTGGAGAATGTCGAAAGCAGAAATTATCATTTAACCGAAACGGTTGTCCCCGTCATAGCATATTCCACCCACTATCAGGCGGGTATCTATATCTACGGCGACAGAATTTATTACTCCACGCCCTCGACGGCAAGGAACAGCTCGGGCGAGGTATTGTACTCCAATCTCGAGTTCAAGTCCTCCGCGCTCGACGGTTCGGAGACCATGTCCGACTATTACTACCGCGCGTCATCCTCGTCCCTCGAGTACAGATATGTCCGGCCCGAGGCTGACGGCGACGTCTATCTTCTCTACGCCCTCTCCGAAAGTTTATACGGCGAATCTTCGGCGGTTACGAACATTCACTCGATAAACACGACGACGGGCGAGGACACGCTGCTCGCATATAATGTAGCCGACTACGCGTTCGATACCGAGGACCCCGCAAATCCTTACGTGTTCTACACGATGAACGTAATTTACAACCTCGGATCAAACAATTCCATCACGGAAAGCTACAATCAGCTCTGGATGGTCCGCGCCGACGACAATACGCCCAATACCTACGATTTTTCGTATGTTGACGACTACAACGCGGAGGAGAATCCCCTGTACGTCAACTGCGGCACAATGGTCTACGACGGCATCGGCATGCTCGAATACAGCCAGCGTTACAGCCAGTTCAACTACGGCTACGGCAGCGGCGAAACCTACAGCATCAACCGCACCGCCACGACCTATGTGTTGGATTATTACAAGAACGGCGTTTTAACCTTCAACGTTCAGCAGTCGCTCGACAGTTCCGCCGCGCTCTGCATGATCACCCCTGGGGAGGCGGACTCTGACTGGAACGCCATAACCGCCAACGACAACCTCAGCGGAAGGAGACTTTTAATAGCCGACGACGATGTCGACTATACATTCGTAACTACTGCAGAGGGCGAGGACGACTGGGTGCTCTACAACGGCGAAACCGGACTTGAACTCGGCAAGTTCTCTGGCGGCGTGCTCTCCGAAGAGTTCGCCCTGACCGACAGCGGCACGGCTACAATTCTTGCCATACGCACCGAAAGGATATGGGACGAGGTTTCCTCAACCGTCGTTGAAATGCCCTACGTCTATTATTCCCTCTCGGGCGGCACGGGTCACACCATCTACCGCATAGGCTTAAGTTCAAATTCCGATAATTACCGCCCCAACATGTTCCCCGTCGAAGAGAATGCCGAATATGTCGAAACGCGCATACTCGACCTCGATGCGGACTCCTCGTGGTACGATCCCGAGTTTGTGTGCGGAAACACCATACTCTTTGCATCCGAAACCGAGGGCATGACGGACTACAACTATATAATGGCATGCAATATCGGCTCCGAAAAATCTGACTCGGCTGTCATGAGCAACGCCGAACTTCAGGACTACAACGAAAAGTACGAGGCGATATCCGAAGAGATTGACGCCTACGACGAGGAGACCAATTCCGACGGCTCGGCTGCATATGAAAATCTTACAAACGCCCTGTACTACGCCTTCTACACGGGCGACAGGGAGTATCTTGCAGACCTCATAAACGCCTATGTCGAAATTGAGGACCGCTACAAGGAATACCTATATTCCGAGCGCTCGGCAGAGATTTACCTTGAGTTTATCGACGCAACGGGCGACTGGGCTGATTACGCAGACGACGTCCGCGAAGTCAACGGGGAGGAAGTGGCAGCCAACAGACAGCAGTACTACTATGCGCTCATCGGCAGAATGACCGAAGCCGACAGTGAAGCCCTCACCGAAACTTTCCGCTCAACCTACATGCAGGCATATCCCGTGGATACCTCCACATGGTGGGACGACATGGGCACGGCATGGCAGATAGTGTTCATAGTCGCAATGTGCGTTGTCGGTCTTGCGGTAATCGCGGGTGCCGTCATACTCACCATATGGCTTGTCCGCCGCCATAAGAACAAGGGCGAACAGCCTAAATACGACAAGAAGAAGGATATCGACATCACCGACGATAAAAATATCAACGTCTACGAAGAATAAAATTTGCTTTTTATTTTCACTACCCAAAACAAAAACAGGCAGCTCCGCTGCCTGTTTTTTTGTGTATAGGTAATTTTCGGGTTATCTCCCGTTGTAAATGCGGCAGAGATTCTTCAGCTTCGCCTCAGAATGACATAGTAATTATAACGACTGGTCGATAGACAACTACAGTCTGTCATGTTGCGCGAGCGAAGCGCTGCTTTTGCGGCATGGTATAGCGTGATTGAAAAGACGACAGCAACCCGCAAAAACGTAGTCGAAACATCTTCTTGTAGAACTTCGGTTGACTATTATAATATTACTCACCGCAATGCAGCGGTGGAGCCTGCAATTCATTAGGCTTGCTCCGCTGCAAATTAAAAAACATTCTCCAATGTTACCGAATACGACCCCGGCAGACTCTTTGCAAGGTGTTTAACCACCTCGAGTTTTGCAAGCGCCAGACCGAATTCGCTGTCGCGTATGTGCCCAGCCGCCTCGCTTAAAAAGTTATCTATCTGCCCTATATCGTTGTGGGGAATAAATATGTGCAGTCTCGTCTTTTTCTCCTCCCACAGCATCATCACGCTCTTTGCGTCGCTCTCGCCGGCGTTTCCCTCTTCGACCTTTTCGTACAGGCTGTCTGCGGCAACATACAGTGCGTCGAACTGGCTGTTCACGTATACCTGCGTAAATATAAACAGCCCCGCGCACAGCGCGATTGCGGCAAGGGTATATATAATCGACCTCACCATGCGCCCTTTACCTCTATGTGTTCTATCGTGTAGGGCTCGCCCTTGCCCTGCAAATAAACTCTCCCGTTGCCGTCAACGGTCATAACGAGTACCTTTTTCAGTTTAAGCTTGCGCTCTTTTAAAAATTCTTCAAGCTTTTCGCGCTCTATGCCGGCAATCTCCATGTTATGCTTGTCCGCTTTGCCTCCGTCTACAATCAGCAGGGGAAGGGTGGGCGTGCGTTCCTCCTTTTCGAGGGCGGAAAAGGATCCGTTCGCCTCGTACAGCCCGTAATATACGTCGTCCAGATTAAAGTACCCCGCGGCTCTCATGCTCTCTATAAGGTCGGCAACGTCGAGGTTGTTTTTCTTCAGCTGGTAGGAATCTATTCCCTCCCTCGTAATTACTATGGAGGGTTTGCCGCAGATTACCGTTTTCATGGGCTTGAACCACAAATCGAGCAACCACACCACCTGGTGCATTATGAATATCGTCACTACCGAAACAATGCCGTACAGCAGGGGTACGGAACTGTCCGCCATGGGTATGCAGGCAAGCTCGGCTATCAGCATGGTGATAACAAACTCAAAGGGCTGCATTTCGCCTATCTGGCTCTTGCCCATCAGCCTCATGCAGGCGAGCAGTGTAATGAATATAATCGCCGTTCTTATAAAAATAAGCGCCATATATCTACAGTATAAATAAAAAATCCCCAAATATTCTTGCAAAAGCCCTCAGGGCGTGATATACTATTGTTACAAAAAAGTTCAGCTGCGTAAAGTGGCGCGGGTCGGACAGCCCGCGCACGAAAGGTTAAAACCCTGCGGTGGCTGTACGCGTCCTAAAGGGTATTTATCTTCGGGCGCTTCTGCGCCCGAGTTGCTTTTTATCGGTGCGCCGCGGCGTTCCTTTTTGTTTTATGGAAAAACTCAGAATAGGCATGCGCGAGGGCAGCAAGTTCGGTACGGAACGCACCCGAAGGCTTTTAAACGCCCTCGGCTCGCCCGACAAAAAACTTAAAATAATCCACGTGGCAGGCTCCAACGGCAAGGGCTCGGTGTGCGCCATGCTCACCTCAATCCTCGTTGCCGCAGGCAAAAGGACGGGCACCTTCACCTCGCCCTTTGTCTTTGACCCGCGCGGGCAGTTCTGCATAGACAGCTCCCCCGCGGACATGTTAGCTTTAAAGGCGGCAGCCGCGGAAGTTTCATGCGCGGCAGAGGATTTGCCGGACAGCCCCTCCGAATTTGAGAAGGACGTCGCAACAGCCCTCGCCCTCTTCGCCGGGGAGGGGTGCGAATACTGCGTTCTGGAGTGCGGTCTCGGCGGACTGTACGACGCAACCAACGCGATACGCAAAAAGAAACTCGCAATAATTACTTCTGTTTCCCTCGAGCACACCGACGTCTTGGGCGCCGATATAATGGATATCTGTCGCCACAAAGGGGGAATAATAAACGGGTGCCCGGCGCTCGTCCCCTCCAATCTCCCCAAGGAGGCGGAGGAGTATTTTGTCTCCCTCGGCGCAACCGTGGTTGGAGCTCCGCAGAACATAACCCTTTCGGAGGAGGGCACGGCGTTCACCTTCGGCGGCTCTGCATACTTCACCCCTCTATTCGGGGAGGAACAGGCGTACAACGCAACTCTTTCCATCTCCGCCGCCCGCATGCTCGGCTTAGGTCAAAAGGAGGTTTCTGCGGGACTGGCGCGAACGTCCTTAAACGGCAGGGTTCAGACGGTGAAAAGGGGAGGTACAACCTATATTCTCGACGGCTCGCACAATCCTGCCGCGTTCGCTCCTCTTCTGCAAAGGCTCGCGTTCGAAAGCGGGCAAAAGACGCTCGTCTACACCTGCCTTTCGGATAAGCATGTAAAGGAGTGCGCAGCCATTCTCGCGCCGGCCTTCGCCGAAATTATTTTAACGCCCGCGCCCAGCATCCGGGCAATGGATATAAACATGGTCGAAGAGGCGTTTTTACCCTACAAAAATGTGCGCTCGTGTGCGGATATCCCTTCGGCATTGGCGCAGGCAACATATAAAACGGTCGTCGTCTGCGGCTCGTTCACACCCTTAAAGGAGGCTTTGGATTGGATAGAACAAAGGCAATAAAGGCAATTGAAGATTTGCTCGACGCCCTCGGCGAGGACAAGGAGAGGGAGGGACTCAAGGACACTCCGAGAAGGGTTGCCGACATGTACGCCCAGCTCCTTTCGGGCATGAACAGAACGGCTGAAGAGGAGCTTTCAAAAACCTTTTCCGTAGAGGGCGGCGACATGGTCATTGAAAAGGATATTTCCTTCTCGTCCATGTGCGAGCACCATTTAATGCCCTTCTTCGGCAGAATCGCCATAGCGTACATTCCCGATAAAAAGGTGGTGGGGCTTTCAAAGCTCGCCCGCTGCGTCGATATCTGCGCCGCGCGGCTCCAGCTCCAGGAACAGCTCACCCGCCAGATAGCCGAAGAGATCATGAAATATCTCGCACCCAAGGGCGTTCTTGTCTGGTGCGAGGCGGAGCACACCTGCATGACATGCCGCGGCGTAAAAAAGGCGGGCAGCAAAACGGTGTCTTATGTCACCCTCGGCAACTTCCCCGAAAATAAAAAAGCCGAAGTTTTAGCCCTCGTAAAATGATTATAGGCAATAAAGTTTTTAAAGATTATACCTACGTAATGGCTATAATCAACCTCACGCCCGACTCCTTCTGGGCGGGCAGCCGCGCCATGTCCGACGCCGCCCTCTCTGCCTGCGAACGTGCGGTCAAGGAGGGGGCGGACGTTTTAGACCTCGGCGCCCAGTCCACCCGCCCCGGGTATGCGGAAGTTTCGCCCGAAGAGGAGCTTGCCCGCCTCGAAAAGCCCCTCTCTGCAATTGTAAAGCAGTTCGGCGTGCCAGTCTCTGTCGACACGTATTTTCCCGAAGTCGCCAAAGCCGCGCTTGAAATTGGTGCGGACATGATAAACGATATATGGGGGTTTACGCGCGGCAATATGGCTGAAGTAATTGCAAAACACGGCGCCTCCGCATGCATAATGCACAACAGTCATACACAGGTTTCGGGCGACGTGGTAAGCAGCGTTTGTTCGTTTTTGGAAAGACGGGCGAAAGTTGCCGTTGCCGCGGGAATATCCCCCGACAAAATACTTTTAGACGGCGGAATCGGTTTTGCAAAATCACGGGAGCAGAACCTCGAACTTTTAAATAATTACGCAAAGCTAAAGAGCGCCGGCTATCCCTTGCTTTTAGGGCACAGCCGCAAGTCGCTCTTCGTCGGAAGAGTTGAGGACAGGCTCCCCCAAACGCTCGCGGCAACATATGCAGCCGCCCGCTCGGGCGTGCTCTTCGTGCGCGTGCACGACGTAAAGCAAAACAAGGAGGAAATAAAGAAAGCATATGAAAATCGAAATTAACGGTCTCGAGGTCATCGCTGCGCACGGCGTCCGCCCCGAAGAAAAAGTAACCCCCCAGCCCTTCCTGTTCGACATCTCTTTGGAAGCCGACTGCGAGGAGGCGGCGCTCGTCGACGACGTAAACAAAACCGTAAACTATTCCGCCGTCTGCGAAAAGGTGCTTAAAGTTGCGACGGCAAAGAGCTACAATCTCATCGAAGCCCTCGCCCGCGAGTGCGCGTTTTCCATAATGGAAAGCTTCCCCGCCGTAACTTCGGCAACAGTTAAGGTGAGCAAGCCCAAGGCGCCTGTAAAGGCGGTGTTTTCAAACATCTCCGTAACTTATTTTGCAGAGCGCAACACCGTCTACCTTTCCCTCGGTTCGAGCGTGGGCGACAGGGAGCGCACGATAAAGTCAGCCGTGCAGAAACTTTCAGCCCTCCGCGGAGTAAAGGTCTTACGCACGTCCTCCATGATAAAAACCCGGCCCGAAGGCGGAGTTGCCAAAAACGAGTTTGTAAACTGCGCGGTCGAAATTTCCACCTTCCTCACGCCCCGCGCCCTGCTCGAAAAAATTCACAACATAGAAAACCACCTCGGCAGGGTCAGAAGCCAAAGGTGGGCTGACAGGACTATTGATATCGATATAATCTTCTTCGGCGATAAAGTCATCTCGGAGGACGGTCTCGGCATACCCCACCCGAGGTATATGGAAAGGTCTTTTGTAACGCAGCCCTTGAAGGAGCTCTGCCCCGAGAAGGTGTGCCCGCTCACCGATATTGCCGTAAAAGACATGTAAGGCGCCGTTTTAAATTGCCCGAAAAAAATCTGCGTAAAAATTT
The DNA here is from genome assembly GCA_944346655.1 of uncultured Clostridia bacterium. GTDB lineage: Bacteria > Bacillota > Clostridia > Christensenellales > Borkfalkiaceae > Coproplasma. The sequence continues at coordinate 30,860 of CALVMP010000001.1, forward strand.
TTTGTGCAATATGCACAAATTTTTTTAAAATCTCTATACAAAACAGCTTTGCTGTGGTATAATTCCACATAGTGGAAAGAATGTTTTTTTGTGCAAAAGAGAGAGCTTTTGTCGCATAAAAAACGCAAATACGGCGTTTTCGGCGCCGCAGGCATACTTAAAGACAATCGTCAAGGAAGTGTAAAAATTGGAAAAAATCGGCATTATCGATCTCGGATCAAACTCCGCCCGTCTCGTCATCGTAAATCTTTTTGCTGACGGCTATTTCATGGTCATGGACGAACTCAAAGAGAGCGTCCGTCTGGGTCAGGACATGGAGCGCGACGGCTTTTTAAAGCCCCAGCGCGTGGCGGAAACAATCAAAACTTTAAGAATGTTCAAAAAACTCTGTGATGCAAGCGGCGTAACGCGCATTATCGCCGTTGCCACGGAGGCTGTGCGCCGTGCAAAGAACCAGCGTTCCTTCCTCGATGAAATCCAGGCAAGCTGCGGCATAAAAATCCGCGTACTCACCGCCGAGGAGGAGGCTACTTACGTCTACCGCGGCGTTATAAATTCCATGGATATCCCCAAGGGCATAATCCTTGAAATCGGCGGCGGAGCGACAAAAATCGTATACTATAACCGCCGCAATATGCTCAACTACGCAACTCTGCCCTTCGGCGCGGTCACTTTAACCGACCTGTTTTCCCACGACGGCTTAAAGCCCGAGGAGCAGGCGGAAAAGATGGAGCAGTTCTTCACCGAGCAGCTGAAAGGTCTCGAGTGGCTCACCCAGCTCGACCCCGACGTGCAGATGATAGGCGTGGGCGGGTCCTTCCGCAATCTCTTTAAAATAAGCAAAATCGTGCACAAATATCCCATGGATACGGTGCACAATTTCAACATGCAGGCGGAAGATTTCTTCCCGCTGTACGACATGATAAAGGTCCTCGACCTCGACAAAAAGAAGAAGATAAAGGGTCTTTCCGCCGAGCGTGCCGACATTCTGCCCGCGGCGCTCGCAATAATAAAGTCGTTCATAACCTATCTCAACCTCAACTCTTTCACCATTTCGGGCTCGGGACTAAGGGAGGGTATAATGTTCAACCAGGCGCTTCCCGTCACGGTTGAAAAGCCCGTCTCCGATGTTATGAACTACTCCTTAACCACCCTTGTAAAGTACTACGATTGCGACGAAAAGCACGTGGAGCACGTGGTAAACCTCTCCATACAGCTCTTCAAGCAGCTGCGCGTTCTGCACAAGTTCCCCCGCCAGTATCTCAAGGTGTTAAAGGTTGCAGCCATGCTGCACGACTGCGGCATGCGCATAAAGTATTACAATCACCAGCGCCACAGCTGTTATATGATTTTAAACTCTACCCTCTACGGCGTAAGCCACCGGGAAATAGTTCTCGCGGCGTTCACGGCGTGCTGCCACAAAAAGGAGGACATCAACCCCTACGACTGGGCGCGCTACCGCGACATTCTGCACGAGGACGACATCGAAATCGTAAAGCGCCTCGGCGTAATGCTGAGGATAGCCGAAAGTCTCGACAGGTCAAACTCGGGCACCATAAAGGGCATCAACTGCGACATTTTAGGCGACTCCGTTATAATGAAAACGGAGGTGGAGGGCGACGCCTCTCTCGAAATCCGCGACGCCATGGCGGCGGGCGCTGAGTTCAGAAAGGCATTCCGCAAGAACCTCGAAATACTTTAACCGACCCTGCCGCCATGCACATGGCGGCATATTAATTTTTTCAAATGATAATTCTTGCCTCGGCGTCTCCCAGAAGGCGCGAACTTTTAAAACAGATCGTACCCCGCTTCGAGGTCGTCCCCGCTGCGGGCGAAGAGCAGGTCAATTTATCCCTCTTCCCCGAACAGACAGCCTGCGCCCTCGCCGAGCACAAGTGCGACGAAGTTTTTTTATCGCATCCCGAAGATACCGTCATCGGGTGCGACACTATAGTCGTGTTCGAAGGCGAAATTTTAGGCAAGCCGAAAAACAGGGATGACGCCGCCCGCACCCTGCGCCGGCTTTCGGGTAAGACGCACTTTGTCATAACCGGGGTGTGCGTGCGCAGTCCCCGCAAAAAAATAATAAAATGCGAAAAGACCGAGGTCCGCTTTAACAACCTTTCGGAGGATTTTATAAAAATTTACGTCGACGGCGGCTCCCCTCTCGACAAGGCGGGCAGCTACGGCATTCAGGACGAGGGCGTCGTCAAGGAGTACTTCGGCAGCTACACAAACGTCGTCGGGCTCCCCGTAAGCCTCGTAAAAGACATGCTGGAGAGTGTTATGCAATGATAAGACTGGCAATTGACATTGGTTCCTATCAGACTAAAATTTATATGCCCGGCTGCGGAGTGGTGCTTGCTGAGTCCACCTGCGTCGCCGTGGAGGAGGGCGCGGACGGGCTGACCGTAAAAGCCTTCGGCGACAGGGCAAGGGCGCTCTCCGGAAAGTCAGCCCGCAACACCCGCATTGTAAATCCCGTAAGGGAGGGCGACATTGTCCGCCCCGAGCTCTTGGCGGAACTTCTTTTATATTTTTTCGAAAAAATTGAAATTCCCCGCCGCAAGATAAAAACCTGCGAGGTCATGTTCCTTCTGCCCTGCGGGGCGGGGGAGGAGCTGAGGGAAAAATATCTCGACCTTTCCTACGACGTCGGCATAGGCAGAACCTGCTTTACCTTCACGCCATTTGCCGCAGTGCTCGGTCACAACGTTTCCCTCTCCGAAACCGTGCCCGTGTTCTGCCTCGATATAGGTTACGGAATAACCAACATAGCCGCAGTCTCCCTCGACGGCATAATTTCGGGGCTCTCTGTAAATCTCGGCGGCGGAAATATAGACGTCTCCGTAATAGATTTCATGGCTGAAGAACACAAACTCAAAATAGGTACTCTCACCGCCGAGCGTATAAAAAACGTGGTGGGCAGCCTTCTTGAGGACGACAACAAGATGATGGTCGCCGACGGGCGCTCCGCAGAGGACGGTTCGCCAATGTCCGCGGCGGTAAATTCCTCGGCGATAGAGGGAGTCATCGCTCTCTACGTCGACAAAATTTTAGAATACGTAAACATTGTCATAAAGGATCTCCCCGCCGAGGTCGTTCCCTCGGTAATGCACGGCGGTGTGTACCTCTCCGGCGGGCTTGCAAAACTCGACGGCCTTGCCGAGTATATCTCCAAAAAACTGGGCGTGCCCGTAAACCAGAGCCCCGAACCCAGCCTCTGCGCCGTAATGGGGTGCGGCATGATACTTTCAAGCGACTATCTCCGCGCAGCTCTCGCCACAAGCTGAGCGGGTTTTAAAGGAGGATCCCCGAAATGGATTCTGCTACAATTTATTTTTCAATCGGCTTTGATGCCTGCGCTATGATTATAGTGGCGGTTATAATGGTCAACTATTACACCATTAAGCGCATTTACACCAGAACCGAAAAGCTCTTCCAGCTGCTCATGGGCACGCTGCTTCTTTCCGCTCTCCTGAACATGGCATATGTATCGGCTTACGCCTTCAATCTCGGGGAGCGCATTCCCGCATTGTACTATTTCATAGTCATGCTAATGGTAATCGGCACGCACAGCGTGGGCATATTCTTTATGCTGTACGTCGTGTCGGAATGCTACGAAAACAGACCGCTCCCAAGGAACTTCATGTACATAGCCGTCGGCATAATCTGCGCAATAGGCGCCGCCGTGGCGGTCTACGGCTGCCTGTTCGGTATGGGGCTCGACACTTCCGCCCTGCTCGTCATAATGTATGCCGAACATTATGCCGCTCTCGCCTTAAGCGCGGCATATGTATATGTCAATCGTAAAATTATCAGCCGCCGCAAGCAGGCAAACATCATTCTGTTCATTGCGTTCAACGTGCTTGCGACAATTTTGCAGTTTATCGTGCAGGCTCAGGTTACCGCCTTTGCCGAAGCCGTTGCGGTCATGCTCATCTATGCAACCCTGCGCAATCCCAAGGACGTCATAGACCCACTCACCCAGCAGTTCAACATGCAGGCGTTCAAGGATTTTGCCAGGCGCTTCATTGCATCGCGGCGCAAATTTATACTTTTTATAACCAACTTCCGCAACTACGGCGCAATAACGGCTATCTGGGGTCAGCGCGCCGAAGAACTCATCTGCGAAAAGGCGCGCAGGCTCAAGGGCGCGGTTAAAAAGTCCATATATGTATACCGCCTCGCCGACGCCCGCTTTGCCATAATGTTCAGCGGGGAAGCGGAATTTGAAGAGTTCAGGCAAAAGTATCTCGAACTTTTAAAACAGCCGTACAAAATAGGCGAAACCGTCGTTCCCGCCGAGAACATCGCCATGGCGATAAGATTTCCCGAGGTCGCCTCCAAGTACAACGACATCGAATCTATAATCAAATTCTACCGCGACAATTACGGCGGCAATGAGCCCGTCTACGAAGCCTCGCGCGAGGCTATCGAACAGGTAGAGCGGCGCGAAAAAGTGGACTATGCCATTCAAAGGGCAATAAGGCTGCATTCTTTCCAGGTCTACTATCAGCCCATCTACGACTTAAAAGCCAAAAAGTTCACCTGTTGCGAAGCCCTCGTAAGGCTAAAGGACGACGAGCTGGGTTTTATTCCGCCCGACGAATTTATTCCCCAGGCGGAACAAAACGGAACCATAATAGAAGTGGGCAGACAGGTAGTGGAGGAGGTATGTTCCTTCGTCAAACACTGCAAACCCGAGACCCTCGGCATAGACTTTATCGACGTCAATCTCTCTATCATTCAATGCCTCCAGCCCGACGTTATTGAGGATATTAAGGGTATTCTCAAGGACTACGATGTGCCGCGCGGCATGGTCAATCTCGAAATTACCGAAACCGCCTCGGCAAAGTCCTACGCCATTTTGCAGCAGCGGCTCGACGAGCTTCACTCCAACGGATTCACAATCTCCCTCGACGACTTCGGCACGGGCTTTTCGTCGGTAGAGTTTTTAATCAACTTCCCCTTCGACATAGTAAAGCTCGACCGCTCGCTCGTATGGGCATACATGAAGGAGGACAAGTACGAACCCATTCTGCAGCACTACATGCCCATGCTCCACAGCCTCGGCACAAAAATCGTGGCGGAGGGCGTCGAAACGCAGGAGATGGTAAAAGCCCTCGACGGGCTCGGCTGCGACTACCTTCAGGGCTATTACTATTCCCGTCCTATGCCTAAGGAGGACTTTATAAACTTTTTAAAGGAGAGGCAGACCCCCTCGGCGGAAAACTGACCGCTTCGGTTCAACAAAGCATATTCCCGCCCCAATCTCCTAAAAAACATATCCCCCGGCATCGTCGGGGGATATGTATATTTTGTGGTAAATCAGAACTCCGTAATCATACGTATAAAAAAATAACTGCCTCGAGCGCTGAATGAGGCAGTTGTTTTAAAATAACTCTGAACTTAGGTTAACCGCCGTGACCGGTTTCGCCCTTGCTTAATTTAATTATATTCAAACCGCCCGAGTTTGTCAATATATTTTCTCTTTTTTTCCACCTCTTAAATTTAATGCTGCGCAGCCCGTCGGACCGGGGTATTGATAAAGATAATTTTTTGTATTGAAAAAGATAAATTTTAATCGTGCAATAAACTTCTGTCAAACAGAGGCGAGGTGAAAAATTCGGCGAGACTCATATCAAAGCCTTCGCAAATGGTGTACAGCGTTTTGATTTTTACAGAACGGCTGCGCTTTTTCTTTATCGAAGTCAATGTCGATTGCGGAACGCCGCTCTTTTCAAACAGCGCGTATTTTGTCATATTGCGTTCGATGCACAGTTGTTCTATCCGCAGGGCAATCGCGTCCTCTAAAAGCATACTACCAACCTCTTTATGTTTTTTGTGAATAAACGGCGCAGCCGAAGGCTGCGCCGTAAGTTTTTGGTTTTATTTTATAAGGCTCTGTATTACGTTTTCGGGCGCCTGTTCGTAGCGGTCGAATGTCGCCGTAAACTTGCCTCTGCCCTGGGTCATGGAGCGGAGCGAAGTGGCATAGGTGAGAATTTCCGCCTGGGGCGCGTCCGCGGTTATAATCTGCATATCGTCCTTTGCGTCCATTACGATGATCCTGCCGCGGCGCTTGGTTAAATCGCCCAGAACGTCGCCGAGGTATTTTTCGGGCACGGCTATTCTCATTTTGCATATGGGCTCTAAAATGGTGGGCTTAGCCGCTTTAAGTCCCTCTTTAAAGGCAATTTCGGCAGCCGCCTTGAACGCCGCCTCGGAGGAGTCTACGTCGTGATAGCTTCCGTCGTAGAGCACGGCTTTTATGTTCATGACGGGATATCCCGCAAGCACGCCGTTCGAAAGGCACTCAACAATGCCCTTTTCAACGGCGGGTATATACTGCTTGGGCACGGCGCCGCCGACGACCTCTTCGGCAAATTCAAAGGGCTTGTCGCTCGGCTCGAACCTCATCTTGCAGTGACCGTACTGGCCGTGTCCGCCCGTCTGTTTTTTATACTTGCCCTCGGCTGTGGCTGTGGCAAGTATCGTCTCGCGGTAGGCAATTTTGGGGGTCTTTAAAACAGCCTCCGCGCCGAATTTCGATTTAAGCTTTTTAACTATTATGTCAAGGTGAACCTCGCCCTGACCGCCTATGAGCGACTCTCCCGTCTCGCTGTCCTTGGTAACGACAAAGCTCTTGTCCTCTTCGGCAAGGCGGTTGAGCCCTGAAAATACTTTGTCCTCCGTGCCCTGAACTTTGGCATAGACCGCCATGTACAGGGTGGGGCGGGGGAAGGGTATTTCGTCAAACTTGAATTTAACGCCCTCCTCGCAGAGTGTGTCGCCCGTGCCGGTGTTCGTCAGCTTTGCAACGGCTCCTATGTCGCCCGCAGTCAGCTCTGATACGGGTTCCTGCTTTTTGCCGTTGACAACATAGAGTCCCGCAATGCGCTCCGTAGTGCCCGTGTTGGGATTGTAAAGGGTGGTGCCGGACTTTAAAACGCCGCTGTTCACCTTTATGTAGTTGAGCTTGCCCACAAAGGGGTCGACGGTCGTTTTGAAAACCTGCGCGGTGACGGGGCCGTCCTCGGTGCATTCAACGGTCACAACCTTGCCCGTTTCAACGTCGGTTGCCAGAAGGTCCCTTCTCTCGGCTGCTTTGGGAACGTACTTTACAAGCTCGTTCATAAGGTTCATAACGCCGCGGTTATTGAGTGCGCTGCCCGCCATGACGGGTATTACGTTCATGTTGGCAATACCCTTTCTTATGCCCTGAATGGTCTCCTCGCGCGTAAGTCCGCCCACTTCGAAGTACTTTTCCAAAAGCACGTCGTCGTTTTCTGCGGCGGTTTCGATAAGCGCGTTCTCCATCTGGTCGAGCTCTTCCTTCATGTCGTCGGGGATGGGTATCTCCTCGGGACCCGTCTGACTGAACTTGAACGCCTTCTCGGTCAGGGCGTTTATAATGCCTGTCATCTTGCCGTCCTTAATTATGGGCAGCTGAATGGGCGCAATCTTGGCGGGGTATGCCTCGCGCAGGGCTTCAACCGTGCCGTGGTAGTCGGCGTTTTCTTTGTCCATGCCGTTTATAAAAATTACCATCGGCTTTTCCGATTTCATGCAAAGGTTAATAGCCTTTTCCGTTCCCACCGTAACGCCGCCCGTGGGACCCATGACTATAAGCGCGGCACCGCATGCCCTCATCGCCTCGTTGAGTTCGCCCTCGAAGTCGAGGAATCCGGGCACGTCTAAAATATTAATTTTGGTCTCGCGCCAGTAGGTGTTGGTCACCGAAAGCGAAATCGACATTTTCCGGGCAATTTCCTCGGGGTCGAAGTCGGAAACGGTAGTGCCGTTGTCCACTCTTCCCATGCGCGAAAGGGAGTGCCCGTTAAAGAGCATCGCCTCGCACAGCGTAGTTTTGCCCTCGCCGCTGTGACCTATTATCGCAACGTTCCTTATGTCCTTTGCAGAAACAGACATTTTGTGTTTTTCCTCCTTATACTTTACCTATATTAAAAATATAGCTCATCATATATCCATTATAAAGTAAAACGCGCATAAAATCAATACCCAAATCAAAATTTTTTGCGAAACGCAAAATGCTGTTTCCGTCAACGGGGCGAGTGTGGCTTAAAAATAATTTACTTTTTGCGAGGTTTTTTATATAATATAGTAAATTAACGCTCAACGGAAAATATATGAAAAAACCAAACCAGCATATACGCAACTTTTGCATAATCGCCCATATCGACCACGGAAAGAGCACCCTCGCCGACAGGCTGATAGAGATGACCGGTCAGGTCTCCAAGCGCGACATGGAGGAACAGCTTCTGGACTCCATGGACATCGAGAGGGAGAGGGGCATAACCATAAAGCTCACCCCCGTCAGAATGTTCTACACTGCCTCCGACGGCGAGGAGTACATCTTCAACCTCATCGACACCCCGGGCCACGTCGACTTCACCTACGAAGTCTCCCGCTCTTTGGCGGCATGCGAGGGAGCCATTTTAGTCGTCGACGCCTCCCAGGGCATTGAGGCGCAGACTTTGGCAAACGTCTATTTAGCGCTTGAAAACAACCTCGAAATTCTGCCCGTCGTCAACAAAATAGACCTCCCCTCCGCCCGTCCCGACGAGGCGAAAAAGGAGATCGAGGAGGTCATAGGGCTCGACGCGTCCTACGCTCCCTTAGTTTCGGCAAAGGAGGGCACAAACATAGGCGAGGTGCTCGAGGACATAATAAAGTATTTCCCCGCCCCTTCCGGCGACGAGGACGCGCCCCTGCGTGCGCTCATATTCGACAGCTATTACGACAACTACAAGGGCGTAATCTTATTCGTGCGCGTAAAGGACGGCAAAGTCAACGTCGGCGACAAGATTAAGGGGGTCCGCTCGGACAAGGTATACGACGTCGTCGAAGTGGGGGTGTTCGCCCCGCACATGTCCCCCAAGAACGGACTGTTCGCGGGCGAAGTCGGCTATATCGCAGCTTCCATAAAATCCATTCAGGACGTCGCCGTCGGCGACACGGTGATAAATGCCGAAAATCCAGCCGCTGAACCTCTGCCCGGTTATAAAAAGGTGCAGTCGGTCGTGTTCTGCGGAATCTATCCCCTCGACGGCTCCAAGTTCAACGACTTAAAGGAGGCTCTCCTAAAGCTCCAGTTGAACGACGCCTCTTTAATCTTCGAACCCGACACCTCGGTCGCGCTCGGCTTCGGCTTCCGCTGCGGCTTTTTGGGACTTCTTCACATGGAGATAATACAGGAGAGGATCGAGCGCGAGTTCGGGCTGGACATAATAACCACCGCCCCCTCGGTAAGCTACAAGGTGATAAAGACGGACGGCGAGGAGCTGTTTGTCGACAATCCCTCCCATCTTCCTCCGCAGTCGGAGATAGATTATATGGAGGAGCCCATCGTCAAGTGCGACATATACTCCCCGCCCGACTACCTCGGAGCTATAATGGACCTGTGCCGGGACAAGAGGGGGGTGTTCATTGAGATGAACTATCTCGACGCCAACCGCGTCCAGCTGATATACAGACTGCCGTTAAACGAAATAATCTTCGATTTCTTCGACCAGATAAAGTCGCGCACGCGCGGCTATGCCAGCTTCGACTACGAACTTGAGGGCTACGAGCGCAGCAAGCTTGTAAAGCTCGACATTCTTTTAAACGGCGAGGTGTGCGACGCGCTCTCCATGATAGTGCACGAGGACTCCGCCTACGCCCGCGGCAGAACGCTTTGCGAAAATTTAAAGGAAGCTATTCCCCGCCAGCTCTTCGAGGTGCCCGTGCAGGCTGCGATCGGCGGCAAGATAATCGCCCGCGAAACGGTTAAAGCCGTCAGAAAGGACGTGCTTGCCAAGTGCTACGGCGGCGACATAACCCGCAAGAAAAAACTTTTGGAAAAGCAGAAAGAGGGCAAAAAGCGCATGCGCTCCATAGGCTCCGTAGAGGTGCCTTCGGAGGTGTTCATGCAGATACTTAAGACAAACAAAGACTAACGTTTTTTTGAATAAAATTTGCGCCGTGATATTTTGCCGCACGGCTGATAATTGAAATGCGAATTTAATTGACTCAAGCATACTGTGGGGGTAATTGTTGTGGACGAGGGCTTTTTTGACAGAGTATATAAAATAGTTTGCTCCATTCCGCGAGGCAAAGTGCTCTCTTACGGCGACGTTGCCAGGCTTGCGGGCAATCCCAAAATGAGCCGTCAGGTCGGCTGGGCGCTGCATTCCAACCCCCGCCCCGGTGAGATCCCCTGCCACAGGGTGGTATTTAAAAACGGCTCGGTGTGCACGGGCTTTGCCTTCGGCGGCCCCGAGGTTCAGATTGCCCTCCTCGAAGCCGAAGGGGTAGAGATAAACGATATGAAAATAGATATGAAAAAATTCAGGTGGAATCTATAATGGCGGGAATATACGTACATATACCCTTTTGCAGGCAGAAGTGCCGCTACTGCGACTTTGCCTCCTTCCCCGACAAAATAGGCTTTGCCGAAAGCTATATGGCTTGCGTCTACCGCGAAATGGCTATGCGCTCTCCCGAGCTCAAAGATTACTCCTTCGACACGCTGTACATAGGGGGCGGCACGCCCTCGGTTATCGATGAAAGTTATATTGCCATGCTTGTCGCGGCGGCTAAAAAGAACTTCAACCTTGCAAAGAATGCAGAAATCACCATAGAGCTAAACCCCGGCACCGTCTCGGCTTCGAAGATTGATCTCTATAAAAAGGTAGGTATCAACCGTTTTTCCGTCGGGCTTCAGACGGCGAACGACAAGCTGCTTGCCGACCTTGGCAGAATTCATACTTTAAACCAGTTCATAACCTGCGCCAAACTGTTAAAGGGTCAGAACTTCTCCGTCGACATAATGATAGGCTTAAAGGGTCAGTCGCTCGAGGATATATCGCAGGCAATCGAAGTCGCCGCGGCGTTCGGAGCCTCGCACATATCAATGTATGCCCTTACCCCCGAGGACGGCACGCCGATTTATACCGACTATTTAAACGGCGAACTTCCCGACAGCGACGAGGTAGCCGAACAATACGCCTTCGGCGTAAAAAAACTCAAAGAACTGGGGTTTGAAAGGTACGAAGTTTCGAACTTCTGCAAAAAGGGCAAGGAGAGCCGCCACAACCTCAACTATTGGAGACGGGGCGAGTACATAGGCTTCGGCGTTTCGGCGTCCAGCCACATAAAAAACGTGCGCTTCACCAACACCTTCGACCTCGACGAATACTTCAAATGCATAATCTCCAACCACTTTGCCGTCATCGACCGCACGGAAATTTCTTTCGATGAGCAGAAGGACGAATACGTCATGCTCGCCCTGCGCACGACGGCTGGAGTGGATACTGCGGAGTATGAGCGCCTCTTCAAAGTGCCGTTCGCCCGTGAATATGCCCCGGCTATCAAAAAATATGAAGCTTACCTCGATATCGCGGACGGAAGGGTGCGCATAAAGGACGAATACCTCTTTGTGCAGAACACCATAATAATTGACTTTCTCGAAACTTAAAGCCCCGCGTTTTCGGCGCGGGGCGGAAATGAATAATTTTAGAGAATAGGGGATAGAGAATAGGGTATAATTCTGCGGCGGAGCCGCACGGCATCTCACCACAATGCAGGCGAAGCCTGCAATTCATGTTGCCGTTGACAAAGTAAATTGTAAAGAGGAGCCCAAGGCAACAATTCATGTGCGCTCGCGCACAATTCATGCACGAAGTGCAATTCATCGGGTTTCCGTCCAAGCCGCCCGCTACAAGACGAGTTTGGCATATGAACCCAATTCCCTAACCCCTAATCTCTAACCCCTAACAACTAATTACAACTTTCTCTCTGCTATAACGTTTGCCGTTTCCCCGTCCACAAGATATGCGTATGTATTGCCCTCCCTGTCGGTAACGCCCACGTAGTAGTAGCACTTTCCCTCGTCGGCAATCAGCCTCACATAAATTTCCCCCTCGAAGTTGTTGCCGTTCGTAAGGGATAAAAAGGTGTCGCCGTCGTACTGCCTCGCACTCTCTAAGGCTTCGGGTATGGAAATAACGCCGTCGTACTTCGCCCTTTCAAGGGTGTAGTTGTGCTCCCCGCCGCCGTAGGTCAGGCAAAGTATTGGGGCTTCGCCCAATTCCCCGCCCGTAAAGCTTAAATAGTAGCTGTCGGTTACCGACATATAGCTCATTTCGCCGCCCTGCCCGCCGAGCTCGGCTCCGACGCTTTCGGGGCTCTCTTTAAATTTAACAAAAATCTCTGTTACGTCGCACATATCCCCGCAGTAACCGTCCGAAAGATAGGGCGTTTCGCGTTCGCATATGTGCACTTTTACATCTATATTGTCGTCGCCGTAAAGGTAAATTTCGCTCCGCTTTTCCGAGATGAACGAGTTGTAGTCCGTCTCCTTTGAACATCCCGCAAAAAAAGTAAAAATTGCAGCAGCGCCCAAAATCAGGCAAAAAACAAATTTCTTCATATTAAAAGATAATTCGCGCGACCTTTAATATATTCCTGTAACTGCAAATTTTTTTTGTTGCATTTTATCTTACGGTGTGTTAAAATCTTAAGTAGTATATTATAGTGCGCGCGCAAAAGCGGGGCGCCGCGGCGGTCAGGGCTTGAAAAAATTTATTATTAAGACTGCGGTCAAAACCTTTTTAATATGCCTTCTTGTGTTGGTTGTCGGCTTTGTCGGCTTCAATTTTCTCTGCCCCCAGCACATGGCTACATACTGCGAACGCCTCGGAAATTACCGCATGGCGGTAAACTACGCCGCCCTCCGCTATACCTACACGGACGACACCTACGACCTTGCCCGCTGCTTTGAGGATTCAATTTTAACTGGCGATGACGAACTCATCGTGCGCTACGGCGACGAGTTCATCGGTAAGGACGACTGGGTGCTCGTCACATTCGATATGACCGTCTCGTCGGGCGTGGACTATTATACTTTCTTCGGCGGACAGCTCGTAAAGTCAAGATACGACACGGGCAATTTTGCCTCGGCGTTGGAGCTCGCCGTCTATCTCAACATTCCCGAGGGCTCCTTTGCAATGTCCTGCCCGCTGATGTCCCTTTCGGCTTCGGTTATCGGCAGACAGGACAGGGAAAACGCCCCCGCGCTTTTAGAGGTTCTGCAAAGCCTCTCCCCCGATCCCAAAGATACCGACGAGGTTGAGGCGCTCGAAGATTTCATAAAGCGCGTAAAAAACTTAACCGTGTAAAAATCCCCGCCGCTTTCGCGGCGTAAAAATTTTTAAAAGGAAATATATTTATGCAGCACCAAAGAGTACTCATTTTAGATTTCGGCGGACAGTACAACCAGCTCATTGCCCGCAGGGTGAGGGAATTAAACGTATTTTGTGACCTTCTTCCCTCTGACATGTCGTTGGAGAAGATAAAGGAATACGGCCCTATAGGCATAATCTTCACCGGCGGTCCCAACTCCGTGTACGACGAAGGCTCGCCCAAGATAGATAAGGGCGTGTTCGATCTCGGCGTGCCCGTTCTCGGCATCTGCTACGGCTGCCAGCTCATGGCATATACTCTCGGCGGCACGGTCGAAAGAGCTTCAACTTCCGAATACGGCAAGGCAGAGGTTACTTACGTCTCCTCCCGCCTGACCGTCGACATGCCCTCCGAGGCTGTCTGCTGGATGAGTCATACCGACAGAATAACAAAGCTCCCCGAAGGTTTTAAAATGCTTGCCAAGAGTGATAACTGCCCCTATGCCGCATTCGGCGACGAGGAGAGGAAGCTCTACGGCGTTCAGTTCCACCCCGAGGTCAACCACACCTTCAAGGGTACGCAGATTCTTAAAAACTTTCTCTACAGTATCTGCGGAGCACGGGGCGACTGGACCATGTCCAACTTCGTCGTAAACCAGATAGCCGCGCTCAAGGCAAAAATCGGCGATAAAAAGGTGCTGTGCGCAATGTCGGGCGGCGTCGATTCCGCGGTTGCGGCAACGCTCATTCATAAAGCCGTCGGCGACCAGCTCACCTGCGTGTTTGTCGACCACGGGCTTCTCAGAAAGTACGAAGCCGACGAAGTCATGTCGGTGTTTAAGGACAAGCTCGGCATGAACCTCATAAAGGCGGACGACGGAGCGATTTTCCTTGAAAAGCTCAAGGGCGTTTCCGACCCCGAAACCAAGAGAAAGATAATCGGCGAGCAGTTCATCCGCTCGTTCGAAAAGCAGGCAAAGGCGATTGGCAAAGTCGACTTTCTCGTCCAGGGTACAATCTATCCCGACGTAATCGAAAGCGGCAAGGGCAAATCCGCCGTCATAAAATCCCACCACAACGTGGGCGGGCTTCCTTCGGTCGTCGACTTCAAGGAGATAATCGAACCCTTGCGCGACCTGTTTAAGGACGAAGTCAGAAAAGTAGGCTTCGAACTCGGGCTGCCCAAAAACGTAGTAATGCGCCAGCCCTTCCCCGGACCCGGGCTCGCCATAAGAATAATGGGCGAAGTCACCGAAGAAAAGCTTGAAACTTTAAGGGACTCCGACTATATCTTAAGGGACGAAATCGCAAAGGCGGGGCTGGACGGCGAAATCTGGCAGTACTTCACGGTAATCACCAACTCCAAAACGGTGGGCGTGCAGGGTGACTTCAGAACATACGAAAACGTAATCGCCATCCGCGCCGTAACCTCTCTCGACGCCATGACGGCAGACTGGGCGCGTATTCCCTACGACGTGCTCGAAAAAATTTCCACCCGCATAGTCAACGAGGTAAAACACGCAAATCGCGTTGTGTACGATATAACCTCTAAACCCCCCGCAACTATAGAGTGGGAGTGATTTTGCGACACGCAAAATCAACTATGATTGTTGCGCAGTAACAATCATATCATAACGTTGCCGCTTTGCGGCAACTTATAACTGTAAACATTTTGCCTTGGCAAAATTCAAAACTAAAAGTCAGTCTTTGTTTCATTGATGTTATATTCTGCGCAACAAGTTATGATTGCCTTCGGCAAACTGTGGTAAAAAAAATGTCAGAAAGTCAATTAAGGGATTTGTCAAAGGAGTTTGCCAAAGATATAATAAAACTTTGTCGCGAGCTTAAAAGCAATGTCGAGGGCGCTCTGTTGAGCCAATTATTGCGCTGCGGCACCTCCATAGGCGCAAACATTTACGAGGCGCAGTATGCCCAGGGCAAGAGGGATTTTATCTCGAAGTTTGAAATTGCCCTCAAAGAATGCAACGAGTGCGATTATTGGTTGCAACTGCTGTATGAAACGGACAGCTTAGCTGAAGAAAAATATACGGCTTTTCGAAAAAATTGTATCAATCTTCGGCGAATGTTGGTATCATCGGTCAATACACTAAAAAAATAACGCTGTGTTTGCCGGACCGCGCCCCGCGCTGAGGTAATAAGGTAAAGTTAATTCCTTACTTGTAAGGAGAAAAACAATAAATGCAATATAAAAAATTCGGAAAAACTATAGTTATAAGAATGGATAAGGGGGAGGAGGTAGTCTCTTCCCTTAAGTCTATATGCCAAAAAGAGGATATAAAACTCGCCTCCGTTTCGGCAATCGGCGCCGTAAACGATATAACCGTCGGTGTATTCAATCCCGATACAAAACAGTACAAATCCAACCGCTTTACGGGCAACTTTGAAATAGTCTCCCTCTCGGGCACGGTTACAACCATGAAAGGAATTCCTTACATTCACCTTCACATGAGTGTGGGCGACGGAAATGGCAAGGTTTTCGGCGGGCACCTGAACGAGGCAAAAATTTCCGCCACCTGCGAGATGGTGATAACTTTAATCGATGGGGAAGTTGACAGGGAGTACTCTGAAGAGATAGGTTTGAATCTCTTTAAATTTTAAAAATGGAAACTTCGGAGCTCTTGCAAAAACTCAATTTTCAGGCGATAGGCGAAGGCAACGGCAGAATAAAGAGGGTAAAGGGCATAATTTCCAACACCAAGCCCAATCCCGAAAAGCTGTTCGCGGCAGAGGGCATATGGCTCGCCTCGATGTGCCTTAAGTTCGGCACGCATATCGACAGTCTGATCGTCTGCCCCGACTATGTCCGTACGCCGGAGGTGAAAAAACTTATCGAGGACCTCTCCGCCCGCACGCCCGACCGTTTTACGGTGTCGGCAAAGACGTACGAAAAGATTTCCGAAAAAGGACAGCCCGACGGAATTATGGCTCTCGCCTCGCTGCCGCAGAGGGATATTGCCGACTTCATTCCTCCTAAAAAGGCGGTGGTGCTCATTATCGACGGGGTGGAAATTCCCGGCAACGCGGGCACAATGCTGCGCATGGCAGACGGAGCGGGCGCCGACGCGGTGTTTTTCTGCAACCGCAAGGTACGCATGACCCACCCCAAGCTTATTAAGGCGAGCCAGGGCGCAATTTTAACCGTGCCGGTATTCGAGTTTGCCACCGTTTCGGAGTGCAAAAGCTGGCTGAAAAAGTTCGGCTTTATCACATACCTTGCCGACACGCGTGCAGAGCACTTTTACTACGACGAGCCCTTCGGCACAAACACCGCCCTCGTCGTGGGCAGCGAGCGCTACGGCATAGCAAGGGAGTGGTACGCAAGCGACTACTCCATGATAGCCATTCCCATGCTCGGCAAGTGCGATTCGCTCAACGTCGGCGTGGCAGCTACCGTGCTCACGTATGAAGCCTGCATAAAGAATAAATTAAAGCATAAGGAGAGAAAATGAATATCTGGCACAATATCGAAAAGAGCCGCATCACCCCCGAAAAATTCGAAGCGCTTATCGAAATCCCCAAGGGCTGCAAGACCAAGTACGAGCTCGATAAGCAGACGGGGCTCATTAAAATGGACAGGGTGCTCTACACATCCACGGTGTACCCCGCAAACTACGGCTTCATTCCTCTCACCTATGCCGAGGACGGAGACCCGCTGGACGTCCTCGTGCTGTGCAGCGATTCGCTCTACCCCATGACGCTTGTCGCCTGCACCCCTATAGGGGTGATAAAAATGCTCGATAACGGCGAGTACGACGAAAAGATAATTGCCGTCCCCGCGGGCGACCCCACGTATAAGGACTATGACGACATAAGGGAACTGCCCAAACATATCTTCGAAGAGATGATGCACTTCTTTTCCGTTTATAAATTCCTCGAACAGAAGGTCACTGAGGTAAAGGAGATCTGCGGCAGGGACGAAGCAGTTAAAATAATTTCAAAGTGTATCTTCCAATATGCAAAAAAATTCAATTGACCGCGGTATATTCTATAACTAACACATTTATACCCCATTTTCCGCAAAGGAAAATGGGGTATTGATTTTTTTTTGCGCATATGTTATAATGGGTTGAACGGGGGTATTTAAAGCAACGTAAATGGCAGACATAAAGGACGTCAAAAAAATTCTTTCGCCCTCAAAACAGCCCGACAAAGCTTTCTGTCTCGACCTCCTCGACGAGGACAAGCAGAGGGCGTACGAAGAGGAGCATCTGTCCGCCGTGCTCAAAATGTTAAAGGCTATGTATGTCAGAAAGCACCTCGACGCAATAAAGGCTGCCAGGGAGGAGAGGGACGCGCTCGAGCGCGGCCCCGATTACAATGCCCAAAAATACCGCCGCGTGCTCGAACTCAACGCGCTCATAAAGGAGAATAAAAAACTCGTCGACGGCTACAAGTGCTTTTTCGTCGAGCCCTACTTTGCCCGCATGGACCTCGTCGACGACAAGGACGGCTACAACAGCTACTATATCGGCAAAAAGGGGGACTACGGGCTGGAGATAGTCGACTGGCGCGCCCCGCTCGCGCGGCGGTACTATCAGAAGTCCCAGCTCTCCTTTTCCATAAATCAGTTCGACTACAAGCTCATTCTGCGCCGCGCCCTCCGCGTGCACAACGGCAAGCTTTTAAGCTTTCAGAACGAATACCTCTGCCTCGACGACTATCTTTCAAAAGAGGAGATAGCGGGGCGCGACGAGTCGGTCATCTTCGACCCCTTCCTGAAGGATATTTTAAAGAGCCGCAAGGAAAAGCAGGAGATCTGCGACATAATCGAAACCATTCAGGAACAGCAGTACGAAATTATAACCGCGCCCGAAAGGGAGCAGTTTGTCGTGCAGGGCGTGGCAGGTTCGGGCAAGACCATGATAATGCTGCACAGGCTGTCCTACCTCATGTACAACAACGAGGACATAAAGCCCTCAAACGTGCTCGTCATCACCCCGTCCGACTCCTTCAACGCCTTCATCGACGAACTCGCGCAGGTGCTCGAACTCGAAAAAGTAAAAACTTCCACTTTAGACAGTTATTTTATTGCGCTCTTAAAAAACCAGGGCGTCAATCTCGAAGGTAAAGTAGACTATTTTGCCCGGGTAAATCCCGACTATTTAAAGTATATCTACTCCCCCGCCTTCGCAAAGGACGTAAACAAAAAGCTTGAAAAGATATATTCGTCCGTCAGGGCAATGCTCTCAAAAGAGGTGGGCGGGGAGCTCATTGACCGCGTACTATGCTGCGCCGAACGGCAGACGGAGGAATACGAGCGCATAAAAAATTGTTCGCTCAGGGTAAGGCGGTGCGTGCTCGGCGAAATTAAGGAAAAGCCCGACGGAGGGCTGTACTACACAAAGCAGATGCGCCAGCTCTTCAACTGCCTTGCAGACGTAAAAGAATTCCTCGAGCTCAACGAAAGTTCCCCGCGCATGGACAACTATTTTTACTTTTACCGCCAGCTTTTATCCTTTTACAAATCGCTCCGCTTTATAAGAAGATACGGCGAAAAAATCTGCGAGGGCGCAACAGAGGATTTAAAGGCGCTCGAAACTACAGTCGACAAAGAAATTTTCGATTTAAAGCGCTATAAAATAAATATGGGCGGCAGGGAGGAATACACATACCCCGACAGAATCGAAAAGCGGGAGGAACTTAAAAAGGAGATTGCCTCGGCAATGTCCCGCGTCGAACGCATTCTGTCCGACTTTGCCGCCGCCTTCGACTTCGCGGAAGTTGCAAGGGGGGAGGGGTATCTCGTGCATATCGGCAAGTGCGAAGACACTGTCGACCTCGCCCGCTTCTTCTACCGCGAGATAGTAAAGCCCGTCAAGACCAGATATTCGGTATCCAACCGCGCCATGTACCGCGCCGACGTATTCGCGCTGTGCGCCGTGCTCTCCGCCCTCGGATACGATTTGACCCCCAAATATTCCTTTGTGTTCGTCGACGAAGCGCAGGACATATCCCCCGCCGAATACGACGTCGTAAAAAGGGTCAACGCCGAGGCGTGCCTCAATGTGTTCGGCGATTTAAAGCAGAATATCACCCCCTTCCGCGGCGTTTCGGACTGGTCTCAGCTCGGCTACGGCGTGTACAACCTCAACCGCAACTACCGCAACACCAACCAGATTGTCGACTATGTGTCCTCCAACCTCGGCATAGACATGCAGCCGATAGGGCTTCCCGGCGACGAGGTCAGTGAAATTGCTCCCAAGTCGGTGGGCAGATATCTCTCGGACAAAAAGGGGCTCAGGGCGGTGATTACGTCCGAGGCAAACCTCGCCGCCTATACCCGCAAGGCGTACAACGTCGTCAGGGATACGGGGGTGATATCCAAAACAAAAATAAACATCATGACGGTATACGAAAGCAAGGGGCTTGAATTCACCGCCGTGGCTGTTGTTGACGGCGACATGACTGCAAACGAAAAATACATCGCCTATACCAGGGCATTAAAGGAGCTCGCCGTCGTCCGCTGATATTTCTGTGCGACAATCGTCATAAAACTGCGGAAAAAGAGTAGACGAAACCGAGCCGCCGTGATAAAATGTTGATATTGCAAACTTTAAGCGTATGTTAAGGAGGGCTTATGTGGTACGAATACCTTTACAGGGTGCTCAGCATAATAAACTATGCAATCCTGATAGTGATTGCAATTCCCCTGCTCGTGCAGATCTGCTACGTGCTGTTCTGCTTCGTTAAAAAGAAAACCTTCCCCAAGAGCGAGGTCAAGGGCAGAATAGCCTATCTCATTCCTGCCCACAACGAGGCGTCCGTCATAGCGGACACCGTAAAAAACGTGCTCGAAGGGCAGGACTATCCCAGGGATAAGTTCGACGTGTTCGTCGTCGCCCACAACTGCACGGACGACACCGCCGCGCTTGCCCGGGAGGCGGGGGCGATAGTGCTCGTTCTGGACGATCCCGATCCTTCCCACCGCCTCGCGCTCTATCCCTTAAGGCACGGCATAGACCACATTTTAAGCATAACCGACAATCCCTACGACCTCGTCGTTCACCTCGACGCCGACAACCATATAAACGCCGAGTTCTCCTCCCTTATGAACGACGCGTACCAGTCGGGCGTAGATTTCGCCCGCCCCTACGAGGGAGCCATAAACGCCACGCAGAACTTCTTCACCAAGGCGTGCACCATGTTCTACGTGTTTGAATCGCGCTACGGCAGCAGGGTGAGGGAACGCCTCGGGTTGGGCGCCCACGTAAACGGCAGCGGCGCCACCATGAGCGTGCGCATGCTCAAAGCCACGGGCGGTTACGACAGCCAGACCATCTCCGACGACGCCGAATACTACTTCAACCGCCTTCTGGACGGCTATAAAGCGCACTTTGTCGAGGACGCCGTCGTGTCGGAGGATATGCCCTCGTCCCTTTCGGATACATACAAGCGCAACAAGCGCATCGGCAGCGGCAGCGTGGCTTTGCTCAAGCCCAAGCTCTCCAAGCTCATGAAAAAGTTCTTCACGACGGGCGATTTATCCTGTCTCGAAGTGTGCATGTCGTACAGCTTCCTCTTTTTCACCGTGCTGCTCTGCGTTTGGTTCCCCCTGTACTATATCTACCACTTTGTCTATCTCTACTTCGCCGCGTACGGCGGACTGGCTGTGGAGCTGTATTCGCAGGCGTGGTATGCCTCTTCGCTGTGGATCACTTTAATTGTCGGCGGCAGCATACTCATAGGGTTGTTTGTCTTCTTCGGGTACCTTCAGGCGCTCTTCCTCGTCATCACCGACTACAAAAAGATCGGCGCCAAAAATCGGCGCGAGCTCGCCGGCGCCGTGCTGTGGTTCCCCTTCTTTTTAATTGTCTATTCCATAACAATCTGCATCGGCACGATGAGCAAGCCCAAGTGGGGCAGCGCCAAGCGCAATCCAACAAAATAAGGAGCTGAGCGTTATGCACGACAACTACGCGCTCGAAATAAAAAACTTAACCAAGTCCTACGGCGAGGTCAAGGCGGTCAACGACATCTCCTTCACGGTCGCCAAGGGCAGTTTGTTTGCCTTTCTCGGCGTAAACGGCGCGGGCAAATCTACTACCATAAACATTATCTGTTCCATTCTCGATAAGGACTCGGGCAAAATTTATGTCGGCGGCAACGACCTCGACGAAAACTCGCTCGCCATACGCCGCAACACGGGCATAGTTTTCCAGACCTCCGTGCTCGACAAGGAACTCACGGTTTTGCAGAATCTTGAAATCCGCACGGCGTTCTACGGGCTGGGCAGGGAGGAAAAGAAGAACAATATCGCCCAGATAATCGACCTTTTAGAGCTCGGACCCATCTTAAAGAGACCGGTAAAAAACCTTTCGGGCGGGCAGATGAGGAGGGTGGATATAGCAAGAGCCATGGTTCACCGCCCCAAGCTGCTCATTCTGGACGAACCCACGACCGGTCTCGACCCCAAAAACCGCCGCATAGTGTGGGCTTTAATAGATAAAATCCGTCTGGAGACGGGCATGACCGTCTTTCTCACCACCCACTATCTCGAGGAAGCCGAGCTCGCCACCGACGTCGTCATAATGGACAGGGGCAGAATAATCGCCCACGGCACGCCCAACAAGCTCAAAAACGCCTACTCCAACGATACCCTCGTCAGTTACATGGCGAGGAACGGGCAGTTTGAGGAGGGGCTCTCCTCCGACGGCTGCAAATTTTCCTACGACGAAGAAAAGGGATGTTACCGCATAAACATTGCCGACGCCTCAGCCGCGCGGGCAATAATGCTCAAGTATCCCGAATACACCGCAGACGTCGAAATTTTAAAGGGCAAGATGGACGACGTGTTCTTAAACGTCACCGGCAGGGACATATCGGCAACGGAGGAAGAGAATGACTCCAAAGATTAAGACAAACTATTTAGAACAGCTCACGGCGCTCACCAAAAGGCACCTGTTAGTTTTCATAAACAGCCG
Organism: uncultured Clostridia bacterium; assembly: GCA_944346655.1. Lineage (GTDB taxonomy): Bacteria > Bacillota > Clostridia > Christensenellales > Borkfalkiaceae > Coproplasma. The sequence goes on from CALVMP010000001.1 coordinate 52,989, forward strand.
CATGCGCGTGTTTTTCACGCTCATGGTGCCCTTTATAATCTTCGTAATCTACATTTTCTTTCTGCGCGACCTCGAACTCATGACCATCGACCCCGTGCTCGAAGAGTACGGGCTTAGCATGGAGGATGCAACGCTCAGGCACTATGTCTACACGCTCGTCGATTCGTGGATGCTCTCGGGCATCGTCGCCATGTGTACCATAACCGTCTCGCTGCAGATAAACAACATAACGGTAAGCGATAAGGAAAACGGCATCAACCGCGACTTCGCGTCCTCGCCCGTCTCCTCCAACATGCTTATCTTCAGTTATTTTCTGGCAAACTTCATAATTACCTTTGTCGTCTGCCTCATATTCCTCGTGGTGTGCTTCATCTACCTCGCCGCCCTCGGCGAGCTCATAGTTACGTTCGCTTCGGTAATGTCAATGCTCGGCGTGCTCGTGTTCGCCACGGTCAACGGCGTGCTGTTCACGGTGTTCATATGCTCGTTTATCTCGCGCGACTCGACGATGGGCAGCGTTATTACCATATTCTCCACGGCGATAGGCTTCTTGATCGGCGCATATATGCCCCTCTTCATGTTGCCCGAGGCTGTGCAGTACGTCTGCGCTTTCGTGCCCGGCACCTATTCGTGCTCGCTGTTCAGGTTCGCGTTCATGAGCGATACCATAAACGAAATGACGGCTTACGTCGTGCAGATCATGCCCGAAAACGGAGGCGTTTTAATGGAACAGCTCACCGACAGTTTCGGCTACAACCTCAACTTCTTCGGCAATATAGTAGAGCCCGGCTATCAGGCGCTCGCGCTCGCCATATTCACTATAATCCTGCTTGTTTTGAACATAGTGTTCGGCAAAAAGCTCACGGCGGTAATCGGCGGCATGACCAAAAAAATTCTCCCCAAAAGAAAAAAGCCCGTCCCCGCAGAGGGCGCGGAGGAGTCCCTTGCCGAAAATGAAAGCGGCGCACCGCTGTCCGAAAACGGCGACCCTCCCCAACAACAATAATATCACCAATTTAAAAAATCCCCCTCCAAGGGGGGTTTTTTTATGGGGAATAAATTATCACCACAATGCAAGCGGAACTTGCAATTCATGGGGTCGCCATTATAGCTACTATTAAAAATTGCAATAACTTTATTATATAAATTTTACTCCGCGCTATTGAATATTGCATTTTTTTGTGGTATAATTAAAAGGTAAAAATATGCATTTTTAAAGGATTGATTATGGCAGCCAACAACAAAAAGACTCCGCGGCTCGATTTGATTGAGCTTGAAGGCGAACTTTTAAATTACGTTTCGTATGCAACCTATTACAACCGCATACCGCTCTTTACAACCCTCCGCGTCTATAACAACGGCGACGAGGATGTAGAAAACGTAGTCATAGCCCTCTCTTCGGACAGTTCTTTAGTGCTGCCCGCAAACGTCACGCTGCCCCTCGTGCCGGCGCATGCCAGTACGGAGGTAAAGTCTCCCGCCCTGTTAAATCCCAAATATCTTGCCGATTTAAAGGAACAGGAGCCCGCAAAAGTATTCGTAAAAGTCACGTGCGGCAAAAAAGAGATCTGTTCGCTCGAAACCGGACTGACAGCCCTGCCCATGGACATGTGGTCGGGCATTCTGGGCTCGCCCGAAATGCTCTCCACCCACGTCCGTCCCAAGCTGTCCGACTGCCAGAAGGTGCTTGCCGAAGCGGGACTCCAGCTCAAAACGTGGGGCTATTCGCAGGAGTGGTCGGGCTATGCCGGCAACGACAAAAACTCCGTCCGCGCCGCGTTCGCCTCGGTGTTCTCGGCAATCCGCAACCTCAACATTGAAAGGGGGGAGGAGGGCGATCTTTCCCTGCCCGTGCTTGTGGGCAACGTTGCAGAGATCGTCGGGGAACGCACTGCCACCCCCGTGGGAATGGCTGCGTTCGCCTGCTCCTGCCTCGAGGCGGCAAGGCTTCACCCCGTAATAGTGCTCGGCAAAAACAAACTCGGCGTGGGCGTGTGGCTGTACGAAAGCTGTTTTACAACTACCCTCCAGGACGACATGTCCGTCATAGAACGCTACATTGCCGACGGCGTAAACAATCTCGCCATAGTCGACGTCGACGACCTCTTCGCGCACAAAAACGCCAGCTTCACCACCGCCGCTTCGCACTTCTCCTCGGCGCTTGCCGCGGGCAGGTTCGAAGCCCTTCTCGACATAAAGCGCTGCCGCATCGGCGGCGTGTTCCCCATGCCCATAAAGGTAAAGGCTGGCGCCTCTTACGAAATTCTCGGCGACAAGCAGTTCTCCTATGAGGAGAGACCGAAGGACATAATCGACGCCGACAAGCTCAACCTCGGCAGGGCGGCTTCCAAGGACAAGAACTGGGAAAGGCGCCTTTTAGACCTCTCTTTAAAGAACAACCTGCTCTCGTTCAGGTTCCGCAAGGACGTAATACACCTTCTCACCTACGACGCCGCGGCGTTCCTCGAAAGGGTGAAGGACAGGGAAAAACTTACAATCCACGCCAACGCCAACCCCATTGAGGGCGCCCTCTACTTCGGCGGCGGGGCAAAGCTGAGCACGCTCGCCGAACTCATAAATATTGAACTCGGTCAGGGCATTGTCCGCGCATATGCCCGCACGGAATCGCTGCTCGAAAGCGCCTCCACGCTCATCCGCAAGGCGCGTTCGACGCAGGAGGAGGTGGGCGCAAACACCCTGTTTATGGCAATCGGTTTTTTAAAGTGGAAGGAACAGTCCGAAAGGGAGTTCAAATACGCCCCCCTGGTGCTCCTGCCCGTCACTTTGAAAAAGACCAAAACCCAGGGCATAGAGGTCGAACTTTCGGACGAGTTCAGGGTCAACACCACCCTCCTCGAATTTTTAAAAGTGGAGTTCGGCATAGACATAAGGGGGCTCGAATCGACAGACCTCACCCCCTCCGAAGTGCTCGCCGTATTCCGCGCAAAAACTTCCAATATGAAGGGCTGGCTCGTCCATGACGACATATATATCGCCCAGTTCACCTTTGCCCGCTATGCCATGTGGGCGGACATAAGGGCGAACATGCCCAAGTATAAAAACAACGCGCTCATCGCCAGCCTGCTTACAAACACCAACAAGCTGGGCGAAAACAGGCTTGCCGGAGTAAACGAGGACGACGGCGACCCCGAAGAGATTTTAACGCCCCTGCCCTGCGACTCCTCGCAGTACGCGGCAATCTCCGAAAGCGCGAAGGGCACCACCTTTGTTTTGCACGGTCCTCCCGGCACGGGCAAGAGCCAGACGATTACAAACATCATAGCCAACGCCGTCGACTCGGGCAAGCGCGTACTTTTCGTCGCCGAAAAGCAGGCGGCGCTCCAGGTCGTAAAAAAGCGCCTCGACGAGATAGGAATAGGCGAATTCTGTCTCGAGCTCCACTCGGGCAAGTCCGCGCAGAAGGGGGAGATTGTACGCTCGATCGAGTCCACCCTCGCCTTAAAGGACGACTATAGCGGCGGCGAAAAATTTTCGGCGGACGCCCACAAGATAGTCGAGGACAGGGCAAGGCTCAAAGCGCCCCTTTCGGCTCTGCACAAAAAGCGCCGCCTCGGCGTGTCCGTCTACGAGGGCATACTCTATTATCTCCAGAACAAGAACGCCCCCGAGCTCGTAAATATTGAATCTACCTTCTACGACGGTCTCACCGCCAAAAAGCTCTCCGAGTACGAAAGCATGCTCTTAACCGCCCAGGCGGCAGCCAAGGAGTGCGGCGGCGTGTACCGCTCGCCCTTCTCGGGGGTAAACATATACATCTGCGACGAAAAGGTGCAGGCTTCGGTGCTGTGCGCGGCTGAGGTCGTGCTCGCCGAGCTCAAGCATCTCAAAAATTACCTCGGGCTCTTCCTCGATACATTCAACCAGAAGATGTCGGCATTTACGCCCAAAAAACTCGAAAACCTCGTCGAAATCTGCACCGTGTTAAAGGAGGACAAGCTCAAAAACTTCTTCAGCTGCAACGAGGCTGATTTCTACGTCTTCTTCAACGCCAATCTCCGCTACGACGCAGAGGTGCGCAACTGGCTGACCCGCTTCAAATCCCTCCCCGACCTCGGCAAACTTGCCGACGATATCGAAAGCGAAATAGAAAACTGGGGCGAAAACTACCGCTCTTCGCGCACGCTGCTTGCGGTAATAAAGCGCATCAACCGCTGCGCCCGCACGCCCATGGCGGAGAGCGAGGAGCTGGAGTGGATAAAACGCGCGTACGAGATAGAACAGGCGCGCAACAAAATTCTCGGCTTTACCAACCTCTCGTCGGCGTTCGTCGGCATCGGCGGCGGCATAAACGACAGAAAGAGGGAGGAGTACATGCAGCCCATCTATGCCCTCCACCAGAGCTGCGCCTCGGTGTTCATGGACTACAACGGCGACGCCTTCAACAGCGTGTGCGCCAAGGCGGCGGACGGCTATTTAAAGCCCCTCTTAACCGGGCTCATAACTGCCGCAGTGTCCTTTATCAGGGCGTGCGACCACTTCAACGCCGTAATCAAGTGCGATAAAAACCTCGTCGGAGACGACGACGTGTTCGACTACTACAACTCCAAGTGCTCGGCGCTCATCGACAATATCGACATGCTCCCTGCGTGGTGCATGTACAAGGCCACGGCAAAAAAGCTCAACGACTGCGGTCTTACCTTTATCACCGACGCCATGGAGTCGGGTCAGATCAGCGGCGAAAAAATCCTCTCCGCCTTCCGCAAAAACGTCTACCGCAACTTCATTCAGACCAACATACCCGCCGACGAAAATCTTTCGTCCTTCTCGGCGGCGCTGCTCGACGAAACCGCACGCAACTTTTCGCAGGTGCTGGACGAGTTCGCCCGTCTCACGCGCGAAAAGATACGCCACGACCTCATATCCCGTCTGCCCTCATCCTCGACGGAGGGGCCGCTCGCGCTCGAGCTCATGGCGTTCAACAGGCAGGTAAAGGGCAACATGCGCGGCTTCAACCTGCGCTCGATTTTTACCGACTTCCCCGAACTTCTGAAGGTCGTCGCGCCCTGCCTTTTAATGAGTCCTTCAACCGTGTCGCAGTATCTGCCCGCCGACCCCGAACTCTTCGACATCGTCATCTTCGACGAGGCGTCCCAGATGCCTACCTGCGAGGCGGTCCCCTCCTTAGCCCGCGCCAAGAGCGCCATAATCGTCGGCGACCCCAAGCAGATGCCGCCCACTTCCTTCTTCGTCACAATGGACACCGACGAGGAAAATCTCGAGGCGGAAGATCTCGAATCCGTCCTCGACGACTGTCTCGCCTTAGGCATTCCCGAAAAGCACTTAAACTGGCACTACCGCTCCAAGCACGAAAGCCTCATTGCCTTTTCGAATATCATGTACTATTCGTCCAGGCTGTGCACCTTCCCCTCGCCCGACGCCATGGACAGCCGCGTAAAACTGCACTTTGTCGAAGGCGGCGTGTACGAGCGCGGCGGCGCCAAGATAAACAAGCAGGAGGCGGAAGAACTCGTAAACGCCGTCATAGCGCGGCTCAAAGACCCTGCTCTTCGGCACTCGTCCTTAGGCGTTGTCACCTTCTCCACGCCCCAGCAGGTGTATATCGAAAAACTGCTCTCAAAGCGCATAACCGCCCTCGGGCTCGAGGAGGCGGCGTATGAAAGGGAGGAGCCGCTGTTTGTCAAAAACCTTGAAAACGTCCAGGGCGACGAAAGGGACGTAATAATGTTCTCCGTCTGCTACGGTCCCGACGCGGCTGGCAGAATTTCTTTAAACTTCGGACCTTTAAACCAGCTCGGCGGCTGGCGCCGTCTCAACGTCGCCGTCTCGAGGGCGAGGGAGGAGATGATAATTTTCTCTTCCATGCGCTATTCCATGATAGATCTCTCGCGCACAACTTCCCGCGGCGTGGCAGGTCTGAAGGCGTTCCTCGAATTTGCCGAAAAGGGCAGAACGACCATCGCCCAGCCCTCCGACGAGGTGATAATAAACCGCAACGGCATAGGGCGCTTTGTCGCGGCGGAACTCTCGCAGTACGGCTATGAATGCCGCACCGACGTAGGCGTCTCCGACTTCAAGATAGACGTCGCCGTCGTCGACCCCAAAAACAAGCACAACTTTATCCTCGCCATTTTATGCGACGGCACGACCGACTTCTCCGTAAAGGACCGCTCGGTCATGCAGATTCAAACGTTAAAGCGCAACAACTGGAATGTAATAAGGCTGTACGCCATAAATTTCTTCAACAATCCCAAGCGCGAAATAAAGAAGATAAAGGAATTCCTCGATAAACTCACCTCGACCGAAAAGGTGACTGCCACGGCTTACAAAAAGACCTACCGCGCGGCAAAGGTCGAGGAGTGCCCTCTCGATTCGGCTGCCGTCTTAAGCGGCGGGCACGACGGCGAAATCATAAAAATTATCCGCGCCGTAGTAACTGCCGAGGAGCCCATCTCTTCCGACTTCCTCATAAAGCGCACCCTATCGCTTTGCGGCATCACTAAGTACGGCACCAAGCTCGAAAACAAAATTGCTTCCCTCGCCGCGGCGTGCTCCTTCAAGAGCGTAAACATGCTGGATAAAACCTACTATTACAGGAACGAAAAGTACCTCTCCTACGACAGATACCGCGTCGAAAACGGCACCATGCTCCGCACCTCCGACAGCGACTTCACCCCGTGGGACGTAATATCGCTCGTAAAGGCGATTCTCCTCGACAAGGTCTCCATGTATTCCGACGAACTCGTCGTGGCTGTCGTAAAGGGGCTGGGTCTCGTGCGCGTTTCGGACAAAATGACGGCTTTCGTAAACGCCTGCATAGACGAGGGCGTGAACACCGGGCTGTTTATCCGCTCCATATCCGACAGGATATCCTTAAGCTGACATGAAGGGCAGGTTGTTCAACTTCAGGCTGCCCTTCTTTTCGGCGCTCAGTTTAACGGCGGGCATAGCGGCGGTCTATGCCTTTGCCCACTTTGGCTGGGACTTTTTCTATCTGCTTGCGGTCGTGCCATGCACAGCCGCAATTTTTATATCGCTCTCGGTTCTGTCATGCAAAAAGGGCACGCTTTTAAAGTGCGCGCTTTTAGCCGCGTTTTTTGCGTTGGGCTGTATATATGCCTCGATCATCTTCAATAATCTCTCAATTCCTCCCGCCGTCTCTGGCAGGGTCGCCTCCGTTACGGGAGTGGTGGAGGACGTGCTCGTCACCTCCTCGGGCAGACCGTACGTAATTCTCTCCTCAGCCGCGGCTGACGGCGTTCCCCTTGCGGGAAAGATAGCCGTCTATCTCTCCGACGAGGCGGGCGGAGCCCTCAGTCCCGGCTATAAGGTTTCTCTCTTCGGGTACGTCGGGCACTACGACCTGTTCTCTTACGGTTCCCTCAACTACCGCGTGATAAACGGCATTACCAACTATGCCGAAGCCTACGGTTCGGTCGAATTTGCCTACGGTTTTTCGCTCTTCGGCAGCGTGCGCAAAGCCGTTTACGATGTGCTTTACGCCAACCTCGACGGCGAGACGGCTGCCGTCGCCTATGCCATGATAACGGGCAGCACACAGGATGTCTCCGCGCAGACTTTAAACGCCTTCCGCTACGGCGGCGTCGCCCACATTTTCGCCGTCTCCGGGCTCAATATCACCGTTTTGTACGTTTCGGTGCTCTTTCTTTTACGCCTTTTCCGCATGCCCAAGGTTCCCGCGGCGGCAATCTCGTGTGCGGTTATAGCGTTTTATACGGGGCTGTGCGGCTTTACGCTCTCGGCGGTCAGGGCGGCTGTAATGTGCGGCGTCGCGGCAATCTCTTCGCTCGCGCGCAAAAAGTACGACGGACTCAACTCGCTTTCCGTCGCCGTAATCATAATCCTGCTCGTAAATCCATTAAACCTCTTCGACGTCGGCTTCATTCTCTCCGTGTCGGCAATGCTCGGCATAATCTTCCTTTCGCACAATCTCAACAACGTCTTAATAAAGCTGCCCGCCAAAATCCGTGCAAACATTACAATGTCGGTTGCCTCCCAAATCTCCACGCTGCCAGCGCTCATGCTCACCTTCGGTTACATCTCGGGCGCCGGGCTCATTCTCAATATCGCAGTACTGCCCGTGCTCACCTTTTTGTATGTCTTTCTCTTCGCCTGCGTCGTGCTCTGCCTCATAGTGCCGCCCCTTTCCTCAGTCGTTCTGCCCGTTGCCGCCCTGCCGTTGCAGGCTGTTGTAAACTTTTTTGTCTCCTGCGGGTTCGAACGCTCCCTCATCTCAGGCTTCGGCGGCGCGTGGCTGCCTTTCGTCCTCCTGCTGTTCGTCGCCGCATTGTCCGATAAATTCAACTTCAGCCGCTCCGTCCGCGGGGTTCTTGCTTTGATAAGCGTTTGCGCATTTGCTCTCGGTTGTTTTCTTTCGGGCTATATGCGCGGCGGGCGTACGCAGATAACCGCCGGCGGCTGCTACGGCGGCGGCATGGTGCTCTTCCGCTCGCAAACTGCAACTACGCTCGTCATCTCCTCCCAATCCTATCCCGGCGGCTCGGCTGATTTCGTCTCGGTCTACGCTCCGGAGGGGGTGGATAATCTGATTATTCTCGGCGGCGACGACGCCGTATCCTATTATTATTCTTGCGGAGTGGACGCGGAAAATGTATACCTTTCTCCCGCGAACATAAACCTCGGCGGTGCGGACGGGGCAAACCTGTACTTTGAGCAAAATTTTGAATCGGGCGGCACATATTATGCGTTCAACGACTCTTATACTCTCACTGTACACACGGAGGGTGTCAGCGTATGCATATCGTTCGGCGACCGCAACGGGGCGGAGGGGTGCGACCTTCTTATAACCGACGGCGCTCTCTGCCCCGCAAACACCGTCGTTTATTTCGGGGAGAGGGGAGGAGAGTTCAGCCTCTATGCCAAAGGACGCTTGCAATTTGCCGCCGAAGGTGGTAAACTTATACTCGAAGGATAAAGGTCATGAAATATACAGAACTCAAAGCCGACATTTCAAACGGCGACCGCCGCATATATCTCTTCGAGGGAGAGGACGCGTATTTTTCCGAACACGGGGAAGAGCAGGTGAAAAACGCCTTTTTAAGCCTGCCCGAACTCAACTACGCCGCCTTCGACGGGGCTAATTTAAAGGGCGGTGCGCTCGCCTCCTTAACCTCCGCAATGTCCGCCTGTCCCTTTATGAGCGAAAAGCGCATAATAAGGGTGGGGGAGTTTTATCCCTCCGAGGCGGACTACGAAAAATATTTAAAGACCGCCTTCGAAAACTGCCCCGACACCACAATACTCATAATCGTCAACCGCTCGGCGGGCAAGGGCGCACAGCTCAAGCGCAAAAAGTGCATAACGTACGTCGACTGTTCGCACGCCGACGAGGACACGGTCAACCGCTGGGTTTACGCCACGCTAAAAAGGGCGGGCGTCGCCTCCGACGCGCAGGCGTGCAGGCTGGTCGCGCAGTACTGCCTGTGCGACATGTCGAGGGTGGCAGGCGAAACGAATAAACTCATTCTCTCCAAAATCAACCCTGTAACCGTGCAGACCGTCGACGATATCGTCTACAAGGACGCCGACTACCGCATATACGAGATGACCGACGCCGTAGCCGTAAAAAATTATTCGCGCTTCATAACAATACTTTCCGAGCTTTCGCAAAAGTCGGCAGAAAGACCCGCTCTCGTTTCGGCGCTCTACAGGTATTTTAAAAACCTGCTCATTATCCTTACCTCCGACGAGGACAGAGCTTCTCTCGCTTCAAAGCTCAAAATGCCCGAATTCGCCCTTAAGCGTTCTTACGAAAGGGCGCGTTCCTTCGGCAGGGACAGGCTGCTTGCCTATACTTCTGCGCTGTATAATTTTTCTGCGGACATGCGCTCGGGCAAGCTTTCGCCCGACGGAGCCTTTTTTTCGTCGCTCGCCGCCATTTTGTTTGCATAATTTTTAATTTTTGCCGTCAAAGCGGCGGTAAACGCTTTATTTTTTGCTGCGAAAATAATATAATAGTTTACAACACACTTTAATTTTAGCGGGGTGTACAGATTATGCGCTTGTTGCTTGCTGCCGAAGGCGGACTTTCGGCGGGTGAAAAAATTGTAAGAATGTGGGAGAACATGGACTGGACCTACGGCGTTCAGTTCGCGGCGTTCGCCGTGCTCTTCTACCTCGCCTTTAAAATACTCAAGGAAAACAAGGGCGGCAAATTCATTGCCATTCTGTGCGCCACGGTAATAGTTTTCGGCGTCGCCTGCTCTTTTTCAGAAAACATCAGCTCGCAGACCCTTCTCATTCTCATATTCATTGCCATAATCGTCGTCGTCACCATGTTCAACGTTGAAATCAAAAGGGGCATGCTCGACAGCGGTTCAAAGCGCCGCGTCTCCCGCTCCGACCTCACCGTGGGTCATATCGAAAAGATAATTCAGGAGACCATCCGCGCCGTGCAGGATATGTCCAAAACCAACACGGGCGCCCTGATAGTTCTCTCGAACGAAAACCTTCCCGAGGGAATAATCTCTTCGGGCACGGTCGTAAACGCCGACATAACCGCACCCATGATAGAGGCGGTGTTCTACCCCAAAGCTCCCCTGCACGACGGAGCCATGATAATAGAGGGGGATAAGATACACGCCGCGGGCTGTTTTCTCCCCATAATACAGAACGACAATCTTCCGCAGGAGCTCGGCTCCCGCCACCGCGCGGCTCTCGGGGTAACCTCGGTTGCCTCCGTCACGGCGATAGTCGTCTCCGAGGAGACGGGCATAATCTCCATCGTCAAAAACGGCGAGGTGCGCAAGCGATATGCCAGCGACATAGATTTAAAGAACGCACTCTCCCAGTACTACTGGTCCGACCTTACCGCCGAGGGCTGAGCGCGGCCGCCCGCCTTCGCCCCTTTATTTTAAACAAGGAGCACAGCTTCAATGAAAAAATTCCAAAAGTTCTTAAAGGATGTCTTTACAAAAAATATCGACATAAAAATTCTCGCGCTCGTCATTGCGGCAATCGCCGTCTTATTCATAAACATTCCCAACATGTAAAGGAAAAAATTTATGGGCACAATCGCAATTCCACGCATACTTCTCCCCAAACATACCGACATGTCGGCATGGGCGGTAATCGCCTGCGACCAGTACACCTCCGACGGCGAGTACTGGCGCAACCTCTGTTCCTTTGTCGGCAACAAGCCCTCGACGCTCAACCTCATCTATCCCGAAATTTATCTCGGTCACGACTCGGGCGCCCGCATTGAGCGCATCAACTCAACCATGCGCGAATATCTCGGGAGCGGAGTGTTCTATGAGTACGACGGCATGGTGCTTGTCGAACGCACCACAAGAAGCGGCATGCGCACAGGGCTCGTGCTCGCCGTCGATCTCGAGGACTACTCCTTCGAAGAGGGCGCAGACAGCCTCATCCGCTCCACCGAGGCGACCATTTTAGAGCGCATACCTCCCCGCGTCGCAATCCGCAGGAACGCTTTAATAGAACTTCCGCATATAATGCTTTTATACGACGACGTGCAAAACGCCGTTCTCTCCTCCGTGGTGAGGGGCGAAACGCTCTACGACTTCGACCTCAACATGGGCGGCGGGCACGTCGCAGGCTATAAGGTTGAAAATTCCCAAAACGTCGCAAACGTATTGACTTCCTTAAGACGGGAGGGCGGACCGCTCTTTTTAGTGGGCGACGGCAACCATTCTCTTGCCACGGCAAAGACCTGCTGGGAGGAGTTAAAAACCTCGCTCTCCTTTGCGGAGAGGCAAAACCACCCCGCGCGGTTCTGCCTTGTAGAGGTTGTAAACATTCACGACCCCGCCCTTAGGTTCGAACCCATTCACCGCTTTGTAAAAACGGATAAGCCCGACCTGTTTGTAAACGGTCTCGCCATCGGCGGAGAGGGCAAAGCCGTCGTCATGGTCTGCGACAGAAGGGGTGCAGTGCATTTCCCCACAGATATCCCCGCGGGCATACGTTCGCTCGACAGCTACATAGCTGACTTCATTGCTGCAAACGGCGGCGAAGTCGACTACATTCACGGCAAAAACGAACTTTTACAGCTTTCGCAAAAGGGAGTGGGCATAGCCCTCCCCGGCATAAAAAAGAGCGAACTTTTCAACCTCGTCGTCACGGGCGGCAACCTGCCCAGAAAGACCTTCTCCATGGGCGACGGCAACGAAAAGAGATACTATATAGAAGCAAAGGCAATCAGATAAATTATGGCACTCAAGGTTTGCAAATTCGGCGGCACGTCCATGGCGGACGGGCACACCATGACAAAAGTTAAAAACATAGTCGAAGGCGACGCGGACAGGCGTTTCGTCGTCGTCTCCGCGCCCGGCAAAAGATTTTCGGGCGATACAAAAGTTACCGATCTTTTATATAAGTGCTACTCCGACATTCTCTCCCACGGCGACTGCAAACGCGCCTTTGCGGACGTGAGGAAGAGGTTCGAAGGAATAGTAAAGGAACTCGGGTTAAACTTCGACATGGCTTCCGTCCTCGACGAAACGGAAAGGCGCATAGAGGAGGAGAGGAGCGAGGACTTCACCGCCTCCCGCGGGGAGTATCTTGCGGCAATAGTCATGTCCGAGCTTCTCGGCGCGCAGTTCATAGACTCCGAGGACGTGGTGTTCTTCGACGAAAAAGGCGTTCTCGACGACAAAAAAACCTACGCCGCAATAGCCGCCGCCGTTCAGGGTAAGTCAAGGGCGGTATTCCCCGGCTTTTACGGCAGGGACGTAAACGGAAAGGTAAAAACCTTCTCCCGCGGCGGTTCGGATATCTCCGGCTCGATAGTCGCCCGCGCCGTCGGTGCGTCGGTATACGAAAACTGGACGGATGTTTCGGGCTTCCTCGCCTGCGACCCCCGCATAGTCGACAGCCCCAAGTGGATCAAAACGCTCTCCTACAAGGAACTGCGCGAGCTCTCGTACATGGGCGCCAACGTTCTGCACTCCGACTCCATCTTCCCCGTGCGCAGGGCAAACATTCCCATCGTCATAAAAAATACCTTCCGCCCCGAGGACGAGGGGACTTCCATTCTTCCCATCGCCCAGTACAAGCCGGGCGGCAACATAGTCACGGGCATAGCGGGCAAAAAGGATTTTACTGTAATCTTCATAGAAAAGTCCAACATGAACTCGGAGATAGGTTTTGTATGCAAAGTGCTCTCCGTGCTCGCACGCTACGGCATTTCGGTCGAACATATCCCCTCGGGAATTGACACTATGTCCGTCGTCATCTCGGGCGACCACCTCGATAATTTCAGGCTCGAGCAGGTTCTCGAGTCCATAAAGGCGGAGGTCGAGCCCGACTTCATGCGCGTGACCGAAAACATAGCCTTAATCGCCACGGTGGGTCACGGCATGTCGTCTTCCGTCGGTACTTCGGCGCGGCTTTTCAAGGCGCTTGCCGAAGAGGGGGTAAACGTAAAGATGATCGACCAGGGTTCCTCCGAAATGAACATAATCGTCGGCGTAAAGAACGAGGACATGGAAAAATCAATCGCCGCCATCTACCGCGAATTTTTCACCAACATAAACCCCGACTAAACCAAAACCCAATATAACCTCCCTTTGCGAAAGCTCGGGGAGGTTTTTTTATTATGCGGCAAAAAAAATTAAATTGACTGTTGCGTTTTTTTTGTATCTGTGCTATACTAAAAATGCCACTCAAACTCAATAATTAACCCATACGGTACAATCTGGCATTGTTGTATCTCTTTTTTTCGTATGGGTATAGTTTGAGTGGCATCAAACGGAGATACAAATGCAGGGCGTGTCTTCGTTTGAGGGCGCGCTTTTTATTTTGCCCTGCAAAAGGAGCTAATATGAAAGAAAAATTACTCACAGTCTTTCTTGCCGCCGCCTCGGTTGCAGCCTGCGCGTTCGGGCTTGCCGCCTGCGGAGAGCAGGACTCACAGCCCTCCGACGCCGGCGGACATACGCACGACTGGGGTCAGTGGCAAATTTTGGAACAATCCGACTGTGCCCACACGGTCGAAGAGCGCTACTGCGAAACCTGCGGCGAGCACGAAGAGCGCACCGTAGCCTACGACCACGAGTGGGAGCCCTGGTACACCCTTACCGAACCCACCTGCGAGAGCGAGGGCGTACAGGAGCGCGAATGCATGGTCTGCCATTACAGCGAACAGCAGAGCATACCCGTCACCGAACACACGTGGGGCGAGTGGTACCCCGCAAGCGAAAACCCTCCCACCTGCACGGAGGCGGGCACGGAGGAGCGCGAATGTTTCGTATGCGGCGAGACCGAAACGCGCACGGCTGAAGCCTACGGGCACGATACATACTTTATGGAAGAAGTGGAGGCAACCTGTACCAATACCGGACACACTGACCAATACAGGTGCTCGAGGTGCGGGGAGTATTTCTCCGACGAGCAGGCGACGATTCCTCTCTCCGACGGGGACAGAATAATCCCTGCCACGGGACATTCCTATTCGGACAGGTGGGAGAGCAACGAGTACGCCCACTGGCACCCGGCTACCTGCGAACACACAAACGCGCAGGGCAGCTACGCACCTCATAACATGGTCGCCTACGACTCCTACGAGGAGTGCTCGGACTGCGGCTATACCATAGACCACAAGGGCACGATTGAGAACGTGAACACAACGACCGACGGAAACGGCGTTCGCACCTTCCACATGGGGATCAGCAGCAGTAATCCCTCTTCGGTATGGGCGATAGATTTTTCAGGCTACGCCTTCCCTACGGGCGTGCAGGTAGCGCTCGCCACAAACGCCTTCAGGGAGTGTAAAAATCTCAAGGTGATAGATTTCAGCGGTCTCGCCGCCGGCAACCCTCTCGTCGCTATCGGCAGGGGCGCGTTCGAAGGCACCGCCCTTAAGGAAATTTTAATTCCCGCAACAGTAACTTCCATCGGCGATTCGGCGTTCAACGGCTGCGCCTCTCTTGAAAGCGTCACCTTCGAAGAGGGCAGCAAGCTCGAAAGTCTGGGCGCACTCGCCTTCGGCAGCTGCACATCCCTCAAGCAAATTGCTCTGCCCTCGGGCATAGATACGATAGAACAGAGTCTGTTCAACGGCTGCACTTCGCTCACAGAGGTCACCATTCCCGCGGGCGTCACTTCAATAAACGAAAGTGCGTTCAGAGGCTGCACTGCGCTTGAAAGCATCGTAATCCCCGACGGCGTAACTTCCATCGGCGACAACGCCTTCTATGGCTGCACCGCACTCAAGTCGATAGTTCTCCCCGACAGCCTAATTTCCATCGGCGACAACGCGTTCTACGGCTGCACTGCGCTTGAAAGCGCCGATCTCGGCAGCGGACTTACCGACTTGGGCGAAGCTGCCTTCAGCGGTTGCTCTCTTTTAAAGGAGATTGAAATTCCCGAGGGCGTCGCCACCATACCCGCAAGAGCGTTCATGGATTGTTCGTCGCTTGCCAAGGTCACCCTGCCCGAAAGTTTAACCGAAGTCGTCGAGTACGCATTCAGCGGCTGTTCTTCGCTCGCCGCCATATACTATGGGGGCAATGTCGAAGATTGGTGCGCGGTAACGGGCGTGGAATACATTCTGCGTTACGGCTATGCCGCAGACGAACGCTCGCTGTACTTTAACGGCGCTTTGGTTTCGGGCGGGCTCGTCATTCCCGAAGGAGTGACCACAATTCCCGCGTACGCCTTCTACAACACGGCGGTCACCTCGGTCACCATTCCCGAAAGCGTAACTTCTATCGGTTCAAGCGCCTTCTCGGGCTGTGACATAACCGCAGCCACCCTGCCCGCCTCGGCGCTCTCTGCCATAAATAAATCCTCCCTCGAAAGTGTAACCATAACAAGCGGCGAAGTTTCGGGATATGCACTCTCCGGAAACGAAGTTAAATCTCTCGTCATCGGCGAAGGCGTTACGTCAATAGGTGCAAACGCGTTCTCCGAAAGCACAATCGACAGCCTGGTTATACAAAACGCCGAAACCTCGATTGCTTCAAACTCGTTCTATAGAAGCACAGTGCGTTCGGCAACCATTCCCGCCTCGGTAAGTTCCTGTTTAGAGGATTGCGACGTCGAAGAGGTAGTTGTCAACGGCGGTGAAAGTATTCCAAACCAGGCATTCATGGGCTGGGACCGCCTTACAACCGTCACTCTGCCCGATTCAATCCAAAGTATAGGCTCGGGAGCGTTCTCCGGGTGTTCCTCGCTTACGGAAGTAAACATCCCCGAGGGTGTGACGGCAATCCAGGCTTCAACCTTTTATGGCTGTATTTCGCTCGAAAGTATAGAAATTCCCAATTCCGTCACTGAAATCGGTGAGGGGGCTTTCGAGTTGTGCACCGCGCAGATAGTATGGGGCGACTCGCCCGCCATAACCGAGATAGGTGAACGGGCATTTGAAGGCTATCACGGAACAAGTTTAACCCTTCCCCAATCGGTAACGACGATTGGGGTCGGGGCTTTCCGTGAGAGCACTATTTTAAGTATAGTAATTCCTGCAGGCGTAACTGAAATCGGTGAGCAGGCTTTCTATTCATGCAACAAACTCATTGAAGTTTACAATCTTTCGTCCCTCGATATATCGGACATTGCAGGCGACTATGCAAAGCAAATATATACCTCCCTTGACGAGCCGAGTAAACTTTCTGTAGATGACGGCTATGTTTTCTATGACGACGGCACCGGCGTTTACCTCGTGGCATACAGCGGAGCAGATACCGAGCTTACCTTGCCCGCCTCATTCAACGGCAAAAATTATGAGCTCTACAATTACGCCTTCCGGGGAAGTGCGCTTACAAGCATTGTTATTCCCGCGGGCGTTACGGCTATAGGTGATTATGCGTTCTACTACTGTTCCTCGCTCACAGGCATAGTTATTCCCGAAGGCGTGACAAGCATAGGCAGAAACGCATTCGACGGCTGCAGCAAACTAACAAGCATAAGTATTCCCGACAGCATAACGAGTATAGGACAATTGGCATTTTCTTACACAAACTTGCTTACATACAACGAGTATGGCAACGCGTACTATCTCGGCAACGAGCAAAATCCCTATGTGGTGCTGGTGGAGGCAGATACGGGCATAACCTCATGTGAGATACATGAAGGCACAAGGATTATTTATGAACATGCGCTCAGTCACTGCTCTTCAATTACAGAATTAGTTATTCCCGGTTCGGTTACCTATATCGGCGAACATGCTTTCAGTGACTGTTCTTCAATTACAGAATTAGTTATTCCAGATTCTGTTATCTATATCGGCGAATATGCTTTCAGTGGCTGTTCTTCAATTACAGAATTAGTTATTCCCGATTCTGTTATCTATATCGGCGAATATGCTTTCGGCAGTTGTTCTGCAATTGAAAATCTTACAATAGGCAGTTCGGTCGTCGAAATCGGAGCGAATGCTTTCAGCCGGTGCACTTCGCTTAAAAATATGGTTATCCCTGAATCGGTCACAACCATTGGCTATCAAGCATTCTCCGGCTGCACCGCTCTTGAAAGCGTTGTCATCCCCGAAACCGTAACCTCTATCGGTTCCCAGTTGTTCACTAACTGTTCCAACATAAAATCGGCAACGGTACCCGTGGAAGCTCTGTCATCCATAACAATAAAGAATTTGCAGACAGTCGTAATTACAAGCGGTTCAATTAGAAGTAATATGTTTTCAAATAGTACCGCGCTCGAAAGTTTAACTATCGGTAGCGGGGTCACTTCAATCGACAACAGCGCCTTCTACGGCTGCACCGCTCTCAAGTCAATAACCCTTTCCGACAGCGTAACTTCGATCGGAGACAATGCCTTCAGAGGCTGCACCGCCCTCAAGTCAATAGTTCTCCCCGACAGCGTAACTTCAATCGGAGACCAAGCCTTCTACGACTGCACCGCTCTTGAAAGTATAGACATGTCACGTGCAACCTCTTTGGGTTCTTCTGCTTTCGATAACTGTTCCGGCTTGAAAAGCATTAAGATCTCCGCCTCGCTTACCTATATCGGGGTGTCTACATTCAAAAATTGCACGGCTCTTACCGATATTTATTTCGACGGAACAATCGAGCAGTGGAACGCGGTAGAAAAGGAGGCTGGTAATTGGGTCGAAGGTCACTGGAACTATAATACTCCCGACTATACAGTTCACTGCACCGACGGCGACGTGACCAAATAATTGCCGTAAATTTTGTAAATACACTCAATGCCACTCAAACTAATCAGAGCCGCACCCTTCGGGCGCGGCTCTTACATATTAAAATTCCCTGCGGCTTTGCCGCAGGGAATTTTAGTTGGTATATTCATTTTTTCAAAAAGCGCTTTTTGCCGGTGATCTCTTCGCACTCCACGCACCACGCGTCAACTATCGGCATGGCGGCGCACTGCTCGGCGGAATAGTTTGCATATCCCGTGTGCTCCAAAAGCGCCTTAATCGCCTCGACTTTTTTGTCGCCTTCGCACCTTTCAGCCCTGCCGAATGCAATCACGCTCTCATAGTCGGCAGTCACCGAGTGCCCCGTTTCAACATACCCGTGCAGAATGTCCCACTCAAGGCACACGCGGTTGTCCGTCCTCAGCATGTCAAGCTTTCTGCCCTCGGTCGCGCAGTGGAAGTACACCTTAAGCTTTCTGCCCTCGGCGCTGTATCCGAATGTCAGCGGCACCACGTAGGGAAAATTCTCCCCGTTAATGCCCAGCCTCACCGTCTGGCAGCGCTCAATTACCCCCAATATATCCTCAAAGCATTTAATCTCCCTCTGGTCCTTTCTCATTTATCCTGTCGCTCCTTTTGCTTTTTATTATACCCCGCCGCCGCTCCGCGGTCAATCCTTTTTGCAAATTTTGTCATACAATGTATCATGACCCTCTCTGTTTGTATGATAGTCAAGGACGAGGAGGAGGTTCTCGCCCGCGCTCTCTCCTGCGCAAAAAGGTTTGCCGACGAAATTATAGTCGTCGATACGGGCTCCTCTGACAATTCTGCAGATATCGCCAAAAAATGCGGCGCCACCGTCAGTTTTTTTGAATGGATCGACGATTTTTCTGCCGCCCGCAACTTCTCATTTTCGCTTGCAACCTGCGACTATATCATGTGGCTGGACGCCGACGACGTGGTGGAGGAGGACTCCGCCCAAAAAATCCGCGCTCTTATCTCGGGGGAACAGTTCGACGTAGCCATGCTGCCCTATGTAAACGGTTCCATGCGGTATATGCGCGAACGGATCGTGCGCAGGGCGATGAATTTTTTATGGTCCGACCCCGTGCACGAGGTGATAACACCGCGCGGAAAGGTGGTTACCTGCCCCGCCGAAGTCGTCCACAAAAAGCAAAAACAGGGCGACCCCGTGCGCAACCTTTCTATCTATCAAAAACTCATTGCCCGCGGCATATCCCTCAGCGAACGCCAGAAATTTTATTACGGCAGGGAACTTTTTTACAACAAAATGTACCGCCAGTCTGCCGCCGTCCTGACCCATTTTCTCGCCGGCGACGGCTGGGCGGTGAACAAGGCGGAGGCCTGCCGCACGCTCTACTTTTGCCACAAAAATCTTGGCGACGACGCCTCCGCTCTCGCCGCGCTTTTGCACAGCTTTCTGTACGTCACGCCGCGGGCGCAGGACTGCTGCATTTTAGCGGACGAAATGGGCGGACGGGGCGACTACGCCTTGGCAAAATACTGGTATCTCAGAGCCCTCGACAGCGAGGAGAGAGAGGAGGACGGCGGTTTTTTTCTGCCCGAATACTCCACCGTCTACCCCATGCTCGGGCTCGTCGTCGCGTTCGACCGCCTCGGCGACAGGGAGACCGCCCGCTATTGGAATGACCGCGTGGGCTCGCTCTACCCTGACCACCCCTCCTATATTTATAATAAAAATTATTTCAAAAGTCTTGCCACGTAGCACGCGCTTTATTGCGGCGGCATATTATGTATTACTCCATTAAATGCGAGGTACAAATGAATATCAACTGCAACCAATGCCTGCCCTGTTGCTGCTGCGCGGGGCAATTCATTGAAAAAATAATCTACACTCCCACGGGCATCACTGGTCCCACGGGAGCAAGGGGACCCACAGGCGCCACAGGTCCTACGGGCGTCACGGGCGCAACGGGTCCCACAGGCGTTACAGGTGCGACTGGCGTTACCGGTCCTACAGGTGTAACAGGCGCAACAGGTGCCACAGGACCCACAGGACCCACGGGTCCGACAGGTGCCACGGGTGCCACAGGTCCTACCGGTCCTACAGGTGCAACAGGCGCTACGGGTGCTACGGGTGCTACGGGTGCGGACGGCGCAGACGGTGCCGACGGAGCCACGGGCGCTACCGGCGTTGCCGACACTCTTGCCGTAGGTACGACTACTACCGCCGAGCCCGAAGTTCTTGCCGCCGTCACCGACAGCGGAACTGAAAACAATCATATCTTTGATTTCCTCATTCCGCGCGGAGCGACGGGAGCCACAGGCGCAACCGGCGCCGCGGGCACTACCGGTGCAACAGGTGCCACGGGTCTTACGGGAGCCACAGGCGCAACCGGTGCAACGGGTTCAAAAGGAGCCACGGGCGCAACCGGTGCAACGGGTCCTACAGGCGTTACAGGCGCCACAGGTCCCAAAGGCGCCACAGGTGCAACGGGTGCCACTGGTCCCGCATGTAAGTGCCCTGTCTGTGTAAAGGGAATTCTCACGTCGCACTCACTGTCCGAACACGGCGATTCTCCCGTCGATTTTTCGGACTACGAGGTGATCCCCTCCGACAGTCAGCTTTTCTCCGTAAAAGGCAACTGCATTACGCTGAAAGAGGAGGGTCTGTATGAGGTGACGCTCAACGTCTGCTACGCACAGTCTCACGGCATGGAGGGAGAAGTTGCCCTGCTTTTAAACTCACAGCAACTGCCCTGCGCCCGCCGCAAGCTCAACTGCGCCGACTACGGCGTTCTGCTTTCGCACACGCTCTATGCCGCCGCTGGCGACGTTCTCTCAGTCGCTTTAAGCGGCACGCGCGGATACAAAGATCTTGCAGCGCTCATATCTGTAAAATCTTTCGGGACCCCCGATTGATGTAAGATTATAATATGCCTGCAGACCACAGTCCGCAGGCATTAAAGTTTCGCCGCCGCGTTTTAAGGTTGCGCACGGATAGCCTGTTTTACAAAAAATGTAAAATTATATTGAATGCCGCGCGATATTTTTCAAAACGCGGTAATTTAATTGACAAAATTTAAAGTTGAGGTTATACTCAAATAAAAGGGTATGGCTTTACGTAGTCCATGCAAATATTTGGCGGTTTTTGCCGCATTATTGATTGAGGTAGGTCGCGTTCGCGGCTGAGACTCAAATTTTATAAGTTGACAGGTTAACCTGTTTATAATCAAGCCCGAAAGGCGTCACTTGTGAAACGGTCAATAAGAGTATTAAAAGTATTTGCTAAATAGACTCTGTAAAGCGTAAACCAAGAAAAAACGATAATTTTATGCTCGGAGCATAATTTCGAAGGGACGTCTTTTTAGCGGCGTCCCTTATTTTTTTGAGAGTGTGCATATGAGAGAACTCAACCAAAGAAGCGCGCCCCTGTATGAGGCGCTCGAAAAATTCCGCAAAATGCGCGTCGTTCCCTTCGACGTGCCCGGTCACAAGCGCGGGCGGGGCAATCCCGAACTTGTCGACCTTTTGGGCGAAAAGTGCGTGGGGCTGGACGTAAACTCCATGAAGCCCCTCGACGATTTATGCCATCCCTCCTCGGTAATACGCGAAGCCGAAGCCCTCGCGGCGCAGGCTTTCGGGGCGGCAAACTGTTTTTTCATGGTGGGGGGAACGACGTCCGCCGTGCAGAGCATGATACTCTCCGTCTGCAAGGAGGGGGATAAAATAATCATGCCGCGCAACGTGCACAAGTCGGTCATAAACGCCCTCATATTGAACGGCGCCGTGCCCGTCTACGTCAACCCCGAAGTGGACAACCGCCTCGGCATTGCCCTCGGCATGGAGCCCGAAAAGCTCAAAAAGGCGGTGGAGGACAACCCCGACGCAAAGGCGGTGCTCGTAAACAACCCCACATACTACGGCATCTGTTCGGACATGCGCTCCATAGTAAATATAGCCCACTCGCACGGAATGAAGGTGCTTGCAGACGAGGCGCACGGCACCCACTTTTCCTTCAATGAAAATCTCCCCGTCTCGGCAATGGAGGCGGGTGCGGATATGGCGGCAGTCTCCATGCACAAGTCGGGCGGGAGCCTTACCCAGAGCTCCCTTCTTCTTTTGGGAGACAGCATGAACGTCGACTACGTCCGCCAGATAATAAACCTCACGCAGACGACGAGCGCTTCATATCTTTTAATGTCCAGCCTCGATATCTCCCGCCGCAACCTCGCTTTAAAGGGCGAGCAGGCGTTCTCGAGGGTCATGGAAATGGCTGAGTACGCCCGCGGCGAAATAAACGGCATCGGCGACTATTACGCCTACGGCAAGGAGCTCATAAACGGCACTTCGGTTTTCGACTTCGACGTAACCAAGCTCGCCATTTACACGCGCGATATAGGGCTTGCCGGCATAGAGGTGTACGACCTTCTGCGCGACGAGTACAATATTCAGATAGAATTCGGCGATATCTCCAACATACTTGCCTACATATCCATCGGCGACAGGCTGCAGGATATCGAAAGGCTCGTCGGGGCGCTGTACGATTTAAAGCGCCTCTACAAACGCGACAAGGCGGGCATGCTCAGCGCCGAATATGTGGCGCCCAAAGTTGCCGTGCCGCCCAGAAAAGCCTTCTATTCCGACAAGATCTCCCTTCCTTTAAAGGAGGCGGAGGGCAAAATATGCACCGAATTTGTAATGTGCTACCCGCCCGGCATACCCATTCTCGCCCCCGGCGAACTCATTACGAAAGATATTATAGAGTATATAACCTACGCCAAGGCGAAGGGGTGTTCCATGCAGGGCACCGAGGACTTCGAGGTCGAGCGCCTCAACGTATTAAAATAAGCAAGGGAGAGGTAAAATAATTATGGAAATGTGGTTTTCCGACGTCCATACGCCCAACATAAAACTCAACATACGCGTAAAAAAGCAGCTCTTCTCCGAGCGCAGCGACATTCAGCAGGTCGACGTGTTCGACTCCGAGGACCTCGGCAAGTTCATAAGTCTCGACGGCGAAGTCGTCTTTTCGGAGAGGGACGAATTCATCTACGATGAAATGGTCGCCCACGTGCCTATGGCGGTTCACCCCGACGTTAAAAACGTGCTCGTCATCGGCGGCGGCGACGGCGGGGTGGCAAAGGAGCTCTGCCGCTATCCCGAGATAGAGCGCATAGACGTCGTGGAGGAGGACGAAATGTTCGTGTACGTCTCCCGCAAGTTCTTCCCCGAAACGGCTGCGGGACTGGAGGATAAGCGCGTCAACCTGTATATTCAGGACGGGCTGAAATTCATCCGCGGCAAGGTTGGGGAATACGACCTCATAATAAACGATTCCACCGACCCTTTCGGACCCACCGAGGGGCTCTTCACCAAGGAATTTTACGGCAGCTGCTTCCGCGCACTTAACGATACGGGCGTAATGGTCTACCAGCACGGCAGCCCCTTCTACGCCGAGGACG
The DNA here is from genome assembly GCA_944346655.1 of uncultured Clostridia bacterium. Lineage (GTDB taxonomy): Bacteria > Bacillota > Clostridia > Christensenellales > Borkfalkiaceae > Coproplasma. Next base: position 76,527 of record CALVMP010000001.1, read on the forward strand.
AAGAGGAGTGCCGCAAGATGCACCGCAAGGTGTTCCGCTGCTTCCCCGTCTCCAAGGTCTATCAGGCGCACATTCCCACCTGTTCTTCGGGCTACTGGCTGTTCGGCTTTGCCAGCAAAAAGTATCACCCGTTAAAGGACTTCAACGCCGCAAAGTGGAAGGAGAGGGGCATTCCCACACGCTACTACACAACCAATCTGCACATGGGCGCTTTCATGCTCCCCAAGTATGTGGAAGATATTCTTCTCGCCGCCGAAAAGGACAGATAAATTGCGGCAGGCAGTATAAAAATAAAAGGAGAAACGATAATGAAACTTTTGGTAATCGGTTGCGGCGGCGTGGCTCAGGTCGCCATTCAGAAGTGTGCGCAGGCGGACGACGTGTTCACCGAAATTTTAATCGCCAGCCGCACGGAGAGCAAGTGCGTCGAGCTCGTCAATAAAATAAAGAACAAAACCAAGGCGAAACTCTCCACCGCAAAGGTCAACGCCGACAACGTGGAGGAGGTCGTCGCCCTAATAAACAGCTTTAAGCCCGCGGCGGTTTTAAACGTCGCCCTTCCCTATCAGGATCTTGCCATAATGGAGGCGTGCCTTAAAACAAAGGTGCACTATATCGACACGGCAAACTACGAGTGCGAAGACACCGACGATCCCGTCTGGAGGGCTAATTACGAAAAACGCGTAAAGGAGAAGGGCTTCACCGCATATTTCGATTATTCCTACCAGTGGGACTATTTCAAAAAGTATAAGGAAGCGGGCATCTGCGCTCTGCTCGGCACGGGATTCGACCCGGGCGTCACGCAGGTGTTCTGCGCATACGCGCAAAAGCACTACTTCGACACCATCGAAACCATCGACATTTTAGACTGCAACGGCGGCGACCACGGCTATCCCTTTGCCACCAACTTCAATCCCGAAATCAACTTAAGGGAGGTTTCAGCCAACGGCTCGTATATCGAAAACGGCAAATGGGTGGAAACCAAGCCTTTGGAGATAAAGAGGCAGTACGACTTCGACGGCGTGGGCGTAAAGGACATGTATCTTCTCCACCACGAAGAGCTTGAAAGCCTTGCAAAGAACATAAAGGGAGTAAAGAGGATCCGCTTCTTCATGACCTTCGGACAGAGCTATATCCAGCACATGAACTGCCTTAAAAACGTCGGCATGCTCTCCACCACCCCCGTGGAGTTCGAGGGCAGGGAGATTGTGCCCATCCAGTTCTTAAAGGCGCTCCTGCCCGACCCCGCAACGCTCGGCGCCCGCACCAAGGGCAAAACCAATATCGGCTGCATATTCACGGGCGTAAAGGACGGCAAAAAGCGCTCGCTGTATATCTACAATATCTGCGACCATCAGGAGTGTTATAAAGAGGTCGGCTCGCAGGCAATCTCCTACACCACGGGCGTGCCCGCAATGATAGGCGCCATGCTCGTCGCGACGGGCGTATGGAACAAACCCGGCGTGTGGAACTGCGAAGAGTTCGACCCCGACCCCTACATGGAGGCTCTCACAAAGTACGGTCTCCCCTGGAAGGTGGTTGAAAATCCCGTATTGGTGGATTGAAAGTGAACACTCCCGTATATATCATCGACGAGGACGCCCTTGTAAAAAATCTCGAAATTTTACAGGGCGTCGGGCGGCGCACGGGCTGTAAAATTCTTCTCGCCCAAAAGGCGTTTTCGGCTTACGCATTCTATCCCCTCATATCGGAGTATCTCAGCGGCACCACGGCGAGCGGACTGTACGAAGCCAAACTTGCCCACGAACATTTTTCGGGCGAAAACCACGTCTATTGTCCCGCATATCTCGAGGAAGAGTTCGGAGAAATCGCCTCAATCTGCGACCACATAATCTTCAACTCCTTCGCCCAGCTTGAAAAGTTTAAAAAGAGAGCAAAGGGCGCAAGCGTGGGACTGCGCATAAACCCTCAGTTCTCCACGCAGGGCGGCGGCATATACGACCCCTGCGCACCCTTTTCCCGCCTGGGCGTCACAAAGGAAAATTTCAGACCCGACCTCCTTGAAGGGATGGAGGGCTTCCACGTCCACACCCTCTGCGAACAGGGCGCCGAGGATATGGCTGCAACCGTACAGGCATTCGAGCGCGACTTCGGAAAGTACCTTAAGGGATTAAAGTGGCTCAACCTCGGCGGCGGACACCACATAACGCGCAAAGGCTACAACATATCCCTACTCGAGGACACTGTAAAGCGCCTTTCGGATACCTACGGCGTGCAGATCTATCTCGAACCGGGCGAAGCCGTCGCGCTCAACGCAGGCTGTTTAAAGACGCGCGTTTTGGAGATAGTGCACAACGGCATGGATATCGCCATTTTAGATAGCTCTGCCGAGTGCCACATGCCCGACGTCCTCGAAATGCCCTACCGCCCCCCGCTCGATGGCTCGGGTCAGGCGGGCGAAAAGGCGTATACCTACCGCTTATCCTCGCGCACCTGTCTTGCGGGCGATACAATAGGCGACTACTCCTTCGACGCCCCTTTAAAGGAGGGGGATATCCTCACCTTCGGCGACATGGCAATCTACACCATGGTCAAGAACAACACCTTCAACGGAATGCCCCTGCCCGCAATCGCCAAAAGCAAGGGCGGAAAGATTGAAATTATCAAAACATTCGGCTATGCCGACTTCAAATCGAGACTATGACCACCCCCAAAAGAGATAAATTTTATATGCCCGCGGAGTACGCGCCCCACTCGGCAACCATCATGATCTGGTGCGAACGCGGCGGCAGCTGGATATACGGCGCCCGCCATGCCGCGCCCGTCTTTGCGGAAGTGATCAAAACTATCTGCGCGGGCGAAAAGGTGTATCTCGCCGTCTCCGAAGGCAAGAGGGGGGAGGTCCTAAGCTTTTTAAAAGATGAGGTCGAAGGGGGTAAAGTTATCCTCGTCGATATCCCTACCGACGACAGTTGGGCGCGGGATATGGCTCCTACATTCGTAGTAAGCGATACCGAAGTCCGCGCCGTCGACTGGGCTTTCAACGCCTGGGGCGGCGACTTCAACGGGCTGTATAAGGACTATAAAAACGACGATGCCTTTGCCGCGGAATTTGCCCGCAGGTACGGCTTTAAATGCTACTCCGCCCGCCCCTTCGTGCTCGAGGGTGGCTCCGTGCACTCAAACGGCGCGGGCACTGTAATTACCACCGGGGAGTGCCTTCTCTCAAAGGGCCGCAATCCCTCGCTCACCAAGGGCGAAATTGAACAAAAGCTCAAAGAATACCTCGGCGCCGACAGGGTGGTGTGGCTGCCCTACGGCGTAGCCGGCGACGAAACCGACGGGCATGTCGACAATATCTGCGCCTTCGTCTCCCAAAACGAGGTCGTGCTCGGCTGGTCTGAAGAGGGCGTTCAGGGCGAACGCTGCCGCGCAGACTTAAATGTTTTAGAAAGTGCCGGCATAAAGGTACACAAAATTCCTTTCCCCCGCAACCCCGTCTGCTTTACGCAGTACGAGGTGGACGGCTTCGAACCCGAGGAGGGGGAGGACGAACGCACCGTCGGCGAGCAGCTCGCGGCAAGCTACGTAAATTTTTATATCTGCAACGCCGCAGTTCTCGTGCCGCAGTTCGGCGACCAAAACGACGGGGTTGCCGTAAAAATTCTTCAGGGGCTCTTCCCCTCAAAAAAGGTCGTGCCCGTTTTTGCCCGTCAGCTTATCGTCGGCGGCGGAAACATTCACTGCCTCACCCAGCAGATTCCCTTGCCTGCGGGCAAGCGGCAAAAGGAGGTTTAATTGCCATGGTCAAACTGGCTTGCGTTCAGATGAAGTGCTCGGAAGGGCGCGAACAAAACATACAAAAGGCGGAAAAATTCGTAAGGGAGGCGGTGCAGAACGGCGCAAACATGGTTCTCTTGCCCGAACTCTTCGAGCGCCCCTATTTCTGCCAGCAGCGCGACTATAACTTCTACGCGTATGCGGAGGAGACTGAAAAAAACCTTGCGGTTCGTCGTCTTATGCCCCTTTCAAAGGAGTTTGGCGTCGTCATTCCCGTCAGCTTCTACGAAAAGGACGGCAACGTTTTATACAACTCCGTCGCCGTGCTCGACTGCGGAAGGCTCCTGGGCGTCTACCGCAAAACGCACATTCCCGACGACCATTACTATCAGGAAAAATTTTATTTCACCCCGGGCAACAGCGGCTTCAAGACCTTTAAAACGACTTTCGGCTGCATCGGCGTGGGCATATGCTGGGACCAATGGTTTCCCGAAACCGCCCGCGCGCTCGCCGTAAACGGCGCCGAAATTCTTCTCTACCCCACCGCGATAGGTTCCGAACCCATTCTCGGGACGGATAGCTCGGGGCACTGGCGGCGCGTAATGCAGGGGCACTCGGCGGCAAACTTAATGCCCGTTGCCGCGGCAAACCGCATAGGAGAGGAAAGTGTTTCCCCTTCGCCCGAAAACGGAGGGCAGCGCTCTTCGTTAACTTTCTATGGCTCGTCATTTATCACCGATAACGCTGGCGCGATAATTGCGGACGCCGACAGGGTGAGCGAAACAATTCTCTACGCCTCGTTCGACCTTGAAGAACTGACAAAACAGCGGCTTGAGTGGGGGCTCTTCCGCGACCGCCGCCCCGAATGTTACTTAGATATAACTAAATAAAAAAACGAAGCGCATGCGCTTCGTTTTTATTTTATAATGGTGTTAACCTTAATCGTTTGACGTACTGTTGTAAATGTTCAAAAGAGTTTTTCGCACAAACTCAGCCTCTTTTTGTCCGAGTTTGCCTGCAAGCGACATAATCTTTAAAGGCACGCCCTTTTTCCCCTCGCCCAGCGGGGGTTGGAAATAGGTAAAGTCGTTCAGAACAAAGTTGTGCCTTTGGTAAAAGCCGATGCGCCGCGCGGCAATTTCATTTTCGGGAAGTTCCACTTCAAGCACGACGGGCTTTTTTCTGTCTTTTAAAAATTCGTCCAAAAATTTTCCGCCCAGTCCCGAGCCGCGCAAATCTTCTGCCACGGCAAAGTGCTCCAAAAAGGTAACGCCGCCTTCCTCCCAGTAAGCGATAAAGGCGCAAACATTTCCTCCGCAGTCCTTTATGCCCGCGACCTTATACCTGCTGTCCGAAAAGAGAGCAAGCTGGTTTTCGCGGCTCCTTCTCTCGTTTTCCGGGAAGGAGTACTCCATAATTTCAAAAAACCCGTCAAAGTCTTTTTCTGTCAGTAATTCAAACATAGTACGCGGTCAATCCTCTTTTTTTGGCGACAAATCTCTTCTTCTTGCAAACAAAATTACTGCTGCCGCAAACGCCACGGCGGCTGCGGTCAGCCCGAAGTTGAGCCATATTCCCGTCAGCCCCAGCTGCCACAAAATGCCGAGGAACGCCATGGGAAAAATGAAGGCGTTGGCGGTTGAAAGTAGGGCAGCCCACACGGGCTTGTTTATGGCTGTCAGGAAGCTCTGCGCGGCAAACCCGAACCACCGCGTCAGAAAGGTTACCGAAAACAGCCTCATGGCTCCGCCTGCCATCTCCATCAGCTCGGGCGCAGGGTCAGATAAAAACAGCGCCGCAATTCCCTCGGGCACGGCAAAAATCACGGCGGCGCCTATGAGCGAAATCACGGCTCCCGCAACGAATATATAAGTTGTAATCTTTTTTACTCTTTTTGCTTCCCACGCGCCGAAATTGTAGCCGATTGCGGGCTGAAGGGAATCGCACACGCCGTATAAAAGGGGCTGTACAATGTCGTTTACGTACATAATTACGCCGTAAATGGCAACGGCGTCCTCGCCGCCGAGGTATAAAAGCACGGTATTGAATACAATGGAAGTCAGCCTTGCCGCAACCGTGCTTAAAAAGGTGGGGGAGCCCGCCGCAATCATCTTGCCGAATACCTTGAACGACCATTCGGGACGGCAGAACCTTAAATCCATTCTGCCCGTAAAAAAGGGCGCCATGGAGGCTATAACAATAACAATCATCCCCAGGCAGGTTGCAAGAGCCGAAGCCCATATTCCCCATTTAAACGCCAGCAAAAACAGCAGCTCCAGCCCGAGTATTATTGCCGACATTGCAATGTTCAGCACCATGCTCGTCTTTATCTTTCCGCAAATTCTCAGGTAGTTGTCCGAGGCGAACACCATCGTGCACAGCGGCGAGCACGCGGCGTATACCCTCAGATACTGCACGGCGTATTCGGCAAGCTGTCCCTCGGCGCCCATCATAGCCATGAGCGCGGGGGCGGCAAACCACATAACAATTCCCATAACCGCGCCGAGAATTACTATGGCAATGCACGCGCAGGTAAAGTAGTTGTTCGCAGCCCTTTTATCCTGCCGCCCCAGGGCAATTGCAATGGGCACGGCAGACCCCACGCCTATGAGGTCTGCAAGCGAAAAGTTTATAGCCACAAAGGGGAAGGCGAGGTTCACGGCGGCAAAGGCGGTCTGACCCAAAAACTGCCCCACGAATATGCCGTCGAAAAGTCCGTACAGGGAAGCTGCCAGCATGCCCACGGCACCCGGCACGGCTACAATAAAAAACAGTTTCAAGGGATTGGTCTTTGCAAAAAAGCTGTCGTTATCTCTCGTCATAAATACTCCTCTGTCCATATTATAGTAAGTGTTGCCGTGCGGACTGTCAAGCGTTTAGCGCGGCATTTTACTTGCAAATGGCGCGGATAGGTGGTAAAATTAAATGGACTAAACAACAGCGAGGAAATATGAAGTTTACAGAACTCACAGTACACACATCCACCGAGGGCAGCGAACTCGTGGCAGATATAATGTGGCGCTATACCACCCACGGGGTGGCTATCTCCGACGTAAAGGACGTAATTGCCCTTCAGAACGATAAAGTTATGTATTGGGACTACATGGACGAAGAACTGACTGCCGACCGCTCGGGCGACGTGCTCGTAAAGGCGTTCGTCGCGCTCGACGTCTCCCCCGAAATTCTCCCCAAAATAAGGGAGGATATCGAAGAGCTCGCGGCAAACTGCAACGGCGCCCTTCCTCTGGGGTCGCTTGAGATGACTTCGCGCATAGTCGAAGGCGACGACTGGATAGAGATATGGCGCAAGCACTTCCGCCCCATTCACATAGGTAAAATTGTCGTCGTTCCAGAATGGATTGAATATAATAAAGCGGAGGGGGAAGAGGTAGTACTCCTCGACAACAACATGGCTTTCGGCACGGGCGAGCATGAAACCACCTCCATGTGCGTGAAGCTTCTGCAGAAGTATCTTACGGCCGACTCCGTCTGCATCGACGTCGGTTGCGGCAGCGGAATTCTGGGCATCTCCGCCGTAAAGCTGGGCGCAAAGCATGCATACCTCACGGATATCGACAGCGTAGCCGTAAAGAGCGCCAACCACAACTGCGCCTTAAACGGCGTTTCGGATAAGGTGACCGTCGCCCACTCCGACCTGCTTGCCGACTCCTCCGTAAAGGGCGACATAATTCTTGCAAACATTACTGCCGACGTTTTAGAGCGCCTTGCGCCCTCCATTCCTCAAAACCTCAAAAATGGCGGAACTCTCATTCTTAGCGGCATAATAGACAGCAAGCTTCAGGGAGTAACCGACGCCTACAAAGCGCAGGGTCTCGCCTTAAAGGAACATATCAAAAAGGGCGAGTGGAACGCGCTCGCGTTTGAAAACTCATGAGCGGCGCCCGCAGATTTTTTATCGACAACTTAAACTATCCCGAACGCACCGAGGTTGAACTTTCTGGCGACGAATTCACGCACGCAAAGACTGTGCTCCGCGTCACCGAGGGCACGGAAATAATCCTGCTCGACAACAGCGGAAAGGAGTATTCCGCCATCGTCACTTCGGTGGGCAAGCACTCTTTGTCGGCACATATTACGGGGGTAAACGCGGGTAACCGCGAAAGTTCCACGCCCGTATACCTGCTTGCGGGTGCGCTTAAAGGGGATAAAACCGAACTCGTCGTGCAGAAGGCGACCGAACTCGGCGTTTCAAAAATCGGCGTATTTTCCTCGCGCTACTGCTCGGCGTACATGAACGAAAACAAGCTCGAACGCTTAAGGCGCGTTGCAAGGGAGGCGGCAAAACAGTGTCTGCGTTCCGTCGCACCCGGGGTGGAGTATTTCGAAAGTTTTCCCCAAGCCCTCGCCTCTGCTGTGGAGTATAAAAACAAGCTCTTCGCCTGCGAATTTGCAGGGGAGACGACAGCCGACATAAAGTCGCTCACAGGTCCTACGGCGCTTGTCATCGGCAGCGAGGGCGGTTTTTCCGAAGAGGAGTTCTCGCTCGGGGTAAACGGGTACGGGTTTTCAGCCCTTTCTCTCGGCAAGCGCATACTCCGCGCCGAAACGGCTGCAATTTCCGCTCTCTCAATTGTAATGTTTTGCCTGGGGGAACTGTCATGAAGGCGTGCGTTTTTACATTGGGCTGTAAGGTAAACGAGGTCGAAAGCGCCTCCATAATGTCCGCCTTAGAGGGCGCGGGCTGGGAGGTTGCGGATAAGCTGTCCCCGGCGGATATCTATGTTCTGAACACCTGCGCCGTCACGCGCGAAGCCGAAAAAAAGAGCCGCCAGCTCCTCGCCCGTGCCCGCAAATTTTCGCCTCAGGCTTTAATCTACGTATGCGGTTGCGCCTCTGAAAAGAACGCTTCGCAGTTCGCCTCTAAGGGGGTAAAGTACGTGTGCGGCGCCCGCGACAAAGAGGGCGTGCTTAAAGCAATCTCCGCCGACTTTTCCTGCGCCCTGCCCGAAAGTATTCCCTTCCCCAAACAGGTGCGCACAAGGGCTTTTGTAAAGATCGAGGACGGCTGCAATAACTTCTGCTCATACTGCGTTATTCCCTACCTCCGCGGAAGGGTAACTTCGCGTCCGACAGGGGATATTTTGGCGGAAATTAAAAATATAACCTCGCCCGAGGTGGTGCTCACGGGCATAAATATTTCCGCTTACGGCACCGATATCGGTACAAATTTAACCGAACTTTTACGCGCACTCGGGGATACAGACAAGCGTATGCGCCTCGGTTCGCTCGAGTGCAATATAATAGACGACAATTTTCTTACGGCATGCAAAGGGCTGAAGGATTTTGCCCCGCAGTTCCACCTGTCCCTGCAGAGCGGCTCCACGGCGGTGCTTAAGGCAATGAACCGCAAATACACGCGGGAGGAATACATACAAAAGTGCCGCCTCATCTACAAGTATTTTCCCGAAGCCGCCGTCACTACCGATATTATAGCCGGTTTTTGCGGCGAGAGCGAAGAGGACTTTTCAGACAGTCTTTCGATAATAGACGAGGTCGCCTTTGCCCGCGTTCACGCCTTCGCCTTCTCCCCGCGCGAAGGGACCGTCGCCTATTCGTTAAAGGATATTCCCGCGCCAATTAAGGCTGAAAGGCTGCACAGACTGCTTGAAAAGGGCAGGGAGAGCGAGCTTAAATTTATCCAAAGGGCTGCGGGCAAGACTCGCGAGGTCATATTCGAGGACTTCGACGGACAATATACGTGCGGCTATACGCCCGAATATATAAAGGTGTACGTTGCGGGCGAACACAGCGGAAAGAATACGGTAAAACTCGGCGGATCATTCCGCGACGGAGCGCTTGCCGGAATATAACAGGTAGTCGGGTATTCTTAAAAATTATGTCAAATTTATTAAAAGCGGCGTCGTCACAGATAATCTGTTTTTTCAAACAGACCTTCCGCAGGCACACGGGCGTGGAATATTCCGAATTTTTAACGCGCGGCGTAAGAAGGCGGGATGGCATTCAGCGCGCCTATCCCTGGTTCTACATAAGGCTCTTTGCCGCCTGCATAATAATTTTTGCGGTGTATCTTCTCATTGTGCGGTTTACCTCAAACGTGCTGTATGTGCCTGTAACCGTAATTTTGGGTGCGATCGCCTTCGGCATACCCTTTCTCGTGCTCATGTACGAAATTTACCCCCGCAGGGATCTGAGTCTGCTGTCCGTATTTATAACTCTGCTTATCGGCGGCACGGGCTCACACGTACTGGCTCAGATTGCGTTCGCTTTGCTTCCCGTTCAGTCCGAATGGCTTCTCGCTCTCCGTACGGCCGGGGTGGAGGAGCTTGCAAAGGCGATAGCGGTAATAATAACCCTTGCCGTGCTTAAGGTCAAACAGCCCCTCGTCGGCTTCATTCTCGGCGCAGCCGTGGGGTGCGGTTTTTCACTCGTGGAGGATGCCGGATATATCTTCCTCGGCTCGAACGATTTAACATATCTCAATATTTCCTCCGTCGTTTCCGTCACCTTTGAAAGGGGGGTTTCGGCGTTCTGTACCCATACCGTGTGGTCGGCTGCGGTCGGCTGGGCGTTCGCCTCGGCACGGAGACCGTTTTTAAGCTTAAGGCTGTATCTCTGCCTCGTCGGAGCCGCTGCGGTTCACCTCCTGTGGGACGCTCCTTTTTCGTACGGCTGGCATATATTCGCCGTCGTTGTCTGTGTGGCAATTACCGCCGCTTACGGCATACCCACCCTTGCAATAACCCGCATGAACACCTTCAGGGCGGCAGGTGTTTCGCCGACGCCCCAGTTTTTCAGGGCGGACGAGCAATCCCTGCGCCGCGACAAACTGTACTATACCCACGCAGGGCATCTCTGCCTTACCGTAGGCGCGTTCATAATGGCGGTTATCGCAATAATTTACTGCACCTTCCCCTTCAGGGAAACTTACTATCCCCATACCTTTACGGATAAGCGGGAGTTCATCTCCTTCATGCAGTGCGGCTACGAGCTTTCGGACGATTTCACCCGCGGATACGACCCCGCTCTTGGCAACTATGAAGAACAGAGCACGGGCAACACCTTAACTTCCGTAACGCAGAGGGTAGAGGAGGGGGAGTATTTCTATTACTACGAATACACCGTGGCAGGCAGCGGCGAAAGCGCGGTTTATCTTCTCAACACGGTCAGCGTAGAACTGAGAATAAACGGCGTATCCTCACGCTATTTCATGGAAACCGCCTACGACATGTCGGGCAGGCTCTACGCCTCGTATTTTCATATCCGTTCGGATATCTCAGGTTACAACATCTCGGCTGACGGCAACGAAATTACGGTCATAGAATACAATCCGCTCTTCGAGTTCGACTACTCCCAGCCCCAGTATGTCGCGCTCTTCGGCTCGCTCGGCTCGCTTGCCGCAATCTCATTGGGGCTGTATGCAATGTTCTATGTAAAATCGCTCAAAAAACGCGGTTGACCATAATATATGGCTCAACTAAATGTAAGGAGGACAAAATAAATGCTCAACGAAAACTGCGTATTCTGTAAAATAATAAGGGGTGAAATTCCCTCGACCAAGGTCTATGAGGACGACAAAATGGTGGTTTTCAAGGATCTCGAACCCAAGGCAAAAGTGCACCTTCTGGCTGTGCCAAAGGATCACTTCAAACTGCTTTCGGAACTCAATGAAGAGAGGGCTGAAGTGCTTGCCTACATGCTGGGTAAAATTCCCCGAATCGCCGCAGATAACGGCTGCACTAACGGCTACAGACTTATAATCAACCAGGGCGACGACGCGGGTCAGACGGTGTTCCACCTGCATATCCACATTCTCGGCGGCGAAAACCTGCCCATGTAACGGGAGGGCGTCATGGACTATACGATAAAATCGGACAAACTCCAGCTCACCGTCACCGACGAGGGCGGGTCGATGCGCTCCCTCATATACCTCCCCTCGGGCGAGGAACGGCTCTGGCAGGGCGGTCCCGCCTGGGGCTCGCGCGACGTCGTAATCTTCCCCGTAATAGGTCACGCCGAGCCTTAAACTGTCAACGGCAAAACCTATGCGCCGAAGTCTCACGGCGTGGTAAGGTATGCAAAGCTCACCCCCGTAGATATGGGCGAAAGTTTTGTCCAGTTCCGCCTCGAAGAGAGCGAGGAGACCTTAAAAACTTATCCTTTCGCCTTTTTATTCATGCTCCGCTACGAACTTAAGGAAAATTCCTTAAAGGTCACCTACTTCGTGCAGTCAAAGCAGGGAGTAATGCCCTTCTATGTCGGCGGTCATCCCGGGCTTAAGGCTCCCGGCGGCGAGGCGATAATCGAATTTTCGGGCGGAGAAAACGCTGTGGAGTACCCCCTGGGCAAAGATTCGTCGCGCGCCCTTTCCGTTCACCGCATAGTGGCTAACAAGGCGCTCTTTAAAGAGTGCAAAACGCTTCAGCTTGCAGGGATTCACGGCGACGTTACGGCTTCCACGCAGGACGGCTATACCTATACCTTCAATTCCTCCTGCCCCGTTTGGGCGTTCTGGTCCAACGAAAACGAGGGCGACTACGTGTGCATAGAGCCCTGGTGGGGCATAAACGATTTTCCCGCCGCCCCGAGGGAACTTTCCTTAAAGCCGTTTATCAACTTCGACGACGGCGCCGGTCAGGCGTTTTCATACATGCTTACAATTTCTAAGGAATAATTTCTGAATTTCAAAATCCTCCTCCCGAAAGCAAGCCTTGGGAGGAGGTTTTGTTTTTATGCTTATATCAATTTTTCAAAGCCAGTTCGCACAGCGCCGCATAGTGTCTGACCGTAAACCTCTCGGGCGCAATCCTTTCAAGCAGTGCAAGGTGTTCCCGCTCCCACGCGGCGATCTCGCTATCCGAAAGGGAAGCACCCACACCGCGGCATGCCTTCATTCTTCCGTGCCAGCTTTCGCGGGTAAACGGCAAATCCAGCTTCCACTCATCGGAGTAAACAACCTTAAAGCTGTCAAGCGTTCTTTTGCCTGCTTCTATGGGGTGCATGCGTTCGTTTGCACCGGACCAACCCGGATTGTATTTCAAAACGAGCGCTTCGCTTGCCGCGGCAATGTCGTCCTCGTGCGGAAGCCACGCCATATAAAGCACAAGCAGCCGTCCGCCGCTTTTTAAAATTTGTTCAAGTTTGGGAATAAGCCTCTGTTCGTCAAAGTACCAAAAACACTGGCATGCCGTAACAACGTCAAAGCTCTTTCTCTCAAACTCAATGTCCTCGGCGGGGCATACAATAAAATTAATATTCATTTGTTTCGCCTCAGCCATTTTCCGCGCCATGGCAATCTGTTCGGGGGAGATGTCCACGCCCGTCCAGCTCGCTCCGTATAAGTACATGTTGCGCGGCAGCACGCCCGTCCCCGTGCCCAAATCGAGCACGCTCTGCCCGCGCACGCACAGCCCGCGGCTTACAATTTTTTTGTAGAATTCGTCAGGGTAAATGTCGCGGTATTTTGCGTAAGCTTCAGAAGTCCTCCCCCAGTCAAACTCCTTTCCGCCGTCAATGTCTTTATTTTTCATGACTAAATAATATCACATGCCCCAAATTATTGCAAGAAATGCGATGCTTAATTCCAAATCAACGATTTTCCTTACTTTCCTTACCTTAATTTAAAAATAAAATCCGCCCAAGAAAAAATTTCACGGGCGGATCAAATGCTGTTTATCAAAAATTCCGTAAAACAAATCGTTCGGCGTTATGTCAAAGAGCTTACATAAGAATACGATTTTATCGTAGTCGAGCTCAATTTTGCCGCTTTCATACTGAGAATAGTCGGGCTGATACTTATTTAAAAGTCGGGCAACCTCTCTCTGGGTCATGCCCTTTGCAATTCGCCGCCTTCAGATTCTCCCCGACAATGCTCTTTACATCCTTTTCCATAACAATATTATAGGAAAAATTCACATATGTATCTTGACATATAGTAAAAATTCCTATAAACACTTATTGCAATTGAACTTAATTTGCTAAGGTGCTTTATTAATTTCTGTTTAGCATATTATTGACGGTGGTATAGGTTTTAGTATCTTCTGTCTTCTCGGTTACTGTTTTTGTTTTGCTTTCCTCATCCTTTTTTTTGTCAAGTCTGCCAGTGCAATATAAAATTATGTCTGCAACAAGTCTCCACCCGAAGATAAGCAGGTAGAACCATAAAAACATCCATGCGCCTTCCTTTCCCGTTTGCGTATCTTCTGCAAAGTAGAAAATAATAGCTAAAATCAGCGAGATTATACAGCCGATAATTAAAATAATAATTCGTTTCTTTGTGTTTTCTTTATTTAATTTTTTAAAGCAGTATGCAAATAGTCCGATTAATAAAGACCCTAAAGCGCCCATAAATTTCCCCCATGAATATCTATTGCTTATAGTTGTCAGGTTTTGCCCTGTCGTATATCTTTGAAATTTTAGTATAAACACGTAAATTATTTGTGCTTGCCGAATCAATTTTATATATTCCTGCAAATATATAAGCAAATTTGCCCGAGTACGATTTTTCAAGCAGAAACAGCAATCTCGGGCGCTGGTTATAGTCAAGCTGCCATTTTGCAATTGCTTTAGTCTCAAGCATGAGCTCTGTATGGGTCGAATAATCTCGGCTTATAAGGTTGAGTACTTCGGCGCTTTTCGGCAAAGTTACATTCATGGGGTCTGCATCTGTGACCTTAAATCTGCGCAGGAAAACAACGTCGTTGCAGCCGTCGATATCGGTGAAAAAATTAGCCGTATTTCTGTAAGTGCTTCTGTGCCACCCGAACTTTTTTACCAAATAATCGATGGCTTCACCTATTGTCGAGCTGAAAGTCAGGTTCTCGTCGCTGTCAAGTATAAGGTTGTTTCCGCTGATTTTTTCCAAAATATCTTAATCTCCTACATTATTTTGCACTTATATAGGTGCAAAATAATTATACTCATCAAATATAATATAGTCAAGCGTTTGTTCTTAAATAAGTGCAAAATACTGACATATTATGAATCACTGCATAGAACGGAAAATCGGGAACAATATAAGAATATTGCGTGAAAGGGCTGGGTACACTCAGGAGCTGCTGGCAACCAAAATGCAGCTTGAGGGGTGCGACATAACGCGCAGTGCGATTGCAAAAATCGAAGTCGGTCAAAGGCATATTTATCCCGACGAGATAATTCTGTTTAAAAAAATACTTAATGTAACTTATGAGGACATATTTGAAGAGCAATAAAAAATCCCTGCTTACATAAATAATTAAAATCCCTGAACCGTAACGGCTCAGGGATTTTGGTTTTTAATTAATCACAATTTTTCTTGCAGTTAAAGGTATAGCTTATTTGCCTGCAAGCTTTTTGTACTCTTCAAGGCGTTCCTTTGCGCTCTCTTCCGTCTTTGCGAACAGTTCCTTCGCGACGTCTGCGCCCTGGGTCTTGACGAGGGAGGAGTATCTCGTCTCGCCCGCAAGGAAAGACTGATAGTTGTCATAGTTGGGTTCCTTGCTGTCGAGGGTGAACACTTCGCCTTCGGGGTTGTACCTGTAGAGCTGCCAGTAACCGCAGTCAACAGCCGCCTTTTCTTCAAGCTGGCTCTTGGTCATGTTGATGCCGTGGTTGATGCAGGGTGCATAGCAGATGATGAGCGAAGGTCCGTGGTAAGCTTCGGCTTCGGAAATTGCCTTTAAGAACTGTGCGGGGTTGGAGCCCATAGCGCACTGTGCAACGTAAACGTAGCCGTAGCTCTTTGCAATCATGCCGAGGTCCTTCTTCTTGACCCTCTTGCCTGCGGAAGCGAACTTTGCAACCGCGCCGATATTTGTAGACTTTGAAGCCTGACCGCCGGTGTTGGAGTAAACTTCGGTATCGAGCACGAGAATGTTTACATCCTCGCCCGATGCGATTACGTGGTCGAGACCGCCGTAACCGATATCGTATGCCCAACCGTCGCCGCCGAATATCCAGATGGACTTCTTTGCAAGGCAGTCTTTAGCTGCAAGAATATCCTTTACAAGTTCCTTGCACTCTGCGTCGCATTTGGTGCAGCCTTCAAGCGCTTCAACCAGTGCTGCGGAAGCCTTCTTGCTCTCTTCCCTGTTGTTGAATGCTGCAATCCATGCCTCGCAGGCGGGCTTGCATGTTTCGGAAACTTCGGCAAGCTTTTCAATCTTGGACTTAACGGCGTTTCTTCTCGTCTCGTATGCAAGGTTGATACCGTAGCCGAATTCTGCGTTATCTTCGAAGAGGGAGTTAGCCCATGCGGGACCGTGTCCGTTCTTGTTTGTCGTGTAAGGGCATGTGGGTGACGAACCGCCGTAAATGGAGGAGCAGCCCGTAGCGTTTGCAACTATCATGTCCTCGCCGAAGAGCTGGGTTATAACCTTAACGTAAGGGGTTTCGCCGCAGCCTGCGCAGGCGCCCGAGAACTCGAAGAGGGGAGTGCAGAACTGGCAACCCTTAACGGTCTCTTTCTTGAATTTGGAGGTGTCGACAGCGGGCAGGTCAACCGAGTACTCCCAGTTCTCTGCCTCGCCCTTTGCAAGCGAATCTGCAAGGGGAACCATCTTTATTGCGCCGCCGTCCTTTACGGGGCAGACCGTAGCGCACACGCCGCAGCCCATGCAGTCGAGGGGAGAAACCTGCATTCTGTACTCGTAGCCGGGCAAGCCGATTGCGGGCTTGGTCTCAAGAGTTGCAGGCTTTTCGGTGCCTGTTGCAACGAGGGCGGGTCTTAAGCATGCGTGAGGGCACACGAACGAGCAGGTGCCGCACTGAATGCACTTTGCAAGGTCAATCTCGGGAACGGTAACGGCAACGCCGCGCTTTTCAAACTTGGTCGTGCCCGTGGGAACGTGACCGTCTGCGTTGAACTGCGAGCTCTTGAGCTTGTCGCCCTCGAGGTAGAGGATGGGCTTGATGATCTCCTGATAGTAGGGATCTGCATGACCCTGTACCATCTCTGCGCCCGTCGTTGCATTTGCCCACGAAGCGGGAACGTCAATCTTAATAAGGTTGTCGCCCGAAGCGGAGTCGATGGCGTCGTAGTTCATCTGAACGACGGCGTCGCCCTTTCTGCCGAATGACTTTTTAGCCATGTACTTCATGTACTCGACCGCCTTGTCATAGGGCATGATCTGGGGATTTACGCGGAAGAACGCCGACTGGAGGATGGTGTTCGTCCTGCCCTTCAAGCCGAGCTTGCCTGCGATGTGAATAGCGTCGATGACGTACAGGTTGATGTGCTTTTTAGCGATGTCCTGCTTAACCTTTGCGGGCAGGAATTCTTCAAGCTTTTCAACCGTCGTAGCGTCGGTGTTGATGAGGAATGTGCCGCCTTCCTTAATGTCGCTCGTCATGTCGTAACGGGTGATATAGGAGGGGTTGGAGCACTGAACGAAGTCGGCAGAGTCGATTAAGTATTCACTCTGTATGGGGGTGTCGCCGAAACGGAGGTGGGAAACGGTGATGCCGCCTGACTTCTTGGAGTCATAGAAGAAGTACGCCTGGGCGTGCTTGTCCGTATGGTCGCCGATAATCTTGATGGAGTTTTTGTTTGCGCCTACGGTGCCGTCGGAGCCGAGACCGTAGAACTTGCACGAGGTCGAACCTGCGGGAGCAGCGTCGAACTTTTCGGAGAAGTCGAGCGAGCTGTTGGTAACGTCCTCATAGATACCGATGGTGAAGTGGTTCTTGGGGTTCTTCTGCTCAAGGTTCTTGTAAACTGCAAGCACCATGGAGGGGGTGAATTCCTTGGAGCCGAGGCCGTATCTGCCGCCTACGACCTTTACGCCGCCCACGCCCTTTTCAAGGAGTGCGGAGCATACGTCGAGGTACAGAGGTTCGCCGAGCGAGCCGGGTTCCTTGGTCCTGTCTAAAACTGCAATCTTCTTGCAGGTTGCGGGGATTGCCGAAACAAACGCGTCTGCAACGAAGGGACGGTACAGTCTTACCTTGATAAGACCATACTTCTTGCCCATGGTGTTGAGCTTGTTTATGGACTCTTCAATCGTCTCGCAGCCCGAGCCCATGCACACGATAACTTCGGTTGCGTCCTTTGCGCCGACATAGTCGAAGAGGTGATACTTTCTGCCGCACTTAGCCGAAACGACGTCCATCATCTTCTGAACGATGGCGGGGGTGGCTTCATAGTAGCTGTTGGCAGTCTCTCTGTTCTGGAAGTAGGTGTCGCCGTTCTGCGCCGTGCCCTTCTGGATGGGGTGCTCGGGGTTCAGAGAGCGGCTCTTGAAGTCTGCAATGTCCTCGGCAAGACCGACTTCGTCGCAGATTGCGCGGATTTCGGCATAATCGTCTGCCTCGTCCCAAACGTCAATCTTCGCAACTTCGTGGGAAGTCCTGAAGCCGTCGAAGAAGTTGATAAAGGGAACCCTTGCCTTAAGGGTGGAAAGGTGCGCAACCAAAGCGAGGTCCATAACTTCCTGAACGGAAGAATCGCAAAGCATTGCAAAACCTGTCTGGCGGCAAGCCATAACGTCGGCATGGTCGCCGAATATGTTGAGCGAGTGAGCGGCGAGCGCGCGCGCCGAAACGTGCATGACCATGGGCAGCAATTCGCCTGAAATCTTGTACATGTTGGGTATCATCAGTAAAAGACCCTGCGAAGCCGTGTAAGTGGTGGTCAGCGCACCTGCCGAAAGCGAACCGTGAACGGCGCCTGCCGCACCGCCTTCGGACTGCATTTCTGCAATTTTAACCTTCTGTCCCCACATGTTGGTTCTGCCACCCGTAGCCCATTCGTCTGCGATCTCCGCCATGGGAGAGGAAGGCGTGATGGGATAAATTGCGGCTACTTCCGAAAAAGCATACGCAACGTGGCTGGCGGCGGTATTGCCGTCGATAGTCAGTTTTTTCATCAAGAAACCTCCGATTGATATATATAATATAGTTTTTCCTTAATGTAATAAATGCGCGGCACGCACCCAAAAAAGGGCGCAGTTACCCGTAACGCACTTCTTTACACAATAATTATAAAACACGAAGTGTTAATTGTCAACACCCCTTTGCAAAAAAATCACTATTAAAATATCAAATAAAATTATACAACTCCTTTGCCCCGCAAAGTTTCCCGCTCCGCCCGCATAATTCCCTTCCGGCACAGAAAAAATTTATAAAAAAAGGCGAAAAAATTTTTTAATTAGTACAATTTTGTCATATTTAGGCGGTTAGAATATTAACACAAACGTTTGT
>CALVMP010000002.1 GCA_944346655.1 uncultured Clostridia bacterium
CAGAAAACAACAATGATAAAAACTTAATAGATTTACAGCCCGGCGGAGACGAAGCGCACGGCAAGCCCCAAAACGAAAACCACGTTCACTTTGAACAGCGGCTGGCTTTGAGCGACGAAAAAACGCGCTCGCGCTACAACGCCGTCAAGAACGCCTTTATGGGCTATGCCGAACCTAAGAGCGGGATAATTGTCTCCTCGCGCACGAACGCATATGGCGAGGATTTTTATCTCGGGTCGGCATTTCTCGGCAGGGTGAGGTTGGTCAGGGGATATGTGCGCCTTTTTCTCTCCCTTCAACCCAAAAAGTATCCGCGCGAGCGCTATCTTCACCACGATGTGTCCGGGGATAAGAGGTATGCGAAGTGTCCGCTTTTAATCAACGTATATTCTGCTGCTGCAATTAAAAACGCTTATTCGCTCATCGGCGAAGTTATGCGCAGGTCGGGTGCGGCGCCGCTCTCCTCGCATATGGCAAGGGACTGGACGGAGGACATAAACTCTTCGCTTTCCGCCCGGTACGAATCCTTTGACTATGCCGACATGGCAGCCGCCGACGCCGCGATACCCGACGAAGGGATTGTCGACGACTATAAGGAGGCTCCCCCCTCGCCAAAGATTGCGGGCAGCTTCTACGGCACGCCTGCCGGTGAAAGCAAGGACGGGGTTATGTATCCCGAAGACTACAGGGTGCTCAAAGCCCCTTCGCCCGTGCGCATGCCGCGGCGGGCAAAGGTGGTAAATGCCGAGGGCGAAAAGATAGGCAGGGTGCGCAAGGGCGTGTGGTACGACCTCGAAGGCAGACAGAAAGGCTCGTTTTCACGAACGGAGGAAAAGAGCGTTTACCTTTTAAGGGGAAGTGCGCGCAGGGGATTTGTCGACGCGCACGACAACGTTCTGACCATGGAGGGCGACTATCGCGCAACCTTAAAGCGCTTCCCCTACATACTGCTGTTTGTGTTCATCTGCCTGCTTGCAATCGTTACGGCGGTCACGGCGGTCGTTACCTCTTCGCTCATGCCAAACAGCTCGGCGGGCGGGTCGTACGAGCCTATAATTTTCGTCGCCGACGAGAGCGGCACGGGCTGGGACGAAACGGAAAACCTGCCCATCTTTTACAACGGCACATTCGGCGCCGAAAAAATAGCGCCCGGCATGTCGGGTTCGTATACCTTCCAGCTTGAAAACCACACCCCCGCGGCAATAAACTTTAATCTCACCTTTACAAGCCGGAACACATACGGCATTAAGCTCGTTTACACCTTAAAGCGCGACGGCGCGGCAATTGCCGGCTCTCCCGAAAAGGTGCTCGCCGAAGATTTATCCCGGCAAAACCTTACCATCGAGGCGCTCTCAAGCTCGGTGTTCGAGCTCGAATGGGAGTGGCAGCACGACGACGAGGCAGACACAGCCGCTGGCACGAGCGGAACAATTTATACGCTCTTTATAAACTTCAGCGCCGAGAGAACAAACGCCGATGAGTAAGGCGCTTAAGATTGCATATGCCGTTATCCGCGGCATAGTTGCGGGGCTTTGCGTTATTTTGCTCGTCTACAACCTGTATGTTATAATCTCCCGCTACGGCTTTGGCAACCCCGTTCCCACGGTGTTCGGCTACGGCGGGGCACAGATTGTTTCGGGCAGCATGGACGACGGAACCGAGGACGCCATAAAGGTGCACGACTTCGTTATAATCCATGCCCGGGACGACTACGAAGTGGGCGATATCGTAACCTATATAGATAACTACGGCGACGCGACGACCCACAGGATTATAGAAAAGGACGGCGACACGTTTTTAACCAAGGGCGACAATCCTGAAAACGCAGTCGACCCGCCCATAACCAAAGAAAAAATTGTCGGCAAGGTAATCGCCGTGTGGCGGGGCGTCGGCGAGGCGATAGAGTTCATAAAGGGTCCCTACGGGCTAATGGCAATACTCTTTGCCGGCGTCGTAATCTGGTTTGCAGGCGACATTATCGGCATTCTGACAAGCGGTAAAAAGGATGAAGAAGAATAAGAAAAAGTACCCTGTATTTTCATATCTTGTCTATCTTCTCGCCGTAACGGTTCTGTTTACGGGCGTCTCTTTTTCGCGCTATTCAATCAGCTCTTCGGGTGCGCCCTCGGCTTCCGTCGCGGGCTTCAACTGTTCCTTTTCAATCGATAACCTTTCATCTTTTTCCTTCAGCAACATAAATTATTTCCTCGGCGGCGAAGAGTTCGGCACACCGATCGAACTTGACTTTTCTCTGAGCAATTACCGCACCGAGGGGGGTATAACCTATCAGAGCGGCGTCGACGCGCAGGCTTCGGTTACGTTAAAGCTGCCCGCCGAGTTCGCCGACAATTTAGCCCTGCAAATTGAAAATATCGGTCAGGAAACTGCCTATACCCCGCAGATAGTATTGGGGCAATTGATTTACGGCTATTCGCAAAGCGCGGATAATGACGGCAACCCGGTCATAACCCTCGGCACGGAATATCATACTCACAACGGGGAAACTTTTAAATTTTATACCTACGGCGCCATTGAAAATAATTATCAGGAAAGCGTAACCGCTACGGGTACCCTCGCGGACGGCGGCACCCTAACCGCAGAATGGGACGAGGGAAAAGCCAAAATTGAGATAACCACGCTCAGCGAGCCTGTGGATTATGTGGATTATTCCGTAAGCTTCGAGCGCGACGGCGGCGCCGCGGAAGATATCTACCTCGATTTATCCAAAAACCAAACTTATTACCTTATAAAGATTACAACGCCCGACATGCTCCTTTCTTCGGCATCCGAAGGGCAGGTAAAGGAAAATTTTAAGGCTTATTTGACTCTCACAAGCCGCATTAACGCGTCTGCAGGCTGGTATAGCTCGCTTTCGGCTGATCAGAACGGCAACGCGCAGCAGGACGGCAGAGGCGTTACGCCCGTGTTCAAAAGAGCGGCAGACGGAAGTTATACCGTCGTCGGCGACATGATGGAGCTCATAACTTCGCCTCCCGAGGCAAATGAAAGCTACGTCATTCTCTCGGACTATAGTTATGTGAATGGTTCCTTTGTGCCCGCGCAGGACGCCGAAGTCGTCACCACAATTACGGGCTATCACTTCGGGCAGGAAGCAAATTATATAAACGGCGACGGTTCAACCGGCGAATCTACCCTCGTGCGCGTAAACTGCGCCTATACATATGAGGGCACCTACAATATTACGCTCGACCATGTCGCGCCCATCGCGCAGGGTCACGACGATTACGTTCACTCAATGGTCTGGGGGGATAATGTAACCATGCTCACGGGCGTTTCCGCCCCCACGGCGCAAAACAATAATACTCCCTTTGCAAATATTCCTTCGGCAAACTGCACCAACGTTTCGGGTCCGCGCAAGATAAGCGTTGCAAACCTCAATATATATCCCGTAAACTCAAGCATAACCTCTGCCGTGAATATCTCGTATAACTGGAACATGCAGGCATACTTTGTCCAGGCTTCGCAAACTGATAAGGGTACATAAATGAAAGAAAAAACCAGGCAAATCGCGCTCTACGTTTTAATGGCGCTCATAATCGTAACCATGTTCACTGCCTCGCTCACGCTGGGCAGATATTCGTCTGAGCAGAGTTCGGACGGCGGTTACGGCAGCGACATGGAGTTTATTCTATCTACGCAGGTAGAGGTGCACTCTGTCGACGATTTCTTTCTTGCCATAGAAAACGGCTACACCAACCTTAAAGTAGCCGACGATATGGATAATCCTTTAATAATAACTTCCGATACCAGCAACGTAAAAAGCGACCTTATCATTGATTTAAACGGTCACGAAATTCAGCGCAACAACACCACGCCCCTATTGCAGGTGCAAAACGGCATCACCCTGACCATAATCGACAGCAAGGGCGGCGGAAGTTTGTATAACCCCGTCGGCTCGGTTCTGCAAATCGGCGGCAGCAGCACCGTCGAAGGTTCCGTAAAGGTCACCGAAGGTTTTCTCAACGTTCAGGCGGGCATTTTCGAAAGCGGTCCCCGCAACGGCAGGCGCAACTGGACGGATAAAATTGTATACGACGAATACGCCAAAAGTTCCGACAATAGCTGGAGCTGGTCAACCCGATCGGGCGGCAGCTTCAAAGATACCGATCTGTTGGAAGTATACCGCAAAGACAGCGCCCCTGCTACAGAGAATGACGACGGTTATACTTTGCTCGGCGAAGCTGAGATGCCCGTCATAGTTCCCGTGACCGTAAAAAACGACACGAACTACACCGTAAGCGGCAACATGTATTTTGACAAAAACAGCACTGTCGCGTATGGCAACAATGTAATAACTGAAGATACCTATATCTTTTTTACGGTAGAAGACGACCCCTCCGTCGAAAGCAACTTTTCCTATTCCGTCGGCAGCGCGGACTATTACTACTCATACACACTGTACTATACCGATGATGGAAACGGCGTAAGGACATATAGCGCCGAAAATACGGAAGGCAGCACCCCTGCAACCGTAAAGGCATATATTTACAACAACGTAAAGGGCAATGCGGAAAGCGTTACAAACGGCTATGCCGCAATCAAAATGACCGCCGGAGAAATAAATGTAAACGGCGGCGATTACCATGCATACTTCGGCGTGAATAAAAGCTATTGCATAAACGTAACGGGCGGCATGATGGAAATCAACAGCGCAAACTCAAATTTCTATGCCTATGAAAACAGCGTTTGCGTTCAGTGCGACTACGCGGAAAATGACCCGAATAAGTATCTGAAAATTTCCGACGGCAATTTCTACTCCGAGCTCGGCGACACGGTCGTTGTTTCGCGCGGCAGAACAGATATCGTCAGTGCAGACTTTACCAAGGATGCGTCCTCGAATATGTTTGAGGTCACGGGTACGTCGTTCACCGGTGAGGAGCTTGCCGCATATTACAATGCAAACAATTCCGTAATAGATATCACGGGCGGCTCGCTCACCATATCCCAAAGCGCCACCTTCAACATAACGGGCTCGGGCGTTACGGGCATCAGGGCGAGCGGCAGCGGAGCCTCGGTCACTACATACAACACAACCTTTAATTTCTACGGCGGAGGAAGCGGCAGCACGCTCGACAGTTCCTTCAACCGCGCCGTTTATACCGGCGGCGGCAACGTTACCTGCGTCGGCGAAACAAATATATTGATGGCGCGCAATAAGGAGGGGCAAACTGACGGCATAACCTCGCGGTATAATGTCGGCGTTCTTGCGGGCGGCAGCAGCAGCGTTACCTTCAGAGGAAATGCCGAAATAGATATCAACGGCAATGCCACCCCCTCGGGCGGCAACTACGGCATATATTCCACGGGCGGCACCATAACCTGCGGCGAAAATGCCAACGCCTCAACCACAATCACCATTGCCGCAAACAGCGCCAGCACGGGCAACTACGGCATATATTCCACGGGCGGCGCCATAACCACCCGCGGCACCACAAAAATTACTCTCGGCAATTCAGCGCAGGAAGCAAGTCTTGAAACGTTGTCTCGCACCAACTACGGCATTTTCTCCGAAGGCGGCACCGTAACCTGCGGCGAGGACGGCGGCACGACGAATATCACCATAAACGGCACCACCCAAAATGTAACCGTCGGCACAGGTGAAAATGCGACTGTGCATACTTCGCAGGATAACTTCGGCATATATTCCGGTCAATTGACTACGACCGAAAACGGCACTACGGTTACGACGTCGGGCGCAATAAATGTTTACGGAGAGACGGAGATAAATGTTTACGGCGCTTATTCCTCGGGCATTGACTCCGACGGCGGCACAATCAACATATCGGGCAGCTCGTTTAAGTGTTATGTTACAATGTCGCAAAACGATACCACCCTCTCCAGCACGGCAATAAATACCTCGGGCGGCAACATAACCGTCGGCGCGGCGCATGTCGATATCCAGTCAAACGGTCTCGGCGTTACCGTTCAGAGCGGCAACTTAACTTTTTCGGGTTATAGCGGAACAGTCCCTTCTGATATAGTTAAGGGCACTGCAATAACAGCTACCCGCGGCACTGCCCTGTTTGTTGCGGGTCAGAACAGCTACCTGCATTTTGAAAGCGGCGTGAAAGTTGAAATAGAAAGCATCCTGACCCCCGGCACAACATGGGCTTCTGCCGAGGGAAGCACCGAAACGGACAACAACGTAAGCCTTACAAACGGCGTGCTCATTATGGGCGGCTCCGTCTATGTCAACGGCAGCGCAACCGTAACTTCCACCGTGGCTGGCGGCAATTGGGCTACAGGTATAAATAATACAAATAAGGCAACCCTTTCCAACTTCAACGGCGTATATGTTCAAAGCGGCTCGCTCTATGTCGGCTCAAGAATGGGCGAGAACAATCAGATTGAAGTTACAAACGCAAAAGCTCTGCTTTACGTTAAAAGTTCAATTGAAAGCAGCGGCACCACGTTCCCCGCGCTCACTTTCAACGGCGGCAGCTACAGCGGCGTATATGTTCAGGGCGGCTCGCTCTACTCCTACGGCACCCTCAATGTAACCCATACGGGCGTGCAGAATGACTCGGTTGCCTCCGGCGATACTGCATTTTTAAATCAAACTATAAAGAGTTATTCCGTCAGGGTGGAAGGTGATAATTCTACCAGCGTAACTATAACAAAGGGAGAAATCACAAACAGCATTGGCGGCGGCGTTTATGTTTCAGGCGGTACTACCGTTTTGGGTGAAAGTAGTGCCAATAATTTAAAAGTCAGTACAACCGGATATGGTAGTTACGGTGCAATTACTCTATGGAGCGGTTCAACTTGGCATTATATTAACTCGCAAACGGGCGGGCATGCCGTGCAGGTCAATGGCGGTAATTTAACTATAAATAACGGTGAGTTCACGGCTGCCCAGGGCAATGGTATAATTGTAAGCAATGGTACTGCAAATGTACATAGCGGCACATTCAAGGGCAATGACCGCGGA
The DNA here is from genome assembly GCA_944346655.1 of uncultured Clostridia bacterium. Lineage (GTDB taxonomy): Bacteria > Bacillota > Clostridia > Christensenellales > Borkfalkiaceae > Coproplasma. The sequence goes on from CALVMP010000002.1 coordinate 6,953, forward strand.
AAAGGAAATATAACTCAAATTACCGGACCGGGAGCTTCTGCCGGACTGAAAGTTGTCGGCGGTACGGCTAATATTTACGGCGGAACCTTCGGCGAGAATAGCACCACAAATAATAGCGGCGCATTTGTAATGGGTACCGCTAACGCCCGTGCCAAAGTAAATGTTGTTGGCGGGACCTTTTATGCTTATGGCGCCGACGCATTCACGATATTCCGCTATGCTACAGTAAAATTCGATCCGGGAAATACTAATAAGATTATAGAAGACGCAGGGCAAAATGTTGGAGGTGATATAAATGTTACAGGTAATGGAGCGTCGGCTATTTCCGTGACCGATGATCGAATTTATGCTGCTGACGAAAACCGCGGTTCAGAGGTTCGTGTTTATAGTGGTACCTATATATCAAATCAACGAAGTGATAATGATGCAATATGGAGCGGTTGTTCTGCTGATCGTACCTATATTCATGGCGGAACATTCACAGGAGGAAGATATGCAATCAATGTTACCGCCGGATATGTTGCATGTGATTGGAGTGAAGTAACTTTGAATGGACCGTCGGGGCAAACACGTGGTACGGTTAATGACCTATAAAAGTATTGAAAAATAGTTTCACTAATATAATAAAATTAAATGATAAAGAATCATTATTGATATTTCTCAGCCCAAAGTGCGGATTTTGTGTGGAATCCGCAGAACACTCCTTTAAAGGACGGCGGCAGCGCGTAGCGCTGCCGCCGCTTTTTAAGGCTCGGTCAAATAATATTTTAACTATTTTCTATTTTTGGTACTTGAAATAGGTATGCGAATTATGTTATAATGTATCAACCATAATATTAAAAAGGGAATACAAAATGGAAAATTATTTAAAGAGTGCGGAACAGGTGATTGCCGAGCAGACCTCCGACCAGGCTTGCGGGCTGACCTCTGCCGAAGCTGCGGCGCGGCTTGAGCGGTACGGCAAAAACGCCTTCGAAAAGCAAAAAAAGCGTTCGCTTGCCAGCCAGATTTTAGCCCAGCTAAGGGATGTTTCCACCATAATTTTAATTATCGCGGGCGTGCTTTCGGCTGTAATGGCAGGGCTGGAGTGGGAGGGGCCCCAAAGCCTTATAGAACCCGCCGTTATTTTTATTATAATCATAATGAACGTAGTTTTGGCGGTCACGCAGGAGAGATCGGCAGAGAACGCCCTCGACGCGCTCTCCTCTCTCTCCTCGCCCATTTGCAGGGTTATCCGCGACGGCAAGGTTCAGGAGCTCGACCCCGAACTGTTGGTGCCCGGCGATATCATAATGCTCAAAACGGGCGATCTCGTTCCCGCCGACGCGCGGCTTATAAAGAGCGAAAGTTTAGCGGTGGACGAAAGTTCACTTACGGGTGAGTCGGTTCCCGCCGAAAAGGACGCGTATGCCGAGCTTTCGGGCGAAGTACCCTTGGGCGACAGGGTGAACTGCGTGTATTCGGGTTGCCTCGTCACGGCGGGCAATGCTGCGGCTATTGTCGTCGGCACCGGCATGGATACGGAAATAGGTAAGATTGCCCGTTTCTTAACCGAAACCAAACAGCAGAAAACTACTTTGCAGGTGCGCCTCGACAAAGTGGGAAAAATAATTTCGGGTCTCGCCATAATTTCGGCGATAATTATGTTCGTCGTCGGCTTCTTTGTGTACAAGCACGACGCCATGCACATGATTATGATTTCGGTCACCCTCGCCGTTGCGGCTGTGCCCGAAACGCTGGCTTTAATCGTCACCTTAACGCTCGCGCAGGGCGCAAAAAAGATGGCTGCAAAGAACGCCCTCGTGCGGCAGATGCAGGCGGTGGAGACGCTCGGTTCGACTTCGGTTATATGTTCTGACAAGACGGGCACCCTCACCATGAACAAAATGACGGTAAAAAGGCTGTGGGTGTACGGCTCGGAACCCGTCGCCGAGGACGTGAATTTCACCGACTCGCAGATGGACTTTTTGAAAAACTTATGCCTCGCCTGCGTTGCCACCATAGGCAGGGATGACGACGGCAACCGAAAGGTGTTCGGCGACCCCACCGAGAGCGCAATCGTCAACCTCGCGCTTGCCAAGGGCATTGACTACACAGCCCTTCAGGCGGAGCACAAAAAGGTGGGCGAAATTCCCTTCTCCTCCGCCCGCAAAATGATGACCGCCGTGTACGAGAGGGAGGAGGGCGGTTATCTCGTTCTTACCAAGGGCGCGTTCGACAGGCTGCCCTTCGACAGGAGCGATCTGAACTACATGAAGCCCTTGACCGACGTGCACGACTCCTTTGCCTCCGACGCGCTCAGGGTCATTTCGCTCGCGTATAAGATTGTAGATAAGCTACCTTCAGACTTAACCGCACTCGAAAGCTGCATGACCTTTGCGGGGTTTGTGGGCATTATCGACCCTCCCCGCCCCGAAGCGGCTGCCGCAATAGCCAAGGCGAAGGCGGCGGGCATACGCACCATAATGATAACGGGCGACCACGCCGCCACGGCGGCTGCAATCGCGCGGGCGCTCGGCATTATCGCCGCCAACGAGGGCGTTATAACGGGCACCGAGCTTTCAAAACTTTCCGACGAAGAACTGTACGACTCCATCGAGTTCTACTCGGTCTACGCCCGCGTTTCGCCCGAGGATAAAATAAGAATAGTCAAGGCATGGCAGTCGCGCGGCGAAGTCGTTGCCATGACGGGCGACGGCGTAAACGACGCCCCCGCCTTAAAGGCAGCCGACGTCGGCGTCGCCATGGGCATAAACGGCACCGAAGTTTCAAAGAGCGCCGCCAAAATGATACTTACCGACGATAAGTTCTCGACCATTATCGAGGCGGTGGGAGAGGGCAGAAATATCTTCTCGAATATCAGAAAGCTCGTCTACTTCCTGCTCGTGTGCAACATTTCGGAAATTATCGTAATGCTGTTCGCGCAGTTCATCGACTGGGAACTTCCCTTAACGCCCATACTTCTTTTAATAATAAACGTGCTCGGCGACGGTATCCCGGGACTTGCCCTCTCCAAAGAGGAGTCGGATAAGCGCATAATGAAGCGCAAACCGATTGCGCGTAACGAAAGCTTTTTCGGAGGCGGGCTCATGGAGGTCATAATCCAGCAGATCTTCGCCTTTGCGGCTGTAACGCTAATCGGCTATTATATCGGCATGCATCATTTCAATGCAGACGGCGGTTTAAACGTAGCCGCAGGCAGAACAATGGCATTCCTCATCACGGGCTGGACGTCCATTCTGCACATTTTGACCGTGCGCTCGCGCTCAATGCTGTACAAGTACAGGGTAAAGGATAACCCCCAGCTGTATATTTCGGGCGGCGTAATGCTCGTCGCGTTCGGTTTGCTTGCGGCAATTCCCTCCATTACGGGCGTTGAATTCCTCGATATGGGCGCTCTCTCGTGGCAGCAGTGGCTTATAACCATAGGGCTTTCGCTCGTGCCCCTCATCGTCGCGGAGTACGGAAAGCTGTGGGATGCCATAAAGTCGCGCAATGTCGAAAGGACGCGGGTAAATTACAGGTAAAATTAAATCGGGCGGCACATATGTGCCGCCCAAAGCGTATAAAAGTTATGAAGAGTTTTGAAGTTGAAGGCGTAAAGGTTGACCTCTTCCCCGCAAAAAGGGAGGGGAGACCTGCCGTTTATTTGAACTGCTACGAGGGTAAAGAGGTTCACGAACTTTTAGAAGGGGAGGATTTTAACCTGATTGCCCTCTCCGTGCGCGACTGGTTCTGCGACCTCGTGCCCTGGAGCATAACCTCGCCCTTTAAGGACGGGCGCCGCTTTGTCGGGGGAGCGCGGGAATATCTTCAGTTGCTCACGCAAAAAATTATTCCGCGCGCCGGAGAGCTTATGGCCCCTGTTTCGTGGCTGGGCATTGCCGGCTACTCGCTCGGCGGGCTCTTCGCCGTGTGGGCGCTGTATAATTCGCCGCTGTTTTCACGCGCGGCTTCAATGCCTGGCTCATTCTGGTTCGAAGGGTTTGCCCCCTATATATGTGCCAATCAATTAAAAAGCCCCCTTAAAAAAGTTTACTTTTCTCTGGGGGATAAAGAGCCCGGCGGCGTACGTTCGCCCGTGCATAACGTGGGCGAAATTACGGGCGAAATCGTCGGCAGGTTCAACGCTTCGGGGATAAAAACAACTTTTGTTTGGGAAAAGGGCGGGCACAACACCGACCAGACGGGAAGGATTGCCCGCGGAATTTCGTGGCTTTTAAAGGAGGAGGCATGAAGAAGGTTAAAATCACCGCCGTAAAGAGGGTTGAGCACGCCGATCTTATGGCGCTGTACGAAAATCCCCTTCAGGACGCCTGCAATGTGAGGGCGGGGGATACCTTCATAAGCGAAAAGGGCGAACGCCCCGAGGGGCTTTGCGAAAGCGCGTGGGGGAGCATGGAGTATTTTGTAAAGGAGCTTGCCTCGGGCGGCGGAAAATTTTACGGCGGCTGGATGAAAAATCCCTTTTCAGCCATGATATCCTGCAACGACGGCTTCCGCCCGGTCAGTTTTTATATCGAGGTGTTGGACGATTAGGTGAACACCGCCATGCACACCGTACCCGCCGTGAGCAACGCAAGCCCTATCCACGCCTTTACGGAGAGTTTTTCCTTGAACACTATCAGCGAGAACAGCACGGTTACAAGTATGCTCATTCTGTCTATGGGCACGACGACACTCACCTGCCCCTGCTGTATTGCGTAGTAATAGCACAGCCACGAAGCCCCCGTGGCAATGCCCGACAGCACGAGGAATATAATCTCCCTCGGCTTGAGCGTTTTACATGCTTTGCCTCGCCGCGGGCAAAAACTATCAGCCATGCCATAGCGAGCACTACAACCGTTCGTATCGCGGTCGCAAGGTTGGAGTCCACGTTCTCTATTCCCGCGTTTGCCAGCAGCGAAGTCGCTGCGGCGAATACGGCGGAAAGCACCGCATATATCAGCCATGTAAGGCGGGTCTTATCCCGTCCTTTTTTATGTCGGTCATAATGTATGTGCCGACGGCTATCACCGCGAGGAATATGAGCTTAAGCCACCGAGGTTGCGTTCGTCGGGGAATATAATAATTGCAAACAGCACCGAGAGCACCGCGCTCGATTTATCCACCGCGGCGACCTTCGAAACTTCGCCTATGGACAGCGCCTTGAAATAACATATCCACGAAGCGCCCGTTGCCAGTCCCGAAAGGATTAAAAATATCCACGACTTAACGCTTATTGCGGCAATTTCCGTATAGGCGCCGGTGATGAACACTATCAGCCATGCCATTACAAGCACAACTGAAGTTCTCACCGCGGTTGCCACGTCGGAGTTCGCCTCTTTGACGCCGCACTTTGAAAGTATTGCGGTTATGCCTGCAAACAGCGCGGAAAGTACCGCCGCAACAATCCACATTGCCCTGCCTCCTAAAATGCGGGCGCCCCGAATGGTGCGCCCGCATGAAGTTTAAAGTTTTATTTCTGCTCTTCGGGTTTGGTGTCTTTGGGAAGGCTCTGCAGATATTCGTGCATTGCGTAGGCAACGCGCTTGCTCTGTTCAACGGCTTCCACAACCGTCTTGGCTCCCTTTACAACGTCGCCCGAGGCAAACACGCCCTCGCGGGTGGTCTCGCCCGTCTCGTTTATCTTGGCAAGACCGCGGTCGTTTGTCTGCAAGCCCTTGGTGTTCGTAAGAATAAGGTTGGAAGGTCTCTGACTTACGCATATCATTACCGTGTCCGCAGGGTAGAGAGTCGGTTTATCCGATTTGGAAATTACCTTGTGGTTTTCGTCGCAGACGGTGTCGACAAAGAGCACGCCCTCGTCGGTTATCTCTACGGGCGCCTTGTTGAAGATGAACTGCGCGCCCTCGATCTCTGCGTATTCCTTTTCCTCCTCGCTCGCGGTGTAGCGGTCGGAGCGAACCATAATTTTAACGTCGCGCACGCCCCGCCTTAAAGCCGTCCTTGCCACGTCCATGGCGACGTTGCCCGCGCCTATAACTATCACGCTCTTGCCCAGCTCGTACCCTTCGGGTCTTTCGAGGAAGTGCACGCCGTAGTGCACGTGCCCCAGCGTTTCGCCCTTTATGTTCAGGGCTATGGGCCACGTAACGCCCGTGCCTATGGAGATCGCCTTGAATCCGTCGCGGAAGAGCTCTTCGATGCCGAATGCCTTTCCTATCGTAACGTTCAGCCTTATCTTTATGCCGAGGTGCAGCATTATCTGCTTGTACCTGTCTATTATGGTGTGGGGCAGGCGGAAGTCGGGAATGCCGTACCGCAAAACGCCGCCTATGTCCGTCTTGCTCTCGAACACGGTTACGTCGTAGCCGAGCTGCGCAAGCTTTATGGAAATGGTTATGCCTGCGGGACCCGAGCCTATGACCGCAACCTTAATGCCGTTGGAGGGCTCGCGGTCTAAAACGAGACAGTCGAGATATCTTTCGGAGATATAGTTTTCAATTGTCGAAATTTCCACGGGCTCGCCCTTTAAGCCGCGTACGCAGTGCCCCTGGCATTGGTTGCCGTGGTTGCAAACTATCGAGCAAACGACGGATAAGGGATTGTTGTCGAACAGCATTTTGCCCGCCGCTTCGATGTCGCCCTTTAAAAATGTTGAAATAAAGTTGGGAATGTCCGTGTTTATGGGGCACCCCTGCCTGCATAAAGGCTTTTTGCAGTTGAGGCATCTTTTAGCCTCGGCTATAACGTTGTGAGCCATATAAAAATATTCCCCCTAAATTTTTTGTATATTTGTTTTTTAAGTCTTGAAGAGTTGCGAAGAGGAGGTTATAAAATTTCCCTGATCACTAACCCCTTTCTCAACCGCCGCAAGGGCAACGACGGTTTCGGTCACCGTTCGCACGGGACGTAGGTGCTCACTCATCTCACCCAACCCAAACACTGGGTGTCCAGTGTTTGGAGAATTGTTGGGTTCGTCCCTAATCACTAATCCCTAATCTCTAATTCCTGTCAAAGCGCCGCTTTGATGTCATCTATCATCTTTGCGTATTCTTCGTCCGAAAGGTACACCTTTTGGGGGTTCATGGTAAAGGTTCCGCCCCACTCGTCACCGTCCTTGTACTTGGGGCACAGGTGCATGTGCAGATGGCAGCCCGTGTCGCCGTAAGCGCCGTAGTTGAGCTTGTCAGGCTTGAACACCTTGTGAATGGCTTTTGCCGCCCTCGTCACGTCGGCAAAGAATGCGTTTCTCTCCTCGTCGGAAATATCGACAATCTCGCTTACGTGGTCCTTGTAGGCGACAATGCACCTGCCGCGCTTTGACTGTTCTTTAAAAAGTATGAGCGTTGAGACGGATAAATCGCATATGTAAATGCCGAACTTTTCCAGAAGTTCCCCTCTCATGCAGTAGCCGCAGTTTTTATCCTTCATTTTATAAAACCTCGCATAGTTTTTACCGTAATATTATAGCACACCGCCCTTAAATATTCAATACCCAATTTTAAAAAATTTTATATTTTTAACGCGGAGAGCATATTTTATAATACAATTAAATCAGTTAATACAATTAATACAAACAGTTTATACAGTTTTTGCGCAACAATTTTAACAACGGGGTTGACGAACGGGGCAAAGGATGATAGAATATTGTTAACCTATTAAAAGGAGGGATTATATGAAGGCATTAAAAGGCATAATCTGTTGCGCGGCTTTTCTTTCCGCAATTTCGTTTGCGGCTTGCGACCTGTCGGTAAAGAATCCCGCGGGCAACAACGTTTACACTCCCACGACCGAACAGCAGTACATAGTTTCCGCGTCGGAGGCTGAAGCCGCGGACTACAACGCTCTAACGTTTTCAATGCGCTGTGCGGTGGAGAGCGCAGACCCCTCCGTGCAGTCGTTGGATATGACTTTGGAGGGTGCGCTCGATATTGATACGTTTTCTGCCGACGTCGTCGTGACGGAGGAGGGCGCCGACGGCTCGGGCTATATATTCATCCGCGACGGCATACAGTTTGTAACCGCCAGCCAGTACGAAAACTATCAGAATGCCGCCGAGGTGCCCCTCTTTGTCGCCCAGAATCTTATGCTTGAGGAAATCGGCGAAGTCATCGTGCAGTCCGACCCTGCGCTTGCTTACGCGCTCTTTTCGCTTGCGGCAAACTACGGCGGCGTGACTTTAAGCGGCAACCAAATGACTCTCGACGCCGTCGCCTTTGTAAAGGGCGTATTCGACGACGTGAAGTCAATTGTAAACTCCCTCACCGAGGAAACTACAATTCTGGATATCTACGGGGGCGAGGAGGTGTTCTCGTTTATGAGTGCGCTCGGACTCGTCGCCGACGGAGAGGACGTAAAGACGATTGCACAGTTCGTTCTGAGCACGATTGCTCCCGCCGAAATGGTTTCGCAGTTCTACTTCCCCGAGGTGGAGAGCGGTCAGAGCGCATACGACTACGTGGGCGCACTCTTAAACAGCGAGGAATTTGCCTCTAATTTCGGGCTCGATGAAAGCTTCGGCAGCATGAAGGTGACCGACCTTCTGAATATGTCCGGCGGCAACGTGACGATCGAACAGCTTCAGCAGTCCTTCGACGGGATAAACGAAATTATAAACTTTGAAAACGGTCTCACCATCAATACGGGCTATCAGGTCGTAAACATTTCAAAGGCTTCGGTTACATTCACCCTCAACGACGACAAACAGCTCGTGGGCGGAGCTCTCGAATTTGCCGTGTCGGTGACCGATTCGCAGACCCAAAGCCTGCTTACCTCCTTGGAACTTTCGCTCGGAATAGAGCTTGCGGAAGTCAGCAGGGTTGCCGACGTTTCGGGCAATTCCGTCACGGCGTATATGGACGAAGGTCTCACGCAGACGACTGTAGGCGAATACCTTGAATACATCAAAAACGGCGGCGAACTTGTTCCCAGCTACTCTTCATCTACCCCTGAAGAGGGACAGCCCGGCTACACAGAGGACGGCGTCAACAACAGCGGACAGATCAATTAACTTCAAACCAAAACAAAAGACCCGCGCACTTTGCGCGGGTCTGTATTTATGTTGCGGTTGTTTAAATCAAATGCGGGGGATAAGGAGTGATAATCAGGGCATATTATGGGGTCAATCGGTGTTCTGAAGGCTTTTTAATATCTTCCTGAATCTGAAAAAGAATATCGTGCCGCATATTGTGGCAGCCGTCATATCGGCAATGCCCTCAGCCCAGCACACGCCGCCCACGCCCATGAATATGGGAAGCACGCAGGCGAGGGGGACGAGGAGGATAATCTTTCTCAGCACGGCTATGAACAGGCTTATCACCGACTGCGTGGTCGCAACAAAGGTAGTCTGGCAGGCGCGTTGCACCCCGAATACCAGCATGCCCATCATAAATACGGGCATATATTGTTCCGTGAGCGAAAGCACCGTCGCGTCCTCGGTGAACATTATGCCGAATATGCGCGGGCAGGACATCATTATTATGCCGAGGAGCGCGCACCAGCTGAAGCAGACTATCAATGTAAAGAAGTAGCCCTGCTTAAGTCTTTGGGCGTTCTTCGCGCCGTAGTTAAAGGATAATATGGGGGTAACGCCCTGCGTAAAGCCTGAAATGGGTGTGGTTATGAGCATCATTGAGCTCTGCAAAACTGTGAGGGTGGATATGTACTTGTCGCCGCCGAGCTCTGTTAAATCGCCCCAGTACCTCAGCCTTCCGTTGAGCACGAAGCCTATCACCGACTCGGTTGCCGACATTACGAAGGGGGCAACGCCCAGCGCGGCTGTGCCGAGGATTATTTTAAGTTCGGGCTTCATGTGCCTGAAGTCGAGGCGGATGGTCAGCTTCTTGTTCATGAGCGCCGCGACGACGAAGAGTGCGCTTGCAAACTGGCTTATTACGGTGGCAACCGCCGCGCCCTTTACGCCCATGCCGAAGGTGAATATGAACAGCGGATCGAGCGCAATGTTCAAAAGGGCGCCTATTATCACCGATACCATGGAGGTAACGCTCTTGCCCTGGGCGGTTAAAAAGGTGTTCAGACCCGTCGCCAGCTGCACAAACAGCGTGCCCGTCAGATAAACCGTCAGATAGTCGTATGCGTAGCCGAAGGTCTCCTCGCCGGCGCCTATGGCGTACAGCAGGGGGGTGGCGGCAAAGTATGCGGCAAGCCCCAGGGTTACCGAGAACACGCACAGCATCACGAAGCCGTTGTTCAAAAACTTTTTCGCCTTTGCCTCGTCGCCCTCGCCAAGCGCCTTCGCGGCAAGCGGCGCTCCGCCGCCCGACACAAAGGAGGAAAAGGCGGCTATAAGCGTTAAAACGGGCGCCGTCAGCCCCAGCCCCGCCAAAGCCGTGTCGCCTACAACGGGCATGTGCCCTATGTAAATTCTGTCTACTATGTTGTATAAAAGGTTTACCACCTGCGCAAATACCGTTGGCACGCCCATTTTAAGGCACAGCTTCCACATCTTTGCGCTTCCCATCGCTCTCTCTTGCATACCGCCTACATTATACACCGCAAAATATATATAATCAACTCAATCAAACACAAAAATCGCCCGCGGCGGTTTAAATTGTATTGATTAAAATAATAAATCGCCGGACTGTTCGGCAGTCCGGCGAAGTTGAAGTAAGGTTATCTTCTTATCTCGTAGTTCATGTTCATGAGGTTTATTATCGACTCCTCGTCGTCGGTTATGTTGAAGTCGCCGTGCATGGTGTGCTTTATCACCGACGAAGCCACGCCGAAGTTTACGATATCCTCGGGCTTGAACTGCCTCATCATGGCATAGATAATGCCGCTCGCAAAGGCGTCGCCGCCGCCCACGCGGTCGAGAATGTTAAAGCGGAAGGTTCGGCTTTCGTACGTTTCGCCGTCGTACCACAAAAACGCCTTCAGGCTGTTTTCGCTGCCCGAATGCACATAGCGCACGTGCCTGCCTATCGCCTTGAAGTTGTACCTCTTGGCAAGCTCCCTGAAAATTCTGTCCTGCTCCTTGTACGAAGGATTCATCGAAAGCCCGTCCTTCATGTCCTTGCCGTCGGGTCCGGGCAGATTTATGGGCTCTATGCCGAACAGCACGTCGACATAGGGCAGGTATTCGGTTATGCAGTCGCGCGCCTCCTGCCAGCCCCACAGCGCCGAGCGGTAGTTGCAGTCGAAGGATACCGTCATGCCCAGATCTTTCGCCGCCTTCAGGGCGTACATCATAAGGTCGCGGCAGTTATGCGAAAGCGCGGGGGTTATACCCGAAAGGTGCAGCCACGTAAAGCCCTCAAGCTTTTTGTGCCAGTCGATAGTGGAGTAGTCGAACTTTGCAAAGGCGGAATCCTTTCTGTCGTAGGTTACCTTGCTCGCCCTCACGCCGAAGCCCTCTTCTAAAAAGTAAATGCCCATTCTGTCGCCGTTCACGTAAACGCAGGGAGAGCAGTGCACGTCGTTGGTGCGTATGTATCTTATCGCCGCCTTGCCTATCGAGGAATCGGGCACGACGGTAAAGTACGACGCGTCCACGCCGAGGTTGGCAAGCGATACGGCAATGTTCGCCTCCGCCCCGCCGAATGTAATTTTAAACTCGTTTGCGCTTCTTATCTTTTCGTTGTTCGGGGGTGAAAGACGAAGAAGCAACTCTCCTATAGATATAAATTTTATGTCCTTGATATTGTCCTTGTTTGACATGGCGACCCCCTGAAAAAGTATTCTGTAATCACATTATAACACCATTTTTTCCGTTTGTACATACCAAACGCAAAATTTGTATTGATTTTTTTGCCCGGGCGCTATATAATATCATTTGTCATAAAATGAATGGCTGGCTCTTTCAGCCGTCTTTTGCGGCGGAGCAGCGGCATCAAAAAAATTCCGGCGGTAAGGAAATTATGCAACTCAACGTAAAAGTGGTCTCGTCCGCATACGACGAAAACTACGGCGGGGAACAGACTCTCGAAGCGGAGCGCGGGGAATACCTTCTCGGCGATATCTTTCGTCTGCCCTTTTTCAGAATCATAATCGACGACGTAATCGGAGGCGCGGTATGCTTCAGGCTGATGGAGGGCGCCGTCGCGCATTACTTCGTGCTCGAACATATCGGCGAAACCGCTTCGTTCGAGCGGCAGACTTCCATCGGCTCCGACGAATTTGTTTTTACACTGGTATAAATTCTGCTTTGCAAGGTGGTGCAGATGAAGATAGTTTCGGTTGATTTAAGTACGCTTTCGGAGGGCGATATAGACTTTTCGCCGCTCACCGCCCTCGGCGAGGTGGAGTTTTATGATGTCCTCTCTCCCGAAGGTCTTGCTCACGTTGCGGCAGACGCCGAAGCTCTGCTCGTCAACAAGGCGGCGGTGGACGAAAAACTTCTTTCGCGCTGTAAAAAGCTTAAGTATGTCGCAACCTATGCCACCGGCTACAACAATATAGATCTTGCCGCGTGCAGGGAGAGGGGCATAACGGTGTGCAATGCGCCGGGTTACTCCACAAACGCCGTAGCCCAGCACGTGTTCGCCCTGCTTTTAATGTTTTGCGGCGCCGTCGACAAGTATTCCGCCTCCGTGTACAGGGGCGACTGGAAGGCTGCTAAGACCTTTTCCTACATGCCGTGGCGCACCCGCGAGGTGTACGGTTCAACCTTCGGGGTGTATGGCTACGGCAGCATCGGAAGGGCGGTTGCAAAAATTGCCGAAGCCTTCGGCATGAATGTCATCGTCTGCACACGCACCAAACCCGCAGATTGCCCCTACGAACTCGTGACCTCCGACGAAATTTTCGCCCGCAGCGACTTTTTGTCTCTTCACTGCCCCTTAACCGAACAGACCAAGGGCATTGTCAACGCCCGCACGCTTTCGTTCATGAAGAACACCGCCGTGCTCATCAATACCGCCCGAGGGGGATTGGTGGATGAAAAGGCTCTCGCCGAAGCGCTCAACTCAGGATGCATAGCGGGCGCGTGCGCCGACGTGCTTGCAACCGAACCCATGGCGAAGGATTGCCCCCTCTTCAGGGCAAAGAACATTATAATCACGCCGCACGTGGCATGGGTCCCTTCGGAGACGAGGCAGAGGCTTGTAGAACTCGTCGCAGAAAACTTAAAATGCTTCATAAACGGCAATCCCAAAAATGTTGTAGACTAAAAATAAAAACCCTTCGCGCGAAGGGTTTTTGTTTTTATAAGTAGTATATATAGTTTTCTTTTCTGGGTTTTGCCTCTTTCTGCTCGTCGGGGTAGCCTATAATGCAGTTGCCTATGCCCTCGTAGTCGCCCTCTATGCCGAGGGATTTAAGTATCTCCTTGCCGCGTTCGCTTTCAAAGGTCTCCTTTGCGCGGTGAATCCAGCAGCTGCCCAGCCCCAGCGCATGGGCGGCGTTCATAAGGTTGCCCATCACGAGCGAACCGTCGTAAACGTGGGTGGGAACGCTCTTGTCGGCAAGCACCACCAAAACCGCGGGCGCACCGTAAAAGGGATCGCCGTCCCTGCCCATAATGGCTGCGTTGAGGGAGGAAAGCTCGTCTCGCAGCTTTTTGTCGGTCACCACAAGTATGACGGGCGACTGCCTGCCCATGCCGCTTGCGGCGTAGCTGCCCGCTTTGGCAATCTCCTCCAGAAGTTCGCGGGGCACGGCGTCGGGTTTATACTTCCTTATGCTCCGCCGCGCTTGCATGTTCTGTAAAATTTCGTTCATTTTCGTTACCCTCCTTTTGGACTTTATCAGTACAAATTATACCACATATAAGCAAAAATGCAATAAAAAGCGGCAAAAATGAGCCTTTTTTAAATATTTAAAAATTTCTCAAATTTTTTTTGAAAAAGGTATTGACAAATTTTTAAAGTGTGCTATACTTAAGGTACAAAAAGAAAATAACTTACAAAAAATGTTAGCGCGCAACATTAATCCGGGAGTAAGCTATATGAAGTACAAGTAGCCGCGAAAGCGGGTCAAGGTTTATCGAAGAGCGGACAGCAAGTAGCGACCGCCCGTGGAAATAGATAAAAAAAATAAAGCCAAGGAGGTTACAACTATGAAAATGATACGGGCTGTTTCCTCAGGCGCTTCGGGAATAAGCGCATAAAAAATTAAATTAATTCCTAAAATTCAATGCAAGCGAGGTACTCGACCGATGATCAGAACAGTATTCTCAAAGGCACTCGAAGAATAAGGAAGGTATAGTCCAATGTACAATTCAACGTACAGAGGTTCGAATTCGTAAATACGGTTTTAATTTCGCAGTAAGACATGCAAGTACCGCACCGCAGGGGTGATAACCGACAATAGGGAAGTGGTACCAACGGTATTGAAGGGATACCCGAAGGGCGAGGAAAACGCACTACTGCAAGGGAAACTTTACCCCGAACGGCTATATAAAGTAACCGTTAAACGAGGAGAACCTCAAGAAATTAAAATTGAATAATAAATTTGCAAACACTCCCCGCGGCGACGTACTGCCGCGGGGTTAAAAGTTGTTTGGCAACGCGCCTTTTCGGTGATGCGACAGACAAGTTTGCAAATGCAATTCAACGGTATAAATTTACATTCAGGGGAGAAAAATTATGGATACGCTTAAGATGTTGCTCGACGAAGATAACAGCGAACCCGTTACGCTTTGGGATGAAAATAACAAGGAGATGAGGTTTGAGCAGGTAGCCGTAATACCTTATGACTATAAAATCTACTGCATCCTGAAGCCGATCGATAAAATTGACGGCGTTGCGGACGACGAGGCTTTGGTTTTTCGCGTCGACGAGAACGAAGACGGCGATACTATAATCTGCATAGAAGAGAATGAGGATATGGCAGTCACCATATTTGATCAATACTATGATCTTTTGGAAGAGTCCGCCAAGAAAAAATAAAATGGAATAAATTCAACGGTATTCAGCGTGTCCGTTCTAAAGTAAGGCTGAAATCGGATTTGCAGAACACGCGCATACGGCGGATAAGTTAAAAAAATTAACCGGGGCGACCGAAGTCGCCCCGATTAACAAAACGTTTGTACATGCGGATGATCAGATTTTGTAAAATTCTTCGCCGACTTTAATAACTGCCACCTTTTCGGCAGGCTCGCCCAGCGAAATTTTAGTCGCCTTTCTTTGGTTGGTTTTGCCCTCGAACTCAATCTCTAATGCGGCAGGCTCGACCGCGGCTATATGGTAAACTTCGGCGCCGTCGGTATTCCTTTTGATAAGGCAGCCGGCTTTTATGTTTTCATCTTCGCCGAGCGCCAGAACAAAGTTCTCGTCAAGGTGTTCTTCAACGTGAACTTCGGGGTTGGCAGCCAAAAGATTTGTGCCCGTATACACGGTGTAGGCGGCATGGTTTTTTTCAAAGTCAGAGGTAAGACGAATGTCGTATGCGGCGTCGTCGAGCTTCTGACCGACCTTTTTAAAGAACCCCGAAAGCTTGCCTTCTTTCTTCTCTGAGGTTTCTTCGGTTTGCGTTTTGTTTTCTTCAGCCATAATTTTTTCGCCTCGTTATTTCGTTCATTTTTATTATAACCGTCTCATGCGCGTTTAAAACAAAAAACCCCGCTGTCCGCGGGGATTATTAAAATTTAATGGGATAAAATCCAGTCTTTAACCCTGCAATGTTCTATCGGCACAATGTCCTCTGCGGGGTACTTTGAATTTTTTCCGCCGTTGGTGTAAATAAAATACTCGCCCGCGGCGGTTATGTACAGCGTCTCTTCGTACCCGTTGTCCGAGCCGTAAGCGCCGTATGTGAATTTTTTGTCAATTGTCGAAAATGCGGTATCGTAAACGACGCCGTCTATCTCTTTACGCATCATTTCATCCTCCCGACGTTTTACCGTCACGCTAAAGTTTACCACCTCGCGGCGGGTATGTCAAATTTTTTTGCCTTTTGCTTGTCCCCGTTTAAATTTATTATCGTATCAAACATTTTATGTTACAATTCTTACACAATTTCATTAAAACTTTGTCAAGTAAAAATGCTTGACAGTCCTTTGCGATGCTGGTATAATCATTATCATGAACAAGCTGGAGTTTATGCGCCTTTGGGATATGTACGGCGGACTGTTGACACCCACCCAGCGTGAAATGACCGATATGTACTTCAATCTCGATTTGACCGTATCGGAGATAGCCGAACAAAAGGGCGTGTCCCGGCAGGCGGTTTCGGAGTGCCTTGCAGGCTGCAAAAAGCAGCTCGGCGAATACGAGGAGGCTCTCGGTCACAGCAAAATGTTTGCCGAAGGCGATCTGTACCTCTCCTTTTTATTAAAGGATATCGGCGCATGGGCACAGCATTTTTTGCAATTGCACCCCGAATATGCCGCAGATATTGGCAGTTTGCAGGATATTTTACAAAGGGACTACTCCGCGGAGGTCGCCTCCGCTCTCTCAAAAACACAGGGTCAGTAAATGGCAATATTCTCATCTCTATCCGAAAGATTAAACCATATATTTTCCAAGCTCACCAAACACGGCAGGCTGACGGAACTTGAAATAAAGACGGCAATGCGCGAGGTGCGCGTGGCTCTTTTAGAGGCGGACGTAAACATTCAGGTCGCCAAAAAATTCTGCGCCGACGTTTCGGAAAAAGCGGTGGGGCAGGAAATTTTAAAGAGCCTGAACCCCGCCCAGCAGGTAATAAAAATTGTAAACGAAGAGCTTATCGCCCTCATGGGCTCGCAGAATGCAAAGCTCATCGTTTCGCCCAAGCCCCCCACGGTAATAATGATGTGCGGGCTCCAGGGCGCGGGCAAAACCACGCTATGCGGCAAGCTTGCGGTGCTCCTCAAAAAGAGCGGCAAAAAACCCCTTCTCGTCGCGGGCGATATATACCGTCCCGCAGCCATAACACAGCTTCAGGTCGTCGGCAAAAACGCGGGCGTCGAGGTGTTCGAAAAGGGCACCCAAGACCCCGTTAAAACGGCAAAAGAGGCGGTCGACTACGCCCGTTCGATGGGCTACGATACGGTTATTATCGACACGGCTGGCAGGCTGGAGATCGACGAAAAACTCATGCAGGAGCTCGAGCGCATAAAGGCGGCGGTGGACGTTTCAGAAATTTTGCTCACCGTCGACTCCATGATGGGTCAGGTCGCGGTCAATGTCGCCAAGACCTTCAACGAGCGGCTGGAGGTAACGGGCATAGTTTTAACCAAACTCGACGGCGACACGCGCGGCGGCGCCTGCCTCTCCATAAAGGCGGTAACGGGCAAGCCCATAAAGTTTATCGGCGTGGGCGAAAAGCTCACAGATCTTGAATATTTCTATCCTGACAGAATGGCTTCGCGCATTCTCGGCATGGGCGACGTTCTCACTCTGATTGAAAAGGCGCAGGAAGCGGTGACCGAGGAGCAGGCGAAAAAGCTGCAAAAAAAGATGCTCGAAAACGCCTTCACACTCGAGGATTATCTCGAACAGTTCGAGAGCATGAAAAAGATGGGCGGCGCCCAGGCGCTCGTCTCCATGATGCCCGGTCTTTCGAACAGGATTAAGGACGGCGACATCGACGAGAAAAAACTCGAGCGCACAAAGGCGATAATCCTCTCCATGACGAGAAAGGAGAGGGTGGACCCTTCCATAATAAACTCGTCGAGAAAGAAGCGCATAGCCGCGGGCTCGGGCACGACGGTGCAGGAGATAAACCAGCTTTTAAAGCAGTTCGACCAGACCAAGCAGCTCATAAAACAGCTCAAAGGCGGTAAACGCAGGTTGCCCTTTTAATCACGCTAACCGGCGCATACATGCGGGGCAATTCCAATAATTCAGTTTAAAATTAAAATTTTTATATATCACAGGAGAACACAAAAATGGCAGTTAAAATGAGACTCACGAGAATGGGCGACAAGAAGTCCCCCTTCTACAGAATCGTAGTAATCGATTCCAGAAAGGCACAGTCGGGCGAGTATATCGACAAGATCGGCTACGTTGACCCCTTAAAGAGCCCCGCTGAAATCGTCATCGACGTAGACAAGGCAAAGGACTGGCTTTCCAAGGGTGTTCAGCCCACCGAGACGGTGAGAAGCTACCTTATAAAGGCAGGCGCAATGGAACAGCCCGCAAAGCTTTCGGCGCCCAAGACCAACGACAAGAAAAAGAAGAAGAACTAAAAAATTTTTAACGGCGCAACAATCCGGTAAAACGCGCCTCGGAGAAACATTATGTTAGATTTAATTAAATATATCGTCGAGCAGTTCGCCGACAAAAAGGACGAAATCGAGTACAAGGTTGAGGAAAAGGACAACGCAATCGAAGTGACCGTCCTCCTCGCCGAAAGCGACATGGGCAAGGTAATCGGCAAGCAGGGTAAAATAGCCAAGGCTATGCGTACCCTCGTCCGCTGCGCCACCCCACGCGACAGCAAAAAGTACGTAATCGAAATCGAGGAAAAGAAAGAGGCTTAAAACGCCTCTTTTATTCTGTATATTGTTAGGGAATAGGGATTAGTGGTTAGTGGTTAGGGAAGAATTGCGGCTTGTGCCTTCTCTTCATCCAAACAACGTGACGTTGTATCCGTGTTCCGCAATAGGACTCGGTTTCTTATATTCACACTCGTCTTGCGGACAGCGTGGGGTGAGCGTTTTGGAAGTAATTGTTATCCCCTCTTCGGGCGACATAGGAATTATTATGGAAAACACACTTACGATAGCTACAGTTTTAAAGCCGCAGGGTATACGCGGCGAAATTAAGGTAAAGGCGCTCACCGACGCCGCCGAAGATTTAAAGGGTTTTGCCCGCGTGTTCATAGACGGGGTTGAGTATAAGGTGCTCGTCGTCCGTCCCTCGGGCGACTGCGCGTATCTCACCCTGCGCGGCATTGCCGACAGAAACGCCGCCGAACTCCTCCGCGGCAAAGAGGTGGTGGCTCTTCGCGAGGATGCCCCCGCCCTTCCCGAGGACACCTTCTACCTCGTCGACGTCTTAGGCTGCGAGGTCGTAACCGAAAAGGGCAAAAGCCTCGGCACTATAATTGAAATAACGCCCGCAAAGACGGACATATATGTTATCGAAAGGGAGGGCAAACGCACCACGTTCGTCGCCGCCGAGGGGGTTATAGACTCTATAGACGTCGAAAAAAAGGTAGTCGTCGTCAACAAAAAGCGCTTCGACGAAGTGGCTCTTTAAATTATGGAAATTACAATTTTGACCCTCTTTCCCGAAATGTTCGAACCGTTGAGGCGTTCGATAATCGGCAGGGCGGCAGAGGGCGGCAAACTCGCAATCAATATCGTAAACATTCGCGACTATTCCGAAGATAAACACTCCAAGTGCGACGATTATCCCTTCGGCGGCGGCGCGGGCATGGTCATGATGCCCCAGCCCATCGCCTCCGCAATTGAGGCTGTCGACCCCCTGCACGAGGCTAAAAGAATCTTCATGTCGCCCAAGGGAGCAACTTTCACCCAGAGCAAGGCTTGCGAACTTTCGGCATGTTCTAAACTTCTCCTTCTGTGCGGACACTACGAGGGCGTCGACCAGAGAGTTATAGACCTCTTCATCGACGAGGAACTTTCCATAGGCGACTACGTTTTAACGGGCGGAGAACTGCCCGCCATGGTCGTGTGCGACGCCGTCGCGCGGTACGTCGACGGGGTGCTCGCCGAAGGTTCGCTTGTCGACGAAAGCTTTGCCGAAAATCTTTTGGAGTATCCCCAGTACACCCGCCCCGCAGTTTTCCGCGGCGTTTCCGTGCCCGAAGTCCTGCTTTCGGGCAACCACCAAAAGGTTGCCGCGTGGCGGAGGGAGCAGAGCATACAGCTCACAAAAAAACTGCGCCCCGACCTTTTGGGCGAGGAGGACAAATGAAGCATATCCAGTGGTTCCCCGGTCACATGACCAAAGCCATGCGCATGATGGAGGAGAGCGTAAAGGTTTGCGACGGCATAATTTACGTGCTCGACGCCCGCTGTCCCGCCTCGTCCTACAATAAAAATTTAAAAAAGACTTTCGGCTCCAGACCCGTTCTGTATGTTCTCAACAAGTGCGACCTCGCCGACGGAAAGGTGGACGAGTTTGTGCGCTTTATCCGCGAAAGCGGAGAGGAGTGCATAAAGCTCAACGCCGTCAATGCCAATTCGCGCAGGGATATTACGGGGGCAATTGCAAAACTTGTGGCTGAAAAACAGCAGAAGAGCGCGGCTAAGGGCTATAACAGAATTTTCCGATTCATGGTCTGCGGCGTGCCGAACACGGGCAAGAGCACATTAATTAACCTTCTTTCCCGCGAAAAACGCGCCGCCACGGGCGACAAGGCGGGCGTCACGCGCGGCAAGCAGTGGATACGCTGCGACGGCTTCGAGCTTTTGGATACCCCCGGCACCTGCCCGCCCGCGTTCGAAAACCAGAAGCTTGCCGCCAGGCTCGCATTCGTCGGCTCAATCAACGACGATATTTTGGATATGGACGACATATCCCTCGCCCTTTTAAAGAAACTTGCCGAAAAGTACCCTCAAAATCTTTCCGAAAGGTACGGCATTGAGCCCGGTGCTCCGCTTGAAATGCTCGAAGGTGTCTGCCGCCGCCGCGGATTTATGCTGCGCGGGGGCGAATTTGACTACGAGCGCGGCGAAAGGGCTGTCGTCGACGACTTCAGAAAGGGCAGGCTGGGCAGGGTGACCCTCGACGACCTCTCCGACATGCGGGAGGTGTTCAATGGATAAGTTCTCTTTCGAGCGCGAACTGCACGAAAAGGGTTATAAATTTGTGTGCGGAGTCGACGAGGTGGGCAGGGGACCGCTCGCGGGTCCCGTCGTGTGCGCGGCTGTAATCATGCCCGAAGGCGATATTATAGAGGGCGTCGACGACAGTAAAAAACTCTCCGCAAAAAAGCGCGAAAAGCTTGCGCGTCTTATCAGGGAAAAAGCGGTTGCCTGGGCAATATGCCGCGTCGAACCGCAGGTTATAGATGAAATAAACATTCTTCAGGCGACGAGGCTGTGCATGAAAAACGCCGTCGAAAGCCTTTCTCCCTCGCCCGACTACGTGCTCACCGACGGCAACATGACACTCGATATCTCCGTTCCCCAGCGCAGCCTTGTAAAGGGCGACGCCAACTGTTACTGCATAGGCGCGGCTTCTATAATAGCCAAGGTCGCAAGGGACAGGTTGATGGCGGAATATGCCGCTGTTTTTCCCGGTTACGGCTTTGAAAAGAACGCCGGCTACGGCACAGCCGCGCATATTCAGGCGATAAAGGACAGGGGACTCACTCCCATCCACCGCAGGAGTTTTACGGGCAAATGGCAATAAGGGGAGAGCTCCGCCGCACGGGCTTTTTCGGAGAGCTCAAAGCGGCAAGGTATCTAAAAAAACAGGGCTACAAAATTCTTGAGCGCAACTTCCGCTGTAAGTTCGGCGAGGTCGACATAATCGCGCAAAAGGGAGAGGTTGTCGCCTTTATCGAGGTAAAAACGCGCTCTTCGGATTTATTCGGCATGCCCAACGAGGCGGTGGGAAGGGACAGGCGGCAAAGGTATGTGAACTGCGCAAGGTTTTACTTTTACGGCAGACAAATCGACTGCACCGTGCGGTTCGATATAATCGAGGTTCTCGTCGGCAAAATTAATCATATTGAAAACGCCTTTACCGCATAGAGTGCGGTCATATATTATATATATGGTATACGCCCGCAAATTTCTTTTGTGAAAATTGCGACACACCCCTTAAAAAGAGTTGCAAAATATTTTTTTGTTTGGTAAGATATAAAAGCTTTATAGAGATTACAGAGCGCATTTTGCGTTTTAAACATACAGGAGGATTGAAATGAAAGGTCTTGTAGAAGCTATCGAAAAGGAAGGCATGAAGGAAAACGTTCCCGCATTCAACGTCGGCGACACCGTAAGGGTGGGCTTTAAGGTTATCGAAGGCACCAAGGAGAGAATCCAGAACTTCGAAGGCGTCGTCATTGCCAAAAAGCACGGCGGCATCAGGGAAAGCTTTACCGTAAGAAGGCTCTCCTTCGGCGTAGGCGTGGAGAGAACTTTCCCCGTACACTCGCCCAAGATTGCATCCATAACCGTGGTCAAGAAGGGCAAGGTCAGAAGGGCTAAGCTCTATTACCTTCGCGGTCTCACAGGTAAGGCGGCAAAAATTAAGGAAGTCAGATAATTTAAAAAAGCTCCCGTCATGCGCGGGAGCTTTTTTATTGAAGGTGGAAAATGTTAGCTAAAGTTACAAGCTTTGCGCTCGTCGGGCTCGACGGCATACCCGTAGAGGTCGAAGCGGACATAAACAGGGGCATGACCAGTTACGAACTGGTGGGACTGCCCGACGCGGCTGTAAAGGAGAGCAAGGAGAGGATCTACTCAGCCATTCACAATTCGCGCATGCGCTTTCCCGTCAACCGCATAACCGTAAACCTCGCCCCCGCGGATATAAAAAAGGAAGGCAGTCATTACGATTTGCCCATCGCCCTCGCCATTTTAAAGGCGGGCGAGCAGATAGGCGGGGCGGATTTTGGAGGGCTCGTCATGATGGGCGAGCTCGCCCTCGACGGTTCAATCCGTCCCGTGTCGGGCATTTTGCCCGCGCTCATTTCGGCGAAAAAGAGGGGGTTTACAAAATTCATAATCCCCGCCAAAAACGCCAACGAGGCGGCGTATATCGAGGGCGTGGAAGTTTACGCCCTGAACACCCTTTCCGAAGCCGTTGCCCTTGTCACGGGCGAAAGGCGGTTCAGCCCCGTTGAGACAAAGAGTTTTACAGCCGTTTTGAAGAGCTCTTCGTACGGTACCGACATGGCGCTCGTAAAGGGTCAGCAGATAGCAAAAAGGGCGCTGGAGATCGCCGTCGCGGGCTGGCACAACATTCTGCTTTCGGGTCCTCCGGGCGCGGGCAAGACCATGCTGGCGCGGTGTATTCCCACCATAATGCCCGACCTCACCTTCGAGGAGGCTTTGGAGGTCACGCAGATCCACTCGGTTGCGGGCGATCTTTCGGAGGAGGGAATAATTTCTCTCCGCCCCTTCCGCACGCCCCACCACACTGCAACCACAGTGTCGCTGTGCGGAGGCGGCAATTCCAAAATCAAGCCGGGCGAAATTTCCAAGGCGCACAAGGGCGTGCTGTTTCTGGACGAGCTGCCCGAATATTCCCGCTCGGCGCTCGAAGCGCTCCGCCAGCCGCTCGAGGATAAGCAGATAACCGTCTCCCGCGCGGGCGGCGCCGTCACTTTCCCTGCCGACTTCATGCTGTGCGCCAGCATGAACCCCTGCCCCTGCGGCAACTATGGCTCGACGTTTAAGGAGTGCACCTGCACCCCCGCGCAGATAAAAAAGTACCGCGCAAAAATTTCGGGTCCCCTTCTCGACCGCATCGACCTTCAGGTCGAGGTGGACGGCGTGAAGTACGAAGAGCTCGCCTCGGAGGAGGGAGGGGAGAGCTCGGCGGAAATTAAAAAGAGGGTGGAAAAAGCCCGCGCCATCCAGCGCGAGCGGTTCGGCTCCCCCATGACCAACGCTTCAATGGGCGAAAGGGAGATAAAGAAGTACTGTCAGCTCTCCCCCGACTGCGAGCGCATTTTAAAGAGCGCGTTCGAGCGGCTTTCCCTGTCGGCAAGGGCTCGCTCGAGGATAATTAAGGTTGCCCGCACTATAGCCGACCTCGACTATTCGGCGGAGATAAAGCCGCAGCACATTTTAGAGGCGACCTCCTACAGAAATTTTGACGTTAAAGAACAATGACTTATTCGCAAAGCGAGCTCGGCTATATAATCGCCGACAGCCTCGAAGGTTTTACATATAAGCAGAAGGCGTGTTTTCTGGCGGCAGTGTGCGGTAAACGCGGCGAGCACATAAAATATGAACAAATTCTGATTAAAAGCGTCGGCGGCGGAGTATATAATAAAATGAGGGCGCTCTTTTCAAGCGAAGCTTACAGGGCGCAGATTTTAGAAAGACTCGACGCCCGCGGAATAGTGTGCGTAACGCCGGAAAGCGCAGAGTATCCCGAAAGGCTTGCAAATATTCCCGCGCCGCCGCACGTATTGTATTGCAGGGGCAGAACCTCTCTTTTAAAGGGCGAATGCCTTGGAATAGTCGGCTCCCGCCGCACGCCCGCTTCAACGCTTGCGGCGTGTAAAAAGTTTGCAGGCGAAATTTCACGCGTTATGACGGTGGTCACGGGCGTTGCCGACGGAGCGGATTCCGCCGCCGTAAAGGGCGGGCTGGAGAGCGGAAACATAATCTGCGTGCTCCCGGGAGGCATGGACCATATTTATCCCTCCTCTAATTCTTCGCTGTTGAAGAGCGTGGAGGAAAGGGGGCTCATCATCTCGGAATGGCAGCCGCACATCGCCGTTCAGCGCTATATGTTCACCGTGCGCAACCGCATAATCGCGGGGCTTTCGCGCGGGGTGCTCGTCGTCTCCGCGCCCAAAAAGAGCGGAGCGCTTATTACGGCAAACTACGCCGCCGACTATGGGCGGGAGGTGTTCGCCTTTCCCCATTCTTTGGGCATTTCCGCGGGCGAGGGCTGCAACGAACTCATAAAAAACGGCGCGGCGCTCTGCACAAACCCGCTTGACATTTTGGGCGCGTTCGGGTTAGAATACAAAGCGGAACAACAGCCGCTCACCCCGGGCGAGCGCAAGGTGCTTTGCTTTTTAAAGGACAACGGGCGTTCCCACGTTCAGGCGGTAGCCGCGGGCGTCGGCGTTATGGCGTTCGAGGCGGTGACTCTTCTCTCCTCCCTCGAAATCAAGGGGCTCGTCGCGCGGTGCGGCGGCAATAACTACGAAGCGGTATAAAAGCTTCCCGCATTTTCCGCGGCGGAGCCTACGGAGTTTTTTAAATGGATTTAATAATAGTCGAATCGCCCTCCAAGGCGAAAACAATTTCTAAATATTTAAAGGGCAAGTTCAGGGTCGACGCCTCGGGCGGGCACGTCCGCGATTTGCCGGAGCGCACCCTCGGCGTAAAGATTACCGATAATTTCGAGCCGCGCTACGAGATTACTCCCAGCAAAAAGGAAGTTATCAAGCGCCTTTCAGAGGAGGCGAAAAAGGCGGGCAAAGTTTACCTTGCAACAGACCCCGACCGCGAGGGCGAGGCAATATCGTGGCATCTTCAGACCGTTCTCGGCATGGATGAAAACGGTCTCAACCGCGTGGAATTCAACGAAATTTCCCCCAAGGCGGTTGAAAACGCCCTCAAGCACCCCAGGAAGATAGATTATAATTTAGTCGACGCCCAGCAGGCGAGGAGGGTTCTCGACCGTCTCGTGGGCTATAAACTTTCTCCCCTTTTAAACAACCGCATACAGAGCGGCTTATCTGCCGGGCGCGTGCAGTCGGTGGCTCTCCGTCTCATCGTCGACAGAGAGCGCGAAATCGCCGCGTTCGTGCCCGAGGAATACTATGTGTTCGCGGCTTCACTGCAGGATAAAGAGAGCAAGTACGCCCCCTTCAAAGCCACCTATCAGCTCAAAAAGAGCGGCAAGTCGGTGAGCAGGGAGCAGGCGGACGAGGTTGAAGCTAAGATAAGGGCGGGGCAGTTCGTCGTAACAAAGGTAAAGAGCGGCGTAACCAAATCGCACGCCCCCGCGCCCTTCACGACCTCTTCCCTCCAGCAGGACGCTTCGAATAAGTTCGGCATGACCTCGCCCGAGACCATGCTCGTCGCCCAGCACCTGTACGAGGGCATGGACGTCGGCGGCGACCACATTGCGCTCATAACTTATATCCGTACCGACTCAACCCGTGTGGCAGTCGAAGCGCAGGAGATGGCGCGCGAGTTCATAAAAAACACCTACGGCGAAAGCTATGTGCCCGTTCGCCCCAACATATATGCCACCAAAAAGGGTGCGCAGGACGCGCACGAGGCGATAAGACCCATAAATCTTTCGGTCACGCCCGCCAGCGTAAAACAGTTTCTCGATAAAAAACACTACAACATATACAAGCTCGTGTACGACCGCTTCGTCGCCTCGCAGATGGCTGAAGCGCAGTACAACTCCATGCAGATTGAAGCGCAGGCCTCGGGCTACACCTTCAAGGCGAGCGGAAAGTCGCTCCTCTTTGCTGGCTTCACCGCCGCTTACCAGAATGTTTCGGACGGAAGCGAAGAGGAGGAGAGCGCAAAGCTTCTGCCACCCTTAAGCGAGGGCGACGAGCTCGACTTGAAAAAGCTCGAAAGGGAGCAGAAATTCACCCGTCCCCCCTTGAGGTATACCGACGCTTCGCTCGTAAAGACCATGGACGAAAAGGGTATCGGCAGACCTTCGACGTACGCCTCGATAATCTCCGTTTTAAACAAGCGCAAGTATGTGGTAAAGGACGGCAAGTATATGGTTCCCACCGAAATTGCCTATAAGATAACCGACATGCTCTGCCACTACTTCAAGGACATAATGGACGTCGGCTTTACGGCGAGAATGGAAGCCGACCTCGACAAGATTGAGGAGGGCGGCGTCGACTGGCACAAGATAATCGCCGATTTCTATCCCGGCTTTGCCGAAAATCTGCGCACCGCCGCCTGCGACGGCGACGAGATGACGGACATAAAGTGCGAAAAATGCGGCTCGCCAATGATAAGGCGCAACGGCAAATACGGCAAGTATCTCGCCTGCTCCAACTATCCCAAGTGCTCCAACATAGTAAGCGAAAGCGAGGCGGAAATTTCCGAAGTCCGCTGCCCCAAGTGCGGCGCAAACATGGTGGTAAAGAGCGGGCGCTACGGCAAATTCCTTGCCTGCCCCAACTACCCCGAGTGCTCGACCATTCTGCCGATAGACGCAAAAATTTCAGATAAAAAATGCCCTTCCTGCGGCGGCACGCTGCTCATCAAAAAGGGCAAGTACGGTGAGTACACGGAGTGCCTCTCCTGCAACGCGAAGCAGCCCCTCAGCTCCCCCGAAGGCGCCGTGCGCGAGGGCGAAAAGACGGACGGCAAGTGCCCCGAGTGCGGCAAGCCCATGCGCAGAATGCGCTCCAAAAACGGAAAAATTTACTACGGCTGCACGGGGTATCCCGCCTGCAAGTTCTTAAGCTGGGACGTTCCCACGGGCGACAAGTGTCCCGTATGCGGCAAATACCTTGTGCGCAGGGGCGACAAAATAAGGTGCTCGGACAAAAACTGCACATACTCGGCGCCCGCACCCGAAAAAAATGACGACAATTAAGGTTATCGGAGCGGGGCTCGCGGGGTGCGAGGCGGCTTACGCCCTCGCGCAGCACGGCTATCATGTCCGACTTTACGACATAAAGCCCCAAAGCTTCACCCCAGCCCACTCAAATAAAAACTTCGGCGAACTCGTATGCTCTAACTCCTTAAAGGGCAACGACCCGTATTCCAACGCCTGCGGACTTTTAAAGCAGGAGATGAGGGAACTCGGCTCCATGATAATCGAATGCGCTGACGCAACAGCCGTGCCCGCGGGTGGAGCGCTCGCCGTCGACAGGGATAAGTTTGCGGGTTGTATCACGCAAAAAATAACCTCCCACCCTAATATCGATGTCGTGTGCGAGGAGGTAAAAAGCTTGCCTTTTGGCGAGTGGTGCATTATCGCCACGGGACCTCTGACCTGCGACGCGCTCGCGGAGGACATACAAAAAAAACTGGGAGGCGGGCTGCACTTCTACGACGCCTCGGCGCCCATAGTCTCCCGCCGCTCCATAGACATGAACTTCGCCTTCGTCGGCGACAGGTACGGCAAGGGGGGCGATGATTACATAAACTGCCCTTTAAGCCGCGAGGAGTACGAAGAGTTTGTCTCCGCTCTGCTCTCTGCCGAGAGGGCGCATCTGCACGAGTTTGAAAAGGGCGAAATTTTCGAAGGCTGCATGCCCGTCGAGGTGATGGCGGCGAGGGGGGAACAGACCCTCCGCTTCGGACCCTTCAAACCTGTGGGGCTGAGGGATGGCGAGGGCAATAAATACTACGCCGTTTTACAGCTCCGCAAAGAGAACGCCGAAGGCGAGGCGTACAACTTAGTCGGCTGCCAGACAAATTTAAAGTTCGGCGAGCAGAAGAGGGTTTTTTCGATAATCCCGGCCCTCAAAAATGCCGAATTTCTGCGCTACGGCGTAATGCACCGCAACACCTACATAAACTCCCCCGAAAATTTAAACGCCGACTTCTCGTTAAAGAGCGACGGCAAACTCTTCTTCGCGGGTCAGATAACCGGCGTGGAGGGGTATGTGGAGAGCGCGGCGAGCGGGCTGTTATGTGCGATACACATGGACAGAAAGCTTAAAAATCTTCCCCCCATGGTTCCCGAAAATTTATGTGTGCTCGGCGCTTTGTCGGCACATATATCGGCACCAAACCAAAATTTCACCCCCATGAACGCCAACTTCGGCATACTCCGCGCGGGAAACGAAAAAATCCGCGACAAAAAGGAGAGATATGCCGCCCTCGCAAGGCGTTCGCTCGAATATATTGCGGGGTATAAATCAATAATTGAAAAGGAATAAAAAATGGATTTGACACCCAAACAGACAGTTCACGAACTCAATAAATACATTATAGGTCAGGACGAGGCGAAAAAGGCTGTGGCTATAGCCCTGCGCAACCGCTACCGCAGAGCCCAGCTCTCCCCCGAACTTCGCGAGGAGGTCACGCCCAAGAACATTATAATGAAGGGTCCCACGGGCGTGGGCAAAACCGAGATTGCCAGAAGGCTTGCAAAGCTCGTCAAAGCTCCCTTTTTAAAGGTTGAGGCGACAAAGTACACCGAAGTGGGCTACGTCGGGCGTGACGTCGAGAGCATGATCCGCGACCTCGCCGAATGCGCCATGAGGCTCGTCAAAGAGGAAAAGACGCAGGAGGTCTCCTACCGCGCCACAGCCATTGCCGAGCGCAGGATCGCCAAAGTTCTCGCCGAAATGAAGAAGGAGGAGAGGGGCGAATTCTCAAAAGAGGTGTTTGAAAACAACCTCGTCGACGACATTCATGCCGGCAAGTACGATTCGACCATGATAGAGATTGAAGTTGCCGACAATCCCAAGCCTTTGGAGCTCTCCCCCGGGCAGGGCGCAGCCATAGATTTGGGGTCGGTTTTCGGCTCCCTCGGCATGAACAGAAGAAAGAAGAGGCGCATAACCGTAAGGGAGGCTAAAAACCTGCTCATTGCAGAGGAGGCGGACAAGCTCATCGACAACGACTCTGTTCAGACCGAAGCTCTGCGCCGCGCCGAAAACGACGGAATAATCTTCATAGACGAGATAGATAAAATTGCGGGCGGTTCGCACGGCGGCGGTCCCGACGTCTCCCGCGAGGGCGTTCAGCGCGACATATTGCCCATCGTAGAGGGCTGCACCGTAATGACAAAGTACGGTCCCGTAAAGACAGACTACATTCTCTTCATCGCCGCGGGCGCCTTCCACGTTTCCAAGGTGGAGGATTTAATTCCCGAATTTTTGGGGCGCTTCCCCGTCCTCGTCGAGCTCAACAGCTTAAAAAAGGAGGACTTCGTCAATATCTTAACACAGACGCACAACGCCATAACCATGCAGTACGCAGCCCTTTTAGGGGTGGACAACATAGACCTGCAGTTTACGCCCGACGGAATAGAGCGCATAGCCGAAGTCGCAGAAGAGCTCAACAACACCTCCGAGGATATCGGCGCCCGCCGCCTCCACACCGTTATGGAGTACCTTTTGGAGGATATCTCCTTCGAGGCGGGCGGCAACGACTATCCGCTCGTCACCGTAAAAATCGATAAAAAGTACGTCAACGACCACATCTCCCGCCTCATGCAGGTGTGCGGCAACCGCAAGCACTTAAAGGTTACGGGCTTCTCTTCCGCGGAGGAGTAATTCAAGGTTACAAATAAAGCTTAAAAGGAACAGGTTATGATTTCAGTACCCAAGGGAACAAAGGACGTTTTGCCGTCGCAATCATATAAGTGGCAGTATATTGAAAACTGCGCAAGGGAGGTTGCACGCGTGTTCAACATACGCGAAGTGCGCACTCCCGTGTTCGAACACACAGAACTTTTCGCCCGCGGCGTGGGCGACACGACCGACATTGTCAACAAGGAGATGTATACCTTCCTCGACAAGGGCGACCGCTCGATAACTTTAAAGCCCGAGGGCACGGCGGGCGTAGCGAGAATGTTCATAGAAAACGGACTCGCCTCCAGCCCTCTGCCCATGAAGTCCTTCTATATCACCCCCTGCTACCGCTACGAAAGACCGCAGGCGGGCAGGCTGAGGGAATTTCACCAGTTCGGTGTGGAAATGTACGGTTCGGCTGAGCCTGCGGCTGACGCGGAGTGCATCTTCGCCGCTTCGTCCTTTCTTGAAAAAATCGGCATTAAGAACGTCCGGCTCGAGCTCAATTCTATAGGCTGCAAAAGCTGCCGCGCCGACTATAACAAGGCGCTCAAGGCATACTTCGAGCCTCACCTCAATGAAATGTGTTCGACCTGCAAAGAGCGGTTTGAAAAGAACCCCCTGCGCATGCTCGACTGCAAGGAGGAGGGGTGCAAAAAGATAGCGGCGGGCGCTCCCAGAATTTTAGACTACCTATGCCCCGACTGCTACGCACACTTCGACGAGGTAAAAAATCTGCTCGCCGCACAGGGTCTGGACTTTACCGTCAACCCCGGCATAGTAAGGGGGCTGGACTACTACACCCGCACCGTGTTCGAGTTTGTTTCCACCTCAATAGGCGCGCAGGGCACAGTTTGCGCGGGCGGCAGGTACGATTCTTTGATCTCCGAACTCGGCGGACCTTCCACCCCTGCAGTCGGTTTTGCCGCGGGGCTCGAAAGGCTCATTCTCCTCATGGAAAACACCGGGGTAGAATTTCCCGCGCCGCCCGTGCCCGACATATATCTTGCAGGCATGGACGCGGTCACCCGCGCCAAGGCTTTCGAACTCGCCGCATCCCTCCGCCGCGAGGGTATTGCCGCCGAGTGCGACTTAATGAACCGCTCCTTAAAGGCTCAGCTCAAGTATACCGATAAATCGGGCGCCACATATGTGGCGGTCATCGGCGGCAACGAGCTTGCCGAGGGTGCTTTAAACGTCAAAAAAATGTCCGACGGCTCAACCCGAAAGGTTGACTTCGGCGAACTTATAAATTATATTAAAGGATAAAGGAGGAATAAAAAATGGCTCAGCAGGTCAGTTCGGCTCAGTTCAACGAGCTGTTGAAGGGTGACAAGCCCGTGGTGTGCGACTTCTTCGCCACATGGTGCGGTCCCTGCAAAATGCTCGCCCCCGTATTTACGAAGCTTGCCGAAAAGCACGCGGCGGAGGCGGTGTTCGTAAAGGTGGACGTCGACGAGTGCATGGACATAGCCTCGCGCTACGGCATAATGTCCATTCCCTATATCGCAATCTTTAAAGACGGCGAAATGTCGGCAAAATCCGTAGGCTTCATGCCCGAAGGCGAATTCGAACAATTTTTATCAGACAACTTATAATCTTTCCGCCCCGCTTATTTAATAAGCGGGGCGGAAAAATTTTATAAGTTTTATATTCAAATTATTGTATATTTTTATTTTATATGGTATAATATCTGCATAATTATAAATCGGGAGAAAGAGAATGATAGATATTTCACTCATAGAACAGACCGACCCAGAGGTCGCCGAAGCGTTAAAGCTCGAGCTTGGGCGCCAGCAGGGCAACATAGAACTAATCGCCAGCGAAAACTTTGTATCCCCCGCAGTCATGGCTGCCGCCGGCAGCCACCTTACAAATAAGTATGCCGAAGGCTACCCCGCCCACCGCTACTACGGCGGCTGCCAGTTTGTCGACATTGCCGAAAACCTCGCCCGCGACCGCCTTAAGGAACTCTTCGGCTGCGAGTACTGCAACGTTCAGCCCCACTCGGGCGCCAGCGCAAACCTCGCCGTGTTCTTCGCCATGCTTCAGCCCGGCGATACGGTAATGGGCATGAACCTCGCCCACGGCGGTCACCTTTCGCACGGCTCGCCGGTAAATATTTCGGGCAAGTACTTCCACATCGTGCCCTACGGCGTGACCAAAGAGACCCAGACCATCGACTACGACGAGATGGAAAAAATAGCCCTCGAGTGCAAGCCCAAAATGATTGTTTCGGGCGCTTCGGCTTATCCGAGGGTCATAGACTTCAAGCGCATAAGGGAAATCTGCGACAAGGTCGGCGCATACATGATGGTAGATATCGCCCACATTGCAGGTCTCGTCGCGGCGGGGCTTCATCCCTCGCCCGTGCCCTATGCCGACTTTGTAACCACCACCACGCACAAGACCCTCCGCGGACCCCGCGGCGGCGTCATCATGTGCAAAGAGGAGTACGGCAAGGCTATCGACAAGGCGGTGTTCCCCGGCATTCAGGGCGGTCCCTTAATGCACATAATTGCCGCAAAGGCAGTGGCTTTCAAGGAAGCCCTCACCCCCGAATTCAAGGAGTACCAGGCACAGATAGTTTCAAACGCAAAGGCTATGGCGGACGAGTTTTCAAAGCTCGGCGTCAACATGGTCTCGGGCGGCACCGACAACCACCTCATACTTCTCGATTTAACCTCAAAGGGCATGACGGGCAAGGAGCTCGAAAAGATGCTCGACGAGGTCCACATAACCGTCAACAAAAACGCCATTCCCTTCGATACGCAAAAGCCGTTCGTCACCTCGGGCATACGCATAGGCACGCCCGCCATGACCACGCGCGGCATGAAGGAGGAGGATGCAAGAACCATCGCCCGCCTCATCACAAAGATAATCGAGGAAAAGGAGGCGGCGTTCAACTATGTCACCGCAGAGGTCGCCAAGCTCTGCGCCGCTCACCCTCTCTATTCTGACTGCGTAAGGTAATTGCCACGCATATATCCTGCGTGCAACCATGCGGCAATTGCCCCGCATATATGATTGAAATAAAGCAATTGCCCCAATATATCATTAAACCAAATTCCAAAATATTTAAAACGACGCGTCGGTACCGACGCGTCGTTTTTATGTCTTTTGCGTTTGAGCCGAATATATTATATTGCGGCAATTTTCCTTATCCGCAGTATAATCAGTAGTTTTCTTTTCTCACTTCGAAGTAAGCCTGGGGGTGTGCGCATACGGGGCATACGGCGGGGGCGGAGGTGCCAACGACTATGTGCCCGCAGTTTCTGCATTCCCAAACCTGAACGCCCGACTTTTCGAATACGCTCTTTGTCTCCACGTTCTTTAAAAGTGCGCGGTATCTCTCCTCGTGGCTCTTCTCAATGGCGGCAACGCCTCTGAACTGTGCGGCAAGCGCGGTAAATCCTTCCTCTTCTGCCTCTTTTGCCATTCTGTCGTACATGTCCGTCCATTCAAAGTTTTCGCCTTCGGCAGCCGCAAGCAGGTTCTCCTCAACCGTGCCTATGCCGCCGAGATGCTTGAACCACAGCTTTGCATGCTCCTTTTCGTTTTCCGCGGTCTTTAAAAAGAGCTCGGCAATCTGCTCGTAGCCAGCCTTTTTTGCTACGGACGCAAAGTATGTGTATTTGTTTCTCGCCTGGCTTTCGCCCGCAAATGCCTCCCAAAGATTCTTTTCGGTCTTTGTTCCTGCATAAATGTTCTTCTTTTCAGCCATCTTTTGTCTCCTTTATTAAGATTAAATCTTATCTTTAGTACTTATATCATACCACCAAAACGGGGCGCTGTCAAGTGGTATAAAAAAAATTTACAAAAATTTTAACGCGGCTCTTGACAAAAGCATATACTGTATGGTAAAATGTATTTAATTTATCACTTTACCTTAATAAAGTAAACCGATGATGCAGAAAAAAGGCGGATAAAAGTTCCTTAAAGCGAGCGCGCGGCGGTGAAAGGTGCGCAGGGGCTTCCGAGCAATATGGACTGCGGAGGGCGGCTTTAAAATTGCCGACGTTTTCCCGCGTTAAGGGAGGGGGAATATTTTTTGTTCCTTAGAGTTATAAATCAAGGTGGCACCGCGTTAATATTCAACGCCCTTGTTGCAACGTGTTTTTGCGTTGCGGCAGGGGCTTTTTTCTATCAAAAAAAGGGGGCAATTACCATGAATGCAAGCTTTACTTTTGAACAGCTTATAAAGCTTCAATCTCAGGGCTTCGGCAGAGCGCCCGTTTATATTGCAACCTTTGCCGACGCGGCAACGCCCATTCAGTGCCTCAGCGCCGTAAAGGAGAGGTACGGAAGGTGCTTTCTGTTTGAATCGATAGAGGGCGGAGAAAAGATTGCAAGGTATTCGTTCATCGGCTTCGACCCCGTTGTAACCCTTTCTTTAAAGGACGGCGTTTTAACCGTAGAGAGGAAGGGTGAAAAAGTTTCGCGCAGCACTTCGGACCCCAATGCCGAAATAAGGAGGGAGCTCGGCAGGTGTGCAATGCCCCGTACCGAGGGGTTGCCCCCGTTCACCGGCGGATTTGTGGGATACTTTTCATATGAATACTATAAGTATTATGAAAGGGCGGACTTTTTGCCTTCGGGGAACTTCGGCGACTGTAAGCTGATGCTCTTCGACAAGGTAATCGCTTACGACAATTTTTCGCAAAAAATATACGTTATAGTAAACCTGCCCTTAAAGGGGCTCACGCGGGAGGGGTATGAAGAAGCTCTTTCGGTTCTCGGCGGCATGCTCTCTCTCGTCGAAAGGGGCGGGCGTCAGGTGAGCGAAAAACTTACTCAGCTTTCGCCCTTTGAAATGAGGTTCGGAAAAGAGGAGTACGAAAAAAAGGTGGAGGAGGCAAAGGCGCACGTGAGGGAAGGCGATATCTTCCAGTGCGTTCCCTCCAATATATGGCGGGGGCAATTTGAGGGGAGCCTTTTAAACTCCTACAGGATTTTAAGGACGACGAACCCTTCGCCCTACATGATTTACCTCAACATGGACGGGTGCGAAATCGCGGGCGCCTCCCCTGAAACGCTTGTTAAGTTAAAGAAGGGAATTGTCTCCACTTTCCCCATAGCCGGCAGCCGTCCGCGCGGCAAGACCGACGAAGAGGACGCGGCTTTGGAGCGTGAACTGCTTGCCGACGAAAAGGAAATTTCCGAACACAACATGCTCGTCGACCTCGGCAGAAACGACCTCGGCAAGATTTGCAGGTTCGGTACCGTAAAAGTGGATGACTACAAAAAGATTTACCGCTTTTCCCACGTTATGCACATAACCTCGTGCGTGACGGGAAAGGCTGAAGAGGGTAAGGACGTGCTCGACGCTTTGAGCGCCACCCTTCCCGCGGGCACCCTGTCTGGTGCGCCCAAGCGCAGGGCGATGGAAATTATCTCCGTGCTCGAAGAGGGCGAAACGCGGGGCGTGTACGGCGGGGCTGTGGGCTATGTTTCATTCGACGGCGACGGCGACTTCTGCATAGCCATACGCACCGCAACAAAGCGCGGAAACGAAGTTACCGTCCGCGCGGGCGGGGGCATAGTTGCCGACAGCAAGCCCGAAAGCGAGTTTACGGAAACGGTAAATAAGTCTGCCGCCATGCGCGAAGCAATAATAAAGAGCTGCGGGGTGTGAAATGATTAAAGTTTTGATTGTCGATAACTACGATTCATTTTCGTACAATCTGTACCAGTACGTCGGCGAAATCTGCCCCGAAGTCAAGGTGGTGAAAAACGACGAGTACACCTGCGGGCAGATAGAAGAGCTCTTTTCCCCCACGCACATAATTCTCTCCCCCGGACCGGGGCGCCCTGAAGAGGCGGGAATAACCGAGGCGGTTCCACTGCATTTTGCGGGCAGGGCAAACGTTCTGGGCGTGTGCCTGGGGCATCAGGGCATATGCGAAGCCTTCGGCGGCACGGTAACATATGCGAAAAAGCTCATGCACGGCAAGGCAGACGAAGTAAAAATAGACCCCGCCTGCCCCATATTCAAGGGTCTGCCTGAAATTATACGGGTTGCGCGGTACCACTCGCTCGCCGCGGGAAAAATTCCCGAGAGGCTCAAGGTTACGGCGCAGACAAAGGACGGCGAAGTCATGGGCTTGCAACACGTTGATTACAACATATTCGGGGTGCAATTTCATCCCGAGTCCATTTTAACCGAACACGGCAGGGACATCATTTTTAATTTTCTATCGCTTGAAACGAGGTGAATTTATGATACGGGAAGCAATAAAAAAATTGGTTGACGAGGGCGGCGACCTCTCCTATGCGGAGGCTTCGGGCGCCATGCGCGATATATTCGAAGGCTGTGCCGACGAGGTTCAGATTGCCGGCTATTTAACGGCGCTCCGCTTAAAGGGCGAAACCGTGGAGGAAATAACCGCCTCCGCGCAGGTCATGAGGGAAGCGGCGCTGCCCTGCCCCGTTACTTCGGACAGCATGGACATAGTGGGCACGGGCGGCGACGGGTCGTGTTCATTCAACATCTCCACCTGCTCGGCGTTCGTCGTGGCGGCGGGGGGAATAAAGGTTGCAAAGCACGGCAACCGCTCGGTCTCCTCAAAGTGCGGCGCGGCAGACGTTTTAACCGAACTCGGAGCCAACTTAAAGGTGGAACCCATGAAGGCAAAGGAGGTAATGGACGGCTGTAACTTCATGTTCCTGCACGCCCAGCTTTACCACCCTGCCATGAAGTACGCCGCCCCCGTCCGCGGAGCACTGGGAGTGCGCACCATTTTCAATATATTGGGACCCCTCGGCAATCCCGCCCGCGCAAAGATGCAGCTTTTGGGCGTGTACTCAAGGGACATGGTCGTGCCCCTCGCCCGCGTTTTAAGCCGCCTCGGCACTCAAAGGGTAATCTCTGTATACGGCTGCGACGGGCTCGACGAGGTCTCCCTCTCAAGCGAAACATATTGCTGTGAAATAATCGGAGGAAGGGAGAGGGTATACACCGTTTCGCCCGAAGATTTCGGTGTGGAAAGGGTTAAAAAATCCGACATAGTCGGGGGTCTGCCCGGTGACAACGCAAAGATCATGCTCAGTGTTTTAAGCGGCGAAGAGAGCGCCTGCCGCAACGCGGTGATAATAAATTCCGCCATGTGCTTCTATCTTGCGGGCAGGGCAAAAAATTTCAAAGAGGGCGCCCGTATTGCAAGGCGGCTTATCGACGAGGGCAGGGCGATGGATGTGTTCGAAAAATTTGTCGGGGCAACCAACTCATGAAGGACATTCTGCAAACAATCTGTAACCGTACCCTCGAAAGGGTAAGGGCAAACGAGGCGTTCCGTCCCGAAGGGGCAATAAAAGAGCTCATACGCCCGTACGAAAAACCTTATGCCTTTTCGGAGGCGTTGCGGCGGTGCGCATTCGGAGTGATAGCCGAAATAAAGCAGGCGAGCCCCTCCAAGGGGATTATAGACGAAAAATTCGACTATCTGTCCATCGCCCGCGACTATGAAGAGGGCGGCGCGGCAGCGATATCGTGCCTTACAGAGCCGTACTTCTTTCTGGGCAGCGACAAAATTTTTGCGGAAATCAAGGGGGTTGTATCCATTCCGATGCTGAGGAAGGACTTTATTCTCACCCCCTATCAGGTGTACGAAAGCGCCGCGCTCAAAGCCGACTGCATACTGCTTATCATGGCGGCGCTCGAAGTCGGGGAGGCAGAAAAGCTCTTTATGCTTGCCGACTCTCTGGGCATGGACGTCCTCTTCGAGTGCAGAACGGAGGAACATATAAAAGCCTCCCTCGGCATGGGCGCCCGCATAATAGGCGTAAACAACCGCAACCTTTCCGACTTTTCTGTCGATAATACCAAGGCTTCGCGCATGCGCGAACTTGCGGGGGACCGTCTGTTCATAAGCGAATCGGGCATAATGTCCCCGTCTGACGCAGCGGTTCAGAGGGCGGCTGGGGCAAAAGGCATTTTAGTGGGGGAATACCTCATGAGGGCGCGGGACCGCAAGGGGGCTTTAAGGGGGCTTTTAAATGGTCAAAGTTAAAGTGTGCGGCATGACTGATATGTCTTTGGTGCCGCTTTTGAATAAATTGACCCCCGACTATGTCGGGTTTATCCTCACCGCAGGCTTTAAGCGCAGCGTTTCGGATGAGTTTGTAAAAAACTTTTCCTCCCGCCTTTCGCCCGCGATACGGCGCGTGGGGGTGTTTGTAAATGACGACGTGTGCCGCATTGCCCGCATGGTTGAGGATGGCATAATAGACGCCGTTCAGCTTCACGGCGACGAGGACGGGGAGTATATACAAAAACTAAAAAGTCTTACGCCCGTCGCGGTAATAAAAGCCGTCGGGGTCGAGGGCGGCAGGGCGGAAAGTTATCCCGAAAACTGCGACATGGTGCTCCTCGACGCCTATGACAAAGTTGCCCGCGGCGGCACGGGCAGGCGCATAGAGTGGCGCAGGTACCCCGAAATAAAAAAGCCCGTCATTTTAGCCGGCGGCATAACTCCCGAAAATGTATGCGAGGC
The DNA here is from genome assembly GCA_944346655.1 of uncultured Clostridia bacterium. Lineage (GTDB taxonomy): Bacteria > Bacillota > Clostridia > Christensenellales > Borkfalkiaceae > Coproplasma. Next base: position 45,124 of record CALVMP010000002.1, read on the forward strand.
TGTAAGTTTAGTCCGCCCGTGGGGAGTCGATGCCTCGGGCGGGGTGGAAAGGGACGGCAAAAAGGATATTGACAAAATACGCGATTATATATTGAAAGCAAGGGAGTGCAACTATGGAAAATAAAAAGGGAAGATTCGGCGAATACGGCGGGCAGTATGTGCCCGAAACGTTAATGCACGCCATTGAGGAGCTCGACGGGGCGTACTCATATTATAAAGAGGACAAAGAGTTCAACGCCGAACTTACAAGGCTTTTAAACGAATATGCGGGCAGACCGTCCCTTTTGTACTATGCGGAAAATCTTACAAAGCTTATCGGCGGTTGCAAAATTTATTTAAAGCGCGAGGACCTCAATCACACGGGCGCACACAAAATAAACAACGCCCTCGGTCAGGCTCTGCTCGCCAAAAAAATGGGCAAAAAACGCCTCATCGCCGAAACGGGCGCGGGTCAGCACGGCGTAGCCACTGCAACCGCGGCAGCCCTCCTCGGCATGGAATGCGAAATTTACATGGGCGAGGAGGACACAGTCCGCCAGGCTTTAAACGTATATAAAATGAAACTGCTCGGCGCAAAGGTGCACGCCGTCACCTCGGGCACAAAAACTTTAAAGGACGCCGTTAACGAGTGCATGCGCGAGTGGACCAACAGGGTTGCCGATACGCACTACTGCCTGGGCTCGGTAATGGGACCCCACCCCTTCCCCACAATGGTAAGGGACTTCCAGGCGGTCATCTCAAGGGAGGCGAGGGAGCAGATTTTAGCACTCGAAGGCGCTTTGCCTGCGGCGGTCGTCGCCTGCGTGGGCGGCGGCTCCAACGCCATGGGCATGTTCTATCACTTCATAGGGGATAAGGGCGTCCGCCTGATCGGCTGCGAGGCGGCAGGCAGGGGGGTGAACACTCTCGAAACGGCGGCAACCATTGCCACGGGCAAAAAGGGTATCTTCCACGGCATGTTTTCCCTCTTCTGTCAGGACGAATACGGTCAGATAGCCCCCGTCTATTCCATATCCGCGGGACTGGACTACCCGGGCATAGGTCCCGAGCACGCGTATCTGCACGATATCGGCAGGGCGGAGTACGTTCCCGTCACCGACGACGAGGCTGTAGAAGCCTTCGAACTTCTTTCAAAAACGGAGGGCATAATCCCCGCGATTGAAAGCTCCCATGCTCTCGCCCATGCTGTAAAGCTTGCAAAGGATATCGATAAAAAGGGCAGCATAATAGTCTGCCTTTCGGGCAGGGGCGATAAGGACGTGGCTGCAATCGCGCGGTACAAGGGGGAGAACATATATGACTGACATACAAAAGGTTTTCGCAAACGGAAAAAAGGCGTTCGTCGGCTTTATCACGGCGGGCGATCCCACTCTTTTTGACAGTAAAAGATATCTTGAAATAATGCAGGACAGCGGCGTGGACATAATCGAGGTGGGCATACCGTTTTCCGATCCCATAGCGGAAGGTCCCGTCATTCAGAACGCCGATTTGAGGGCTTTAAAGGGAGGGGCACACCTCGAGGAAATTTTCGCCATGGTCGGGCGCATACAAAAAAAGGTGCCATTCCTCTTCATGACGTACGCCAACCCCGTGTATGTTTACGGCTACGAAAGGTTCTTTGCCCGCTGCAAAAAGGAGGGCGTTTCGGGAGTAATTATCCCCGACATTCCCTTTGAAGAGAGCGGGGAGGTGAAGGAGGTCGCCCAAAAATACGGCGTTGTCGTCGTCGATATGGTCGCCCCCACCTCGGAGGACAGAATCAAAAAGGTATGCGCGGAAAGCCGCGGCTTTATCTACCTCGTCTCCTCCATGGGCGTAACCGGCATGAGGGAAAGCATCGACACAGATATATCCTCTGTCTGTTCGCAAATAAGGCAGGTTACGTCCACCCCCGTGTGTGTGGGGTTCGGCATATCCTCACCCGAACAGGCAAGGAATATGGCGGCGCAGTCCGACGGCGCCATAGTCGGCTCTGCAATAGTAAAAATAATTGAACAATACGGCGCCTATGCCGATGCGCGTCTCAGGGAATTTTTAACTTCCGTCGCCCGCGCGGTGCACGGCGCAGGCTGACTTCGCCCAACCCGACCCCCGAAAGCGCAGGGGGTTCTCCTAAAATACGGAACGCGCCTTTCGGTGCGTTCCGTAAAATTTTGTAAATTTCGTCCGTAAACATAAAAATTACTCAATAATGTTGCAAATGCACCCGAATGGTGGTATAATTTTGCATGTAATTTTTCGCAGGATAAAGTATGGACGACAGAGAAAGCATTAAAAAACTAAACATAAGCGAAAAAGCGAGGCTTTTAACGGGCAGCGGATTCTGGACCACGCCCGAATGCGAAGAGATAGGTCTCGCCTCCCGCACCGTCTCGGACGGTCCCCACGGGCTGAGGGTGCAGGACAAAATGCCCAACCACCTCGGCATGGGCACCTCCCATCCTTCAACCTGCTTTCCCACCGCCGCGGCGGTGGCTTGCAGCTGGGACGAAGAACTGGGAGAAGAGCTGGGCGCATATATCGGCTCGGAGGCGGCTTGCATGGGCGTTTCCATGGTGCTCGGTCCCGGTCTCAACATAAAGCGTTCTCCCCTGTGCGGAAGAAATTTTGAATATTTTTCCGAAGATCCCTATCTTTCGGGCAAAATGGCTGCCGCATATGTGCGGGGCATTCAAAAAAACGGCGTGTCCGCGTGCATAAAGCATTTCGCCGTCAACTCGCGCGAGCTTGCGCGAATGGTGTACGACTGCCGCGTGGACGAAGCAACGCTTCGCGAAACCTACCTCACGGGCTTCGAAATCGCCGTAAAAGAGGGCAAGCCCGCCGCCGTCATGACGGCTTACAATAAATTGAACGGTACCTACTGCAACTCTCACGAAGGGCTTATCCGCGGCATATTGCGGGGTGAATGGGGCTTTGACGGGCTCGTCGTCTCCGACTGGGGCGGCACTTACGATAAAGTTGCCTCCGTAAAGGCGGGGGTTGACCTCGAAATGCCCCGCTGCGACTTCTCCATCCGCGACGTGGAGGAGGCGGTAGAAAGGGGCGAGCTCGACGAAAACCTCGTCGACGAGTCGATTGCCCGTCAGCTCGCCTTTTCAAGGAGGGCGGGCGAGGTCAATCGCACCGACGCGGACTTTAAGGAACACTCGGCGTTTGCCCGCAGGTGCGCCGAAAACTGCATAGTGCTTTTAAAGAACGAAGAGGGAGCCCTTCCCCTTTCGGAGAGCGAAAAGGTGGCTCTCATCGGCGATTTTGCCGCAAATCCCCGCTATCAGGGCGCGGGGTCCTCCCTCGTAAATCCTACATTTCTCGACAGCATACTGGGGGAAATGAAAAAGTCAGATCTCAATTTAATAGGTTTTGCCCGCGGCTTCAGGCGCGACGGCGGCGTGAGCCGCAGGCTTGAAAGGCAGGCTTTAAAGCTTGCAAAAGGGGCGGATACGATAGTTTTGTGCCTCGGTCTGGGCGAGGATATGGAGCTTGAAAGCGGCGACCGTTCGCACATAAACCTGCCCGAAAACCAGCTCAACCTCCTCGCGGCGCTTAAAGGTTTGGGCAAAAAGATAGTCGCCGTGCTTTCCTGCGGTTCGGTTGTGGATATGTCGTGGGACAGTTTATGCGACGGCGTTCTGCACAGTTACCTTTCGGGGCAGAGCGGCGGAGGCGCCGTCGTCGCGGCGCTTTCGGGCAAGATAAACCCTTCGGGCAGACTGGCGGAGAGCTACCCCTTGAGCGAAGCCGACGTGCCCTGCGGTGAAATTTACGGCAAATATCCCTACAAAATGGACTATGCCGAGGGGATTTACGTGGGATATAAGTACTACAACACCTTCGGCGTTCCCGTAAAGTACCCCTTCGGCTACGGGCTTTCCTATACAACTTTCGCCTATTCGGGCGCAGGCGCGGATAAAAACGGGGCGTACGTAACCGTTACCAATACGGGCGAAAGGGAGGGCGCGACAGTCGTTCAGATGTACGTAAAGGCTCCCCGCCCAGAACTCGAAAAATCCCCGGCGGAGCTTAAAGGGTTTAAAAAGGTACAGCTTAAGCCTGGCGAAAGCCGCACTGTATTTATTCCCTTCGACGCCTACACTTTCAGAACGTATAAGGGCGGCTGGAGTGAGGGCGGAGAGTACGCAATCTATCTCGGCACCGACAGCCGCACCTTCTTCTTCGAAGATACAATCCGCCGCGGACGGGCGCCCGCCTTCGGGGGCAAGCCGATGGGGTATAAGGAGTACTTTGCCAGCCGCATATCCCCCGACCAACCCGCGCAAAAGCTTAAAAGGGGCAAGCTTGTCGCCACCCCTTTGACTGAGGTCCGCGACCTTAAATACTGCAAGGGGTTTGTTGCGCGGCTGTTCGCGTCCATCGCAGGTCTCTACGCGCGGTTTGCCGATAAGCTTCTGGCAAACTCCATGAACTACCTTCCACTGCGCTTTTTAATGATCTTTCTGCACTATAACGCCGTGCAGGCTGAAGGATTCATCGAAGCCTGCAACGGGCATTTTTGGCGCGGAATACGCAAAATTTTATTCAAAAAGTAGTTTTCCGTTCTTTCCCATAATAAATTTTACCAGGATATAAGGGAGCTCTATGAAGTGGGTCACCGTTTGGGGCAACGCGCCCTCCATAACCGAACATAAACCTGAAACATACGCAAAGGACATAACTTTAAGATACCCCGTCACCTGCGCCTTAGGCGGCGAAAAGGTGAGGCTGCATTTTTCAAATTTCTGCGGCACGGAGCCCGTAACGCTCTCGCGCGTAACCCTCGCCCGCGCCATGGGCGACAGGGAAATTTCGCTGCACAACGCCCGCCTCGTCACATTCGGGGGCGAGGAGAGCGTAACTATCCCCGCCGGCGAAGAGATCTTTTCGGATGAGATAAACTTCCGCATCAAGCCCAAGGGCGTGCTCGCCGTCTCGATATACCTCGGCGGGTTCACCCTCATGCGTACGGGCGTTGTCGCGCTCGGACCCCTCTCCAAGGGTTTTTTCTCTGTAGGCGACTGCACTTTCTCGCAGGTGCTTCCCCTCGAAAAAACGCGTACCACCAACACCTTTTACTTTCTCTCGGGGCTCGATTTATACACCGACGACGATAAACGCGCCGTCATCTTATACGGCGACAGCATAACGGCGCAGAGCTGGGCGGACTATCTCGCCCTCGAGTGCATGAACGACCCCTACAACCGCACGGCAATAGTCCGCCGTGCGGCAAGCGGCACCCGCGTTCTGCGCGAGTACAGCTGCATAACTTACGAAAGTTACGGACTCTCGGGTCATCACCGCTTCGAACGTGAAATTTCCACCGTCAGCGGCGCCGACACGGTAATCATCCAGCAGGGCATAAACGACATAATTCACCCCGTCGGCACGGACGTAAACCCCTTTCGTCCCATGAGCGACCTGCCCACGGCGGGCGAGCTCGAAAAGGGGATAGAGGAATATTTCGATATCGCAAAGGCGCACGGGCTGGATATATGCATAGGCACACTTCTCCCCATAAAGGGTTGGAGAACGTACGCCCCCTTCCGCGAAGAGCTCAGGCAATCTTTCAACAACTGGGCGCGTTCGCTGGGGGATATAGCGGGGTGTATTGACTTCGACGAGCTTCTCCGCTCCGATGAGGACCCTGCCGCCTTTGCTTCAGGCTACGACAGCGGAGACCACCTTCACCCATCCGACGGGGCGTACAGGGCGATGGCGAAACTCGCCTTCGAATTTATTTCGGGGGAAAGGTGATTTATGAGGGCATGCATCTACGGCGCGGGCGCAATGGGCACCGTGCTCGGCGCATTCATCTCCCGCGCGGGAAAGGAGATAGATTTAATCACCCGCAACCGCAGCCACGTCGAAATGCTCAACGCCTCGGGGGCGCGCGTTTCGTTCGCCGCGGGCAGCGGGTTCACGCAAAAGGTTACGGCGCTCACTCCCGATAAAATGTCGGGCAGGTACGATATAATTTTTCTCATGACCAAACAGCGCCTCAATAGAGAGGTGTGTACATTTTTAAAGGATTGCCTCTCCGACGGCGGCGTTGTATGCACCCTCCAGAACGGTCTGCCCGAAAGGTCGGTTGCGGAAGTTATCGGCGAGGATAAAACGCTCGGCTGCGCCGTCTCGTGGGGTGCAACCTTTGTGGAGCCGGGGCATGTAATGCTCACCTCCGCGCCCGACGCCATGACCTTTTCGCTCGGCTCGCCCTTTTTCAAAAACCAAAAAGCGGAGCTTGTAAAACCCTATCTCGAATGTGCGGGAGAGGTGGAGGAGATTGAAAACTTTGTCGGCGCCCGCTGGTCAAAGCTCATTGTCAACGCGGCGTTTTCCTCTCTTTCGGCGCTTACCTCTCTAACCTTCGGGCAGATTGCAAAGGGAAGGAAAAGCCGCCGCCTCGCGCAGGCGATTTTAAAGGAGGGCATAGACTGTGCCCTTGCAAACGGCATAACTCCCGCCCCCATTCAGGGGCACGACCTCGTAAAGTGGCTCAACTACAACGGCAGAATAAAAAAGGCGCTGTCCTATCTTATCATACCCTTCGCCATGAAAAAGCATAAAAATCTTGTGTCGGGCATGTATTACGACCTCATTTCGGGCAAAAAGTGCGACATGGACCTCGTCGCGGGCGTCATAAAGGAATACGGCGAAAAGGCAGGGATTCCCACGCCGGTAACAAACGCCGCGCTGAAGCTGTGTTCCCTCGTAGAGGAAGGCAAAGCGAGCGTTTCGCCCGATAATATATTGCGGTTAACGCATATTTTAAACGCAAAAAGGGGGTAAAAATGTATTCGGAAATAACTTATCCTTCTGCGGATAAAAAAACTACAATTCACGCCTATATCTGGCGCCCGAAGGGGGCTATACGCGGAGTTTTGCAGATAATCCACGGCATGGCGGAGCACGCCTTAAGGTACTCGCCCTTTGCGCAGTACATGGCGGAGCGGGGTTTTCTTGTGTGTGCGGAAGACCATCTCGGGCACGGTCAGTCCGTCCTCACGCCCGATGAGCTCGGTTACTTCGACGGAGGCGACGGTTCAAAGACTGTGCTCGCCGATATCCGCGCCCTCAACTTAAAGGTCAGGGAGGAGACGGCGGAGCTGCCGTACTTCATGCTCGGTCACTCCATGGGCTCCTTCTTCTGCCGCAAATATATCTCCCTCTACGGCTCCGAACTTGCGGGCGCAATCATAATGGGCACGGGCTTTCAGCCTGCAATCGCCACGGGCGCCGGCAAAGTCGTTGCCACTTTAATCGCCGCCTTCCGCGGCTGGAAACACCGCTCGCCCTTCATACAAAAGCTTGCATTCGGCTCGTATAAAAAATTCGAAGGTCGCACCCCCAAGGACTGGCTGTCCGCCGACCCCTCTAACGTAGACATGTACCTTAAAGACCCCCTCTGCGGCGCTCTCTTCACCTGCGGCGGGTTTAAAACGCTCTTTTCCATAGTCGGTCAGGCGTGCAGCTCAAAAACCATAAAGAGCACTCCGAAGGATCTGCCCCTGTACCTTGTGTCGGGCGGCGACGACCCCGTGGGCAATTATTCCAAGGGGGTTGAAAAACTGTACGATAAATTTATAAAGGCGGGCTCAGGCGACGTCGAAATGACCGTCTATAAGGATTGCCGCCACGAAATCTTAAACGACTACTGTGCGCCCCAGGTTATGGACGACATATATACATTTCTAATAAAAAGGTTAACCGAAGACAAATCATGAAAAACTTTATTTACATTTCACCCAACTTTCCCGAAAACCACAGGCACTTCTGCCGCCAATTAAAGGACAACGGATTCAACGTTTTAGGCATAGGCGACTGCGAATACTTCAACCTGCTGCCCGAACTCAAGAGCAGCCTCACGGAGTACTACAAGGTTTCCAATCTTGAAAACTATGACGAGGTGTTCCGCGCCGTAGCGTTCTTCACCTTCCGCTTCGGCAAGATAGACTGGCTCGAAAGCAACAACGAATACTGGCTCGAGCGCGACGCCCGCCTCCGCCGCGAGTTCAACATAACCTCCGGTTTCATGCCGGAGGATATGAAGAGGGTAAAATTCAAGTCCGCCATGAAGGCGTGCTATAAAAAGGCGGGCATAAAAACGGCGCGTTACTGCCTTGCCACATCCGTAAATACCTGCAAAAGGTTTATAAAAAAGGTGGGCTATCCCGTCGTCGTCAAGCCCGATAACGGCGTGGGTGCAAGCGATACGCACAGGCTGACCTGCGAGGAGGATTTAAAGCGCTTTTTCGCGACCAAGCTGCCCATAACATACATCATGGAGGAGTATGTCGACGCCACCGTCAATTCCTACGACGCGATAGTCAACTCCGAGGGCGAACCCATCTTCGAAACGGGCAACGTAACTCTGGGCTCGCTCATGGACGTGGTCAACACGGGCGACAGCTCCATGTTCTATATCGTCAACAAACCCTTCGACGACGTCCGCGACGCGGGTCGCAGGGCTTTAAAGGCGTTCGGCGTAAAGTCGCGCTTTATACACTTCGAATTTTTCCGCCTCAACTGCGACCAGCCCATGGGCAAAAAGGGCGAAGTCGTCGCCCTCGAAGTCAACATGCGCCCCTCGGGCGGCATCTCCCCCGACATGATGAACTACGCGAACTCTACCGACGTCTATAAAATCTGGGCGGATATGATAGCTTACGACAGCACTCTGCGGACGGTGGGCGAAAGGTTCTACTGCGCCTTCGTGGGCAGAAGGGACGGCAAGCCGTATGTGCACGGCGACGACGAAATTTACGCAAGGTACGGCGCAAATATGAAGGCCTCCCAAAGGGTTGCCCCCGCTCTTTCGGGCGCGATGGGCGACAGAATGTTCATCGTAAACTTCAAAACGCTTGAAGAGGTAAACGAATTTTACCGCTTCACGACTTTATGTAAATAAAAAATTCCGAATAAACTTTTCCGCTCCTCCCGAAAATTTCGGGAGGAGCGGAATTTTTATTCATAATCGGAGGATGTGGGCAATAAGCTATTGTAAAGACAATTGGGAGGAAGTTTATGGCAACAGAAAATATAGGCGGGTCGCCAGTAAAGTGCATAGAGGTCGATATTCCCGGCTGGGTTCAGTCGCTCCCCGTCGAAAGCTCCGCGGTGGCTGAGCTGATAAATTGCGTAAGAAGGGGAGTGGAGGGGATAACCTGCGCCGAGGACTGCAAAAACCTATCCTCCGTCACCGAGGGGTGCGAAAACTGGCAGGACGAATGCGACGTCGAGGTTTTTCCCGAAGAATCGAAAGCCGTGGTCACGGCGCACATAAAGGGCGACGCCTTTTACAGACTGCTCTCCGAAACGGCGGGCGAGGAGATTGCCGACGAATGCTCGCTCATGCGCTTCGTCGTGTCGGCTTCGGCGGCGCGCAGGGACTATGAAAAGGTAAAGGATGCGCTCGATTGCGCCCGCGTCACCGGCTACGGCATAGTGCGCCCTTCGGATGAAGACTTAAGCCTCGAAAAACCCTCCTCCTTCAGGCAGGGCACAAACGTCGGGGTGAAACTTAAGGCGAACGCGCCCGCGTACCACATCATAAAGGTCGACGTCTCGGGGGAGGTTTCGCCCATCATGGGTTCTGCCGCGCAGGGCGAAGGCATGGTCGGAGAGATTATGAAGGGCTTTGAAAGCGATCCCGACGGCATGTGGAACACCAACTTCTTCGGCAAAACTTTAAAGGATATGGTGCAGGAGGGGCTTTCCGGCAAGGTTTCGGGCATGGCGGACGACACCCGCTCGAAGCTTCGCAAAGCCATCACCAAAATCGTAAACGAGGGCAGGGGCGGGGTCATCTGCATACTTCTTTAGCGCATATGCGCCCCGTTGCAGATATTTAAAATATGTGCGCCCGCGCATTTGCGCGGGCGCACATAAATTTTTTGACATATGTGTAAACATGCCGCTTATGCCAATGCATATGCGCGGACGCGCATGTCACTCTTCGTCTTTGAATATGTCCGGCGTTACAATGCTTCCGTCGGGATTGAACAGTGCCGCGTCGTTTTTCAAAAAGGTTATATATGCGTTGTACTGTTCGCGCGTGAGTTTTTTTATCTTTTTCTTTTTTGCCATAAAACACCTCCGTTTTTCGGATTTATTAAAAATATTATTAACAAAAACCACAAAAAAATGCGCGGCTCGACGCGCATTTTTTTGTGGTTGCAAAGGTATTTAAAGAGCTCTCACTCTGATAACTCCGTCTATGGCTTCAAGCTCCTTCAAAAGCTCTCCGTCGGCTTCGCCGTCGATATCTATTATGGCGTAGGCATAGTCGCCCTTGCCCTTATCCAAAAGATTGGCTATGTTTATGCCGCGCTTTGAAACGGCGCCCGCAAGCCTTGCTATCATGTTTGCCACATTCATGTGGCAAACGCAAATCCTCGCGCTGCCCTCCCTCGCCGCGCTCACCGCGGGATAGTTTACCGAGTTGGTTATATTGCCGTTTTCAATGTAATCGACGAGCTGTCTCGCAGCCATAACGGCGCAGTTGTCCTCGGCTTCGGGTGTGCTCGCGCCCAGATGGGGAACGCATATTGCGCCCTCTACGCCTATGAGCTCCGCCGAAGGAAAGTCGGTTATGTATCTTGCAACCTTGCCCGAACCCAATGCCGAAATCATGTCCGCGGTGCCTACGAGCTCTCCCCGCGAGTTGTTTATAATTACTACGCCGTCCTTGCACTGGGCTATCGTATCCTTGTTGAACATGCCCTTGGTGTCGGGGGTAAGGGGCACGTGCACGGTTATAAAGTCCGCCGCTTTGAAAACTTCCCCGTTGGTCTGCACGACCTCCACCGAAGGGTCGAGCATGAGCGCGTTGTGCGTAGAGAGGAATGGATCGCACCCCACGACCTTCATGCCGAGGTTTTTTGCGGCGTTGGCAACCATTATGCCTATCGCGCCCAGACCTATAACGCCCAGCGTTTTGCCTGCGATTTCTCGCCCCGCAAACTTTCCCTTGCCCTTTTCGACAAGTTTGCCCACGTTTTCGCCTTCGCCCTTTAAGGTCTTAACCCAGTCTATGGCGTCGATAATTTTTCTGCCACCCAAAAACAGCTCGCATACCACCAGCTCTTTTACGGCGTTGGCGTTGGCGCCGGGGGTGTTGAAAACCACTATGCCTTTTTTTGCGTATTCTGCAACGGGTATGTTGTTCGTGCCCGCGCCTGCTCTGGCGACGGCGAGGAGGTTATCCCCCGTCTTATATTCCGCCATGGCTGCCGAACGCACCATAATCCCTGCGGGGTCGGCGGCGTTTTCGCTGTAGTCGTATCCTTCGAATATGCGGTCGGCAAGGGGGCTGATCGCATTGAGTTTGAGTATCGATGCCATATCACGCGTTCTCCCTTTCAAATTTTTTCATAAACTCAATCAGCGCCTTAACGCCCTCTGCGGGCATTGCGTTGTAAATGGAAGCTCTCATGCCGCCCACGAGCCTGTGCCCTTTAAGCGACACCAGTCCGTTCTTCTTCGCCTCGGAGACGAACTTTGCGTCCAGCTCGTCGCTGCCCGTAACGAAGGGTACGTTCATGATCGAACGGAACTCGGGCACGACGTTGTTCTTGTAGAGCTTCGAGTTGTCTATAAAGTCGTATAAGAGGTTTGCCTTGTATGTTGCCGCTTCGTTCATGGCTGCAACGCCGCCCTTTTCCTTCAGGTTTTTCAGCACGAGGTCTGCCATGTAGATGGAGAAGGCGGGGGGAGTGTTGTACAGCGAGCCGTTCTCGTCCTGAACCTTCCACCTGAGCATGGTGGGGCAGATTTTAAGCGGATCCTGAATGAGCGAACGCTTTGCAATGACTATCGTCACGCCCGCCGGGGCAAGGTTTTTCTGCGCGCCCGCATAGATTACGCCGAATTTAGAAACGTCTATCTCGCGCGAAAATATCTCCGACGACATGTCGGCGACGAGCGGAGCTTCGCACGCGGGGAATTTTACGTATCTCGTGCCGAATATGGTGTTGTTGGAGGTGATGTGCACATAGTCGGCGCCCTCGGTGTAGCTCAGCTTATCCACGTCGGGAATATAGGTGTAAACTTTATCGGAAGAGTCGCCAATCTTTACCGCCTCGCCGTAAAGCTGACCTTCCTGCCATGCCTTTTTGGCAAAGTTGCCCGTAACTATGTAGTCCGCTTTGCCGCTGTGCATAAGGTTTAAGGGCACAGCCGCAAACTGGGTGGAAGCCCCGCCCTGCACAAATATCACGCAGTAGTCGTCGGGCACTTTCAAAAGCTCGCGCGTTAAATTTTCGGCGTCGCGCACAACCGCCTCGTATGCCTTGTCGCGGTGGGAAATTTCGGTAACCGACATGCCCGTGCCGGCAAAATCCAGGAACTCGTCCTGAGCCTTCTTTAAAACTTCAAGCGGCAGGGTGGAAGGTCCCGCCGAAAAATTGTAAACTCTCATTATTCTCCTTCCGGGCGCAGGGGTGAAATTTTTCTTTGTCCTCTCCGCCCGCCTTTTATTCATAAAAATTGACTTTACTCGGGTAAAGTATGCAACAATTATACATTATTATCGGCAAATATACAAGCGTTTTGCATAAAAATAAAAAAATAAATTTGCAGAATGTCCCCGCCGCCGTACTCCGCAATCGGGCATGGATGGATAAACCGTGCTCGTCTTGCGGAAAACGTGACGTTTCGTCGGCGCAAATGTCTCTTCTGCGCGAGCGTGGCTAAGGCAGAGATTCTTAGGCTTCGCCTCAGAATGACAGATTATTATACTTCTCGGTCGAAAGATTTTCTTTGGTCTGTCATTGAGCGTAGTCGAAACATCTCCTTGTAGTGCCTCGGTCGATTTATAAAATATTACTCACCACAATGCAAGCACAGCTTGCAATTCATGTTGCCGATAGTAAACCCAATTGAAAAGAGGAGTTGAGGCAACAATTCATGGCAAAGCCAATTCATGCACGAAGTGCAATTCATTGTCTTTCACAAAGTGCATTCATAGTCTTTTTCCCTGCCGCTTCTGCGGAAGGAAAGAATATCTGCGGCATATTTAAAGGGTAACGGAGGCGGATTGGCAAAAAAAATTGTCATAAATCAAAAAAATTTTGCCCTGAACTATTTACATTTACAAAATTTTGTTGTAAACTAAATAAAGGAATAATATTTGCGGTGCTCGCCGCGGACTACAAATTATCGAGGTGTATCATGAGTGTAAACAACAACGGTTCGGGTCAGACCAAAGCCGACCTCCTTTTGACCAAGGTCGATAAGTTGGCTCAACAAAACAGAACGCTTGACGCAAAGGTAGAACAGCTTGCCAGGCAGAACCAGACCGTGGTGGCGCAAATTGCTCAGCAGTCCAACTCGGTAAGCGCCCACGTTGCCAAAATATCTCAGGTCAACGATGCCGCGGCAAAACGCATCGCCCAGCTTGCAGAGCACCAAAAGGTCGTGCAGAGCAAGTTTGACGAGCTCTCCGCCCAGAGCAAAAAGATAGAGGGGAAGGTTCAGGAAGTCATCGACTCTGCCATCGACAGGGACATGGACAGGGACGCAATCATGCTCAAGATCGAAGCCGAAGCCAAGGAGCTTAAGCAGGAACTTGAGTATCTCTCCGCGCAGATGGGTTCCATGTACCAGGAAGCTTTAAAGACGGTTGAGTCCGTAAAGCCCGCGGAGACGTCTGTAGACCTCGACGAACTCGCGGCAAAGGTGGCAGATAAAATTGTTATTCCCTCGAATGATATCGACTACGAAACGCTTGCCGAAGAGTTGGCAAAGCGCGTAAGCGGCGCGACGGCTGTCGTCGACTACGACGAGCTCGGCGCCAAAGTCGTTGAAAACATGTACATACCCTCGGCTATAGTCGAGGATATAGACTACGACGTGCTCGCAGACAAGGTTGCCTCCAAACTCGTCGTAGCCCCAGCAGAAATACAATATGACGAACTGGCTGAAAAAGTTGCGCAGAGATTATACATACCCCAGGCTATAGTTGAAGATCTCGACTATGACGAACTCGCCAAAAAGCTTGCCGACAATCTTCCCGCGCAGGAGGTCGTCTCCGCGGACTACATTGCCTCAAAAGTTGCCGAACAGCTTGCCGCAAATCAGCCCGAGCCCGTCGCCGAAACGCGCGAGGCGGTTCTGCCCGAGGGCACAATCGTCTCCGTCGACGAGCAGGCTATCGCCGAAAAGGTGTGCGAAATCCTCTCCGAACGACTGGACGTCAACGTCGACAGCGAGGAGATTGCCGACCGCGTTGCAAAGCAGGTGGGCACCATCTCGCCCGAGGAATTCGACGTCATGGTCGACGAGGACGGTTGCGATACCCTTGCCAAGGCTGTGGAGAGCAAGCTCGATTACGACGCAATTTCAGCCGCCGTCGCCGAAAGGCTCGCGGGCGTCGTTTCCCAGTCCGATATAGACACCGAAGAAATTGCCCGCTTAATCTCTGAAAAGATCAATGTCGAACCGATAAGCGAAGACGTGCTTGCAGACAAGGCAGCCGCAGTTCTTTCCAACTACCTGCCCGAAATCGACACCGACGAGATAGCCGAAAAAGTTGTTGCCGCTCTTCCCGCCCCCGCCGACTACGACATAGTCGTCGACGAGGAGGGCGCCTCCGCAATAGGCGAAGCTGTGGCTGCAAAACTTATGGAAAACGCCGCAAGCGAAGTTGTCGTCGACGACGAGAGCGTCGAAAAGATAAGCTACATAATAACCGAAAATATCAAAACAGAACTCGCGGCTGACCGTGACATAGTTATCGACGAAGAGGGCGCGGAAGCTCTTGCAGATATCGTAGCTTCCAAGATAGTCCTTCCCGAAAGCACCGCTGTGGTCGACGGAGAGGCTATAGCTCAGTCTATAGCCGAAAAGCTCGCACCCGAGATTGCTGCTGACCGCGACGTTCTTCTCGACGAGGATGGCGCCGAAGCTCTTGCGGATATAGTCGCGTCTAAGATGGTTCTTCCCGAAAACACCGTTACGGTCGACGGAGAGGCGATAGCTCAGTCCGTAGCCGAAAAGCTCGCGCCCGAGATTGCGGCTGACCGCGACATAGTTCTCGACGAAGAGGGTGCAAATACTCTCGGAGAAATCGTGGCTTCCAAGGTTGTAATTCCCGAAAGCACGGCTGCCGTGGACGAAGGAGCCATAGCCGGTTCGGTTGCGGAAGCCGTCAGGGGCGAATATGACGAGCGCCTTGCAAAGATTGAGGAGGCTCTTGCCGAACTCAAAGAGATTGCTTCGCAGCCCGTAGAGGTCGCAGCCCGCGACGAGGATATAGATATTGTCCTCGACGAAGAGGGCGTCGACGAACTCACCGACGTGATGGCTGGCAAGGTTAAGGACGAATATACAGACCGCCTCGAAAATATTCAGAAAGAGCTTGAAGAGCTCAAGGCAATGCTTGCCGCAGGCGTGGTTACAGTCGCCGCGCAGGAAGAACTCGCTCCCGCAGCCGCCGAAGAGGTCGTTGAGGAAGAATACGAAGAGCCCGTAGAGGAATCGGTTGAAGAACCCGTCGAAGAAACAACCGAGGAGACGACGGAGGAAATAACTGAAGAACCTACGGAAGAGGTGACGGAGGAGCCCGCAGAGCAAACTGTCGAAGAGGCGGTCGAAGAAGTTACCGAAGAACCCGTAGAAGAAACGGCAGAAGAACCTGTCGAAGAGACCACAGAAGAGACAACCGAAGAGTCCGCAGAGGCTGTAGAAGAGCCCGCGGAAGAGGAGGAAGAGCTCGTAACCGTCAGCGACATAGTTGACGAGAGCGAGGAGAGCGACGAACCCGCAGACGAAATCGTGGAGGAGATAAGCGAAACTCCCTCGGAGGGCGAAATAATGCCCGACGGTCTGCCCGAAACGCCCAACGGCGGCGTTGACTTCGCCAACATGATGAAGTACAACCGCTCGTTCATCGCCCGCATAATTCAGTCGACAGACGACCAGAAGAGGTACTACGGTCAGGTCAAGAACGCGCTTCTCGCATACAAGAAGGTAAACTCCAACATCGCATGGGGCGCCGAGCGCTTCAACAAGGGGCGCGAAACGATTGCCCGCTTCAAAATCCGCGGCAAGACGCTCTGCCTGTATCTCGCCCTCGACCCCAACGAGTTCCCCGTAAGCGTCTACCACCACGTCGACGTATCCGACAACAAGTCGATGCACGGCACGCCCATGATGGTCAAGATAAAGAGCCCCCGCGGCGTAAAGAAGGCTATCCGCCTCATCGACGCAATGCTCGCAAAGCGCGACGGAGTAAAGCTCAACGTCAACGTTGAGGAGCGCGACTATGCCGCTATGTATCCTTACGAGACGATTGAGGAGCTCATCGAGGACGGACTCGTAAAGGACGTCATGAAGAACAGGGGTTAATCATTACCCGTTCAAATAAAAGGGGGTTAGGCACAACCCCCTTTTAAAGTGCCCTTAAAAAACTACATAAAAAAACAAATAAGGATATTTATTTTGGAAAACAACAATCAGCCGAACAAAAAAAATCGCAAACCCAAAAAGGCGGAGGGGCTTCAGGCTACCAAAAAGGGAGCACAGAAGGCAGCCGCCGCCCGCCCGGGGAAAAAGGCGAAGCAGGAAAACTCGAAGTCCCGCAGGGCTCCCGTGCGCGTGCCCGCCGTGGCAATACTCCCCCCGGCGCAGTCCCAGAAAAAGTTGCCCTACAGGGCGGAATCCTCCATTCCCGAGCCCAAAACGGCAAAACGCTCAAAAAAGAGCGCCGTAAAGGTCGTGTTTATCGGCGGCGTGGGCGAAATAGGTAAAAACATGACGGCGCTCGAGTGCGGCGACGACATAATAATAATCGACGCGGGCGCCACCTTCCCCACGCAGGAGATGCCGGGAATTGACCTCGTCGTGCCCGACCTTACCTATTTGATAGAAAACAAAAAGAAGGTAAGGGGGCTCATTCTCACCCACGGTCACGAGGACCATATCGGCGGCGTACCCTATCTTTTAAAGGAGATGGACATCCCCGTCGCGGGCACAAAGCTCACCCTCGCCCTCGTTGACAACAAGCTCAGGGAGCACAGACTCAACAACGTAAAGGAAATTGTCGTCGAACCGGGCGGACACCTGCAGTGGGGGTGCTTCAAGCTCGATTTTATAAACGTCAACCACTCCATAGCGGGCGCCCTTGCGCTTGCCATTCACACGCCGCAGGGCGTTATCTTCCACAGCGGCGACTTTAAAATAGACCTGACCCCCGTCGCCGGCAACCCGATAGACCTTAAAACTATAGCCGACCTCGGCTCCAAGGGCGTGCTCTTATACATGGGCGAAAGCACCAACATAGAGCGCCCCGGCTACACCATGTCCGAAAAGGTGGTTGCCGAAACGCTCGAAAGGCTGGTTGCCGAAAATTCAAAGCGCAGAATAATAATTGCCACCTTTGCCTCCAATGTGCACAGGCTCCAGCAGATAATAGATATCGCCGCCCGCCACAAGCGCAAGGTTGCGTTAAACGGCAGGTCCATGTTAAACGTGGTCGACGCCGCTCAGAAGATAGGCGAGCTGTCCATTCCCGAAGGGATAATTGTCGATATAACCAAGACTAATAATTTAAGGGACGACGAAGTTTTAATTGTCTGCACGGGCAGCCAGGGCGAGCCCATGAGCGCCCTGCACCGCATGGCTAACGGCGAAAACCCCGCCCTGTCCGTGGGAGGCAACGACACGATTATAATTTCCGCTTCGCCCATTCCCGGCAACGAAAAGGACGTGTACAACGTTATAAACAACCTCTATCACCTCGGCGCCGAGGTGGTGTATGAGCGGCTTGAAAATATCCACGTTTCGGGTCACGCCTGCATAGAGGAACACAAGATTATGCACACGCTGTTAAAGCCCAAGTTCTTCATTCCCGTGCACGGAGAGTACAGGCACCTCATGAAGCACGGCAGGCTTGCGCAGGCGCTGGGCATGAACGGGTACAACATCTTCATTCCCGACCTCGGCAGCTGTGTGGAGGTCACCTCCAAAGCCATGAAAAAACTGCCCGACATAACCGCGGGCTCCCGCTTAATTGACGGCGAGGGCATAGAGGACGAAAAGGCTTCCCTCGTCATGCAGGACAGGCGCCAGCTCGCGCAGGAGGGCATATT
>CALVMP010000003.1 GCA_944346655.1 uncultured Clostridia bacterium
TCCTTGGTCGCCTGAAGCATTTCGGTATTACATATAATTTCGCTGACGGACAGCCTTACCATGAGGGAGACTATCTCCGCCACTCCCCTGTCGCCGGAGTACTGCGTACAGCACATTTCGCCGGTCGTAATGTCCGCCCATGCCGCCGCACTGCAATCACCCTCCTTGAAGGCGCAGAGAATATAATTGTTCTTCTTGGAGTCGAGAAAGTTGTCGTCCGTAACCGTGCCTGCGGTCACAACCCTGATAACATCCCGCGCAACCATTCCCTTGGCGGTCACAGGATCCTCGAGCTGTTCGCAGATTGCCACCTTGTAGCCCGCGGAGACAAGTTTTGCTATATACCCGTCGGCCGCGTGAAACGGCACCCCGCACATGGGGGCGCGTTCCTCCAGCCCGCAGTCCCTGCCCGTCAACGTTAAATCGAGCACGCGGGACGCCGTTTTCGCATCGTCGAAGAACATCTCGTAAAAGTCGCCGAGACGGTAAAAAATTATACAATCCTTGTACTTTTCCTTGACGAAAAAGTAATGCTGCATCATAGGTGAGAGAGCCATTTTTACACCACTAACCTGCCGCTGAGCGAAACTCCGTTCGCCTGCTCGACCTTCATCATAACAAACTGCCCGACAACATCCTCGTCGCTTTCAAAGTAGCCCATTCTGCCGTATTCGTCACGCCCGAGATAGAGCCCCCTTTTGGGATCATAGTCCTCACAGAGAATTTCAATCGTCTTGCCTATGTATGTTGCAGAGAGCACCCTCGTCTGGCTGTTCACAAGCTCGACAAGTTCAATAATTCTACGCTTCGACACCTCTTCGGGAACCTGGTTTTCCATCTTCGCGGCAACCGTTCCGTCGCGCTTTGAATAGACAAACGTGAACGCGGACGCATATCCGACTTTTTTCACAAGTTCCTCCGTCGCCTTGAAATCTTCGTCCGTCTCGCCGGGAAATCCGACAATGAGGTCGGTGGTTATAGCGCAGTCGGGAATGCTTTTTTTGAGCGCTTCTACTTTCTTAAGGTACTCCTCCGCAGTATATTTTCTGTTCATCGCCTTTAATATGCTGTCCGAACCGCTCTGTACGGGCAGGTGAAGGCAATTGCATATCTTTGGGTAACGAGCCATGACGTCTATAAGTTCAGGCGAAAAGTCCTTGGGGTGGGAGGTCATAAAGCGCACGCGGAACTTGCCGTCGAGCTGCGCAATTTTTTCAAGAAGCCGGGGAAAAGTCAATTCTCCTCTATAGGAGTTGACATTCTGCCCGAGCAGGGTAATCTCCTTATACCCCTCTTTAATCAGCCCCTTTACCTCTTCGATAATCTTTTTGGAATCCCTGCTTCTCTCCCTGCCCCTGACGTAGGGAACAATGCAGTAGGAGCAGAAATTGTTGCACCCGTACATTATGTTTACCCATGCATTGGGATAGCTGGTGCGGAGCGGTCTGTCGTCCTCGCAGATTTCCCCCTCGCTGTCCTCGATTTCGATAACTGTTTTCTTTCTGCCCTGCTTCAATTCAATGAGCCGCCTGAGCTCGTGAAGGTTGTGCGTGCCGAAGATAATATCCACGTAGGGGAATTTTTCATGGAGATTTTCAGCTTTGTTAATCTGCTGGGGCAGACAACCGCCCACGGCAATTATCATATCCTTTTTGACAGACTTGAGCTTTTTGAGCATGCCGATGTTGCCAAACGCATGGTTTTCGGCGTTTTCTCTAATGCAGCACGTGTTGAATACGACAATATCCGCATTCTCAGGCTCTTCGCAGGATACATATCCCATATCCGAAAGGATGCCCGCAATCTTTTCAGACTCGTGCACATTCATCTGACAGCCGTATGTTACTATGTGGTAAAATTTATTCATATGAAACAATTATATAATTATTTGCATTTTTTTTCAATTAATTTGCAACAATTTATTTTTTTTATAGATACTATTTTTAATGAAGAGAGCGGCAAAGATTGTACTTTTAACAACATTGATTTTGTTGATTTTAATGTTGTGCGCCATCACAACCTTTTATATCGTTACGGCAGACGCAAAACTTGACAAAAGCAAACTTATTGACTACGACCGCACGATAGAAATTTACGACGACGAAGGCAACCTCATCGAAAACGCCACAGTGGACGGAAACAAGAGCTCGGTAAACGTAGGCGACCTGCCCGATCATGTAAAAAACGCCTTTATAGCCTCCGAGGACAGGGTTTTTTACAGACACAACGGACTCAACTACAAGCGCATGGCAATGGCTTTATTTAAAAATATAGCCAGCTTTTCCTTTAAGGAGGGCGCCTCAACCATAAGCCAGCAGCTTATAAAAAACACCCACCTTTCCAACAGCAAAACGCTTACGCGGAAACTTAAAGAAATAAAACTTACAAGGCAACTTGAAAAAAAGTACTCTAAAAATGAAATTCTCGAGATGTATTTAAATACAATTTATTTCGGGCACAGTTGCTACGGTCTGCAGAGCGCAGCACGGTTTTACTTCGGCTGCGACGCCCCCGACCTTACTTTGGAACAGGGCGCACAACTTGCGGGGTTGCTTGTGTCGCCAAACAATTATTCCCCCTTCAAAGACGAACAAAAGAGCATTAAACGAAGAAATATCGTATTAAACAGCATGCTCGAGTGCGGTTTCATTACACGGAAACAATTCGAAGAGGCATGCAAAAAACCGTCCGGACACGTAAAAGGAGATCCCCCATGCTCGTACGGCTCGTTCACAAACGCCGTATTCAATGAACTTGACGGTTTAAACCTGAACGCGTACAGCGATCTTTCGGGCTGCAAAATATACACCTCGCTCAATTCCGAAATCCAGTCCGCCGTTGAAAATATCCCGTCGGAATGCGATATCTCAATTCTGATTACCGATGAGAACAATATGGTCTGTGCGTACAGAAGCACGGTAGGAGACGTAAAAAGACAGCCCGCTTCAACAATCAAACCGCTGCTCGTCTATGCGCCGGCAATAGAGGAAAAACTCATCCATTCATTTACAAAGATAGACGACAGCCCCGTAACATTCGGCAGCTACTCGCCCGAAAACTACGACAAAAAATATCACGGCGAGGTGACTGTTGCGGAAAGTATTGCTAAAAGTTATAACATTCCCGCCGTAAAAACTCTCAACGCGCTCGGATGCAAAAAGTCTGCCGAATATGCAGAAAAGCTCTCAATAGCGCTTGACGAGGGAGACGAAACGCTTGCGCTTGCCCTCGGCGGAATGAAGCACGGCGTAACCTTAAAAAATCTATGCGACGGCTATACCGTGTTCCGACGCGGAGGTTGCTACTCACCCTCAAAATTCATATCAAAAATAACCGACAGGAACGGCAACGTCATATACAGCGCAAACTTTCAACAACACAACGTATTCTCACCCGGGACAGCTTCAGTCATTAATGAAATGCTTGAGGAAACGGCTAAAACAGGTACGGCAAAAAAATTAAAAAATATTACCTTCGACATAGCAGCCAAAACAGGCACGGCGGGGGATGACAAAGGAAACACCGACGCGTATGCCATTGCTTATACATCCGAAAACACATTTGCCGTGTGGATGGGGGACCGGGAAAATAAAAAATTTGAAATAACGGGAGGCGGCGCCTGCTGCGATATTTTGAAGCAAATTATAGAAAATTATTATAATAGTCCCCCCGCACCGCTTGAGACAAACAAAGGCACAGCGACGGTCGAGATAGACCGCGCAGAGTACAACCGTGGAAAAATTGTGCTTGCAGAAAAAATATGCCCCGCGCTGAACAAGCTAAAAGTAAAATGCATTGACGGCAACACACCCAAACAGATAAGCACAAGGTTCAGTAACCCATCCATTGCAAAACCCCACATTAACGTAGATAAAGATAGTATTTCAATAGTACTATGTATGGAAGAGTACTATTCAATATTGGTAAAATGTGATAACGAGATAATTTATGACGGTCCGATTTGCACCAATGTAACCGACAGACCAAAGAGCGGAAGGCATGTTTATTCGGTAACCCCCTATTACTCTTCGGGCAATAACAAATATTTCGGCGAATGTATAACTCTTCCCGAGATTTTCATATCCGAAGAAGATAATATTGCGCCGCTGCCTCCGCCCATAACGCAAAAAGATTGGTTTTATAATTAATAAATACCGAGGCAAGCCTCGGTATTTATAATTATATTTGCTATATTTTTACTACTTCAACGGTCCGCATTGCCTCTTCTATCAGTTCCTCGACGTTGAGTTTTTCTTCCTCTTTAAGCACATCCTCCATTTTGGGCTTGGTGACGGGGTGCTTGGGAAGAAATACAGTGCAGCAATCCTCATAGGGCTGAATTGAGATATCGTAGGTACCTATCTCCTTGCTCCTTTCAATTATCTCATTCTTGTCAAATCCGCACAAAGGACGCAGTACGGGTAATTTTTCAATTACTGAGTTTGAAGAAGTCATTCCCTCTATCGTCTGGCTTGCCACCTGCCCTAAACTTTCACCTGTTATAATGCACTGCGCATTGTCTTTTAATGCCAGCCTTTCGGCTATTCTCATCATAAACCGCCTTAGGAGAGTCACCATATAATCGCCGTTGCACTTTTTATGAATTTCTTCCTGTATGTGCGTGACCTTTATAATGAACATTGTAGTGCCGCAGGCGTACTGTGAAAGTATTTTGGCAAGATCGATAACCTTTTCCTTTGCCTGCATGTTTGTATATGGATAGCTGTGGAAGTGCACGCAGTCAATGCTCATGCCGCGCTTGGCTATCATGTGCCCTGCAACGGGGCTGTCGATACCGCCCGAAATGAGCAGCATACCCTTTCCCGCGCTGCCTACGGGCATGCCGCCCGCACCCTTTATAAAACTTCCAAACACATTCGCCGTGCCGTTTTCTCTGACGTCGATATAGACCATATGTCCGGGATTGTGCACGTCGACTGAAAGATTTTTATTATCGTCAAGCAGCCTTCCGCCGATCTCAGCGCTTATCTGCATGGAATTTAAAGGGAAGCTTTTATTTGCTCTGTGCGTTTCAACCTTGAAAGTTCCGCTCTCCGGGCTTACAAGTTTAGCGGCACGGTAAATTTTGTCCATATCGCTTTCTACTTTATAGCCGAGCGCAAGCGTGTGAATCCCGAAAACCCGCTTAAGCCTGGCGACAATCGTGTCGACTTCGTCCTCGTCGAAACTCTCGATGAGGTATCTGCCGCTCTGACGGCGGATTTCATGCTTAACGCCTTTAAGCGCACGCTCCATATTTATGGCAAACTGGCGTTCGAAGAAGCCGCGGTTTTTACCCTTTAAATGCAATTCGCAGTATCTTATTATAATTACCTTTTCCATTTCAGGACATTATCTCTCTTCTGTTTTTTACAATTTCATTAAGCAATTTTGCGGCTGTGTGAGCCTCCTCGACAGTATTTTCGGGACTGAACGAAAGCCTTAAAATTCCGTCGGCAAGCTCTTCCTTTATACCGCATGCGAGGATTACGCGCGAATATCTCTTCTTTTCGTTTGAAGAGCATGCGGAACCTGTGCCGATTATCAGCCCTCTGTCGTCGGACTCGTGCAAAATAGTTTCGCCGCGCACTCCGTTTGCACCGACCGTCAAAATATAGGGAGAACCGTTTTCGGGAGAAATTACCGTAAAGAGCTCTCTATCGAGCTCCCGCCTTAAAACAGCATTTATTTCCGCAACACGGGAATAATTTTCTTTAACAGCAGCATAGCGTTTTAAAGCGGCAAGTTCCAGCATCTTGATTCCGAACACGTTCTCGGTACCGCTGCGCATGCCGCCCTCCTGCCCGCCGCCGTAAATAAATGGCTTAAGTACAACTTTTTTGCGCTTTATAAGGGCGCCCGTACCCTTCATACCTCCGATTTTATGGGCGGATATGCTGTACAGATCTATATCTTTGCCAAGCTTTGCGGGAATTTTTCCGAATGCCTGAACGCCGTCCGAATGAAAGAGCGCGTTTGCGTTTATAGCCTTAACTTTTTTTGCAATAGCGTTTATATCGTTTACGGCGCCCGTTTCGTTATTTACATGTATTACAGAGACAAGCGAAGTTTTATTATCGATTAACCGCATAAGCGCGTCGACGTTGACGCTGCCGTCGGAATTGAGCGGAGCAAACCTCACCTCGGTTCCGCGCTGTTTAAGTTCGGCAGCTGCGGAATAGACGGCAGAATGCTCCCCATAAGTCGTAATTACGTTGCCCCTCTTCGCACCTGAAAACAGCGCGTGATTATCCGCTTCAGTACCGCATGAGGTAAAGATAATTTCGAAGTTTTCGTCGGCAATGCATGAAAGAATATCTGCACGCGCCGCCTTTAAAAGAAGATGCAAATTATATCCTTCCGCGTAGAGTGCGGAAGGATTATAATAATCTTTTAAAATGTACTGCTTTGCCGCTTCGAAACATTGCTCGTCGGGACGGGTAGTCGCGGCGTTGTCAAAGTAAATCATTATATTTCAATTATGCCTTTGAATGCCTGTTTGACGGGACCGTCGACCTCGACAGAGCCGTCGTCGTTTATCTTTACAAAGAGGTCGCCGCCCTTTACCTTGACAGTGATGAGCCCCCCCCTCGAGCAGTCGCCGCGCTCTATCGCAGCAATTGCCGCCGCTGCCGCCGCCGTACCGCACGACCACGTTTCGCCGTTGACCTTGCCGAACACACGCATGCGCACGGTTACGCTGTTTACCACCCTGACGCATTCGACAAAATCGACATTGCTGTAAATTTCGCCGTAAAGCGAGAGTTCCTGTGTATAGTCCTCAAAGTCGACGTCGTCGATTTTATCGAGGAAGGTGACAAGATGATCCTTGCCGAGGTGAACCTTATGGGCGACCTTGTCGTGCCCGCCGTACTTTTTATACGTTTCAAGTTCGGGGAGCTCAACATCCGTCATTTCGGCTTTGCCTATATTTACGCAGACCGAGCTTGCCTCGTTGTTGAAACAGGAAACGGTGAGTTTTGCAACCTCTCCCGCACACTCGAGAGTAACGTTGTCTCCCGCCATGCCGTTGTCATAGAGATACTTCGCCGCAATTCTCATGGGATTGGCCGCTATGCCGGCATCTGACCCGTCGCGGTTAAATACTCTCACTTTTGCGTCGGCGACATCGGACTTTTCGAGGAGAATTATGCCGTCGCCGCCGATTGCGTAATGTCTGTCGGCAAAGTTTATCGCCAGCGATTCGGGGCAGGTTATCTTGCCTTCCATATTATTGAAGAAGATATAGTCGTTGCCGCAGGAATGCATTTTGTTGAACCCGAGCTTGAGCTTTTCGGTTCTCAGGTGGTTGATATCGACAAGCTCAGTATTGAACTGGTTGTATCTTCCCGCTATAACGTCGGCAAGAGCGTTTGTCGTGTCGAGCGAAGTAAGCACGGTTATTCCGAGCAAAATTGCGTGATGGTGCAGCGACATATAGTTTGTTATGGACTCTATATCCGTCTTGCCGGTGTAAACGATATAGTCTATCCTGCCCTCGTCCATGAGTTTGAAGATATCGTCGTTTGTCGAAAGCCTTGCGACCTCCGTGCACTCGATGCCGAGGCTTCTTATCACTTCAGCCGTACCCTTTGTGGCATAGAACGTAAGCCCGAGATCGGCGAACTTTTTGACGATATTTACAATTTCAAACTTGTCCTGATCGTTGATTGTAAAGTAGATTCCCGAGGGATTCTGCTTTGTGGGGTGCTTCATGTTGAAGCCCGCGGAGACGAGCCCCTTAAAAAGCGCCTCCTCAATGGTCTTGCCTATGCCCAAAACTTCGCCCGTAGACTTCATTTCGGGTCCGAGCTGCGAGTTTACGTCGTTTAATTTTTCGAACGAGAACACGGGTACCTTTACGGCGACATAGGGGGAATTTTTATAGAGCCCCGTGCCGTAACCGAGCCGCTTTAACTTTGCGCCCACCATTATGCGGGTTGCAAGGTCGACCATGGGAACGCCAGTGACTTTCGAGATATAGGGAATTGTACGCGAAGCTCTCGGGTTGACCTCGATTACATACAGTTCGTTGTGGTAGATGAGATACTGAATGTTTATTAAACCCTTTGTCTTGAGCGAAATAGCGAGATTTGTCGAAATTTCCACCACTTTTTTGAGCATGGAGTCGCTTAAGCTGTAGGGAGGATATACGGCAATCGAGTCGCCGCTGTGAACGCCCGCGCGCTCGATATGCTGCATGATGCCGGGGATGAGCACGTCGACGCCGTCGGAAATGGCGTCAACTTCAAGCTCGGTACCCATCAGGTACTTGTCGCAGAGTACGGGATTTTCAATGTTCTGCGCAAGGATTACGTCCATGTAGCGTTCGATATCGTTCTGCGTAAAGGCTATGGTCATGTTCTGACCGCCGATTACGTACGAGGGACGGAGAAGCACGGGATAGCCCAGCGTTTCTGCGGCATGAACTGCCTCCTCCTTTGTCATTACCGTAAGCCCCTTGGGTCTTGCGATATGGAACTGTTCGAGGAGCTCGTCGAACCTCTCCCTGTCCTCGGCGAGGTCAATGGAGTCCGCGGGAGTGCCGAGAATCCTTATACCCTTCTTGTCGAGATAGCCGCACAGCTTTATAGCTGTCTGACCGCCGAAGGTTACGACCACGCCGTAGGGCTTTTCGACGTCGATGACGTTCTGGACGTCCTCGGGGGTAAGGCTCTCGAAGTACAGCCTGTCCGCAGTATCGAAGTCGGTCGAAACCGTCTCGGGGTTATTGTTTATAATTATAACTTCGTATCCGAGGCGCTTTAATGCCCACACACAGTGAACAGACGAATAGTCGAACTCAATGCCCTGACCTATTCTTATGGGACCCGAACCGATAACTATTATTCTCTTCTTTTTCTTCTTTCTGCTCTCCGTCACATAGGGAAGCGCCTCATCGTGCTCCTTCTCGTCGTAGGTCGAGTAGAAATAGGGGGTCTGGGCAGAGAATTCCGCGCCGCAGGTATCTACCATCTTGAAGGCGGCGTCAATGTGCTTGGGAAGCTCGTTGCCCGATATATCGGCGAGAGCTTTGTCGGGATATCCCAGTTTTTTGCCCCTTAAATACTCCGCCTTGGTTAGCTTCTTGCCGGCAATCTCAGCTTCATAATCGGCAAGATTTTTGAGCTTGTTTAAGAACCATTCGTCAATCTTGGTTATGTTATAGATTTCGGCGATATCGAAGCCGCGCTTTATCGCCTGGTAGACGACAAACAGCCTCTCGTCGGTGAGTTCGTGCAGCTTTGAGCGTATCTCCTCGTCGGCAAGCGCCGCCATCTTGGGCATGTTCAAGGTATTGAGGGAAATTTCCGCACCTCTGACCGCCTTCATTATAGCCATTTCGAAGCTCGTGCCTATAGCCATGACTTCGCCGGTCGCCTTCATTCTCGTTCCGAGGGTCCTCTTTGCGTAGAGGAACTTATCGAAGGGCCACTTAGGAAGCTTGACGACGACATAGTCGAGCGTAGGTTCGAAGCAGGCGAAAGTTTTTCCCGTTACGTCGTTTCTTATTTCGTCGAGGGTATAGCCGAGCGCAATCTTTGCCGCAACTTTGGCTATGGGGTAACCCGTTGCCTTTGAGGCGAGTGCGGACGAGCGCGAAACCCTCGGATTGACCTCTATTACAGAATATTCGAAAGAATCGGGATTTAAGGCAAACTGGCAGTTGCAGCCGCCCTCAATGCCCAGCTCGGAAATTATCTTGAGCGACGCCGTGCGGAGCATCTGATATTCCTTGTCCGAGAGAGTCACCGCGGGTGCAATGACTATCGAGTCTCCTGTATGGATGCCGACGGGGTCAAAGTTTTCCATGGAGCAGACAGTTAAAACGTTGCCTGCGCTGTCGCGGAGCACTTCGAACTCAATCTCCTTCCACCCGCCTATGTACCTTTCGATAAGTACCTGCGTAATGGGTGAGAGCATCAAGCCGTTGTGCGCAATTAAACGAAGTTCCTCTTCATTATTTGCAACACCGCCGCCTGCGCCGCCAAGCGTATATGCGGGACGGACAATTACCGGGTAACCGCCGATTTTTTTGGCAACCTCCACGCACTCGTCCACGGTATAAGCTATGTCCGAAGGAACAACGGGCTGACCTATTTTATTCATCGTCTCTTTAAAGAGTTCGCGGTCCTCAGCCCTGTCTATGGAGTCGACGTTGACGCCGATGAGCTTTACGCCGTACTTGTCAAGGAACCCTTCCTTCGCAAGCTTACAGCCGAGGGTGAGTCCGGTCTGACCGCCGAGCGAGGCGAGCAGGCTGTCCGGTCTCTCTTTAATTATAATTCTCTTTAGCGTTTCAACGGTGAGAGGTTCGAGATAGATTTCGTCGGCAAGGGCGCTGTCTGTCATTATGGTTGCAGGGTTTGAGTTGCAGAGCACTACGTTGAGCCCTGCGTCCTTCATTACGCGGCACGCCTGAGCGCCCGCATAGTCGAACTCTGCCGCCTGACCTATGACGATGGGACCCGAGCCGATAACCAATACTTTTTTTATGTCTTCTCTCTTAGGCATTGTACTTTCCCTCCGTCATGTTCTTCATAAATTTATCAAAGAGGAACGAAGCGTCCTGCGGTCCGCCGCAGGCTTCGGGATGGAACTGCACGGTATAGGCGTTGAGCTGGGGATAGTCAAAACCCTCGCAGGTGTTATCGTTTGCGTTTACATAGCTGAGTTCGCCCACTCCCTCAAGGCTGGAGGAAATTACCTCGTAGCCGTGGTTCTGGCTGGAGATATACACCCTGCCCGTCGAAAGCTGTTTTACGGGCTGATTGGCGCCGCGGTGACCGTACTTCATCTTCTTGGTCTTACCGCCCATGGCGAGCGCAAAGAGCTGGTGCCCGAGACAAATGCCGAATATGGGAAGTTTTCCTGCAAGCTTTTTTAAATTCTCTATTATTTCCACATTCTCCGCGGGGTCGCCGGGACCGTTGCACAGCATAAGTCCGCGGGGATTGAGGGCAAGTATCTCCTCCGCCGTATATGTTGAGGGAACTTTAATGCAGTAGCAACCCCTCTTTACAAGCTCGCGGACGATATTGTCCTTGGCACCGAAGTCCCACACAACTACCCTGAGCCCTTCGGGATCGCCAAAGTATTCCGCTTCGCTGCAGGTAACGCTCTTTACGGCGTTCTTAATGACGTAGGCTTTGATTTCGGATAAATCCTTTAAAGGGCGCGAAGTGATGGCAGCGTTCATAACGCCCGACTCCCTTACTATCTTGGTAAGCTCGCGCGTATCCACACCGTACACGCCCACAATGCCGTTATCTTTAAGGTATTTATCGAGCGTCTCCGTGCATCTGAAGTTTGAAGGGTCGTCGCACTTCTCCCTGACGATATATGCGGATACCCACGGCTTTTTACTCTCGAAGTCGGGAGTTATGCCGTAGTTACCTATGAGGGGAAAAGTCTGGGTGACAATCTGACCGTAATAGCTGGGGTCGGTCAGCGTTTCAACGTAACCGGTCATGCCCGTGGTAAAAACAAGCTCGCCTATAACGTCGCCGTCTGCGCCGAAGCGCGTTCCGATAAATTGTTTACCGTTTTGCAGAGTTAGATATACTTTGCCGTTTTCCATTGAATGCTTCCTTGTGTATATTATTTACAGTTATATGTTACTTTAAAAGTTTGACCATGACTGCCTTTTGAGCGTGGAGTCTGTTTTCCGCCTCGTCGAAAATTTCCTTGGCGTGCGCTTCGAACACATCCTCTGTTATCTCTTCGCCGCGGTGCGCGGGCAGGCAGTGCATTACCATGGCGTCGGGTTTGGCGTACGTCATGCACTCCTTGTTTACCTGATAGCCTTTGAAAGCTTCCGCCCTCTTCAGCCTTTCGCTCTCCTGACCCATGGAAGCCCACACGTCGGTATATACGACGTCGGCACCGCTTATAGCCTCCTCGACGCTCTCTGTTATTGTGAAGTCGCCGTTCTCCTTTGCCCAAGCCATTATGGCGGCGTCGGGTTCGTACCCCTTGGGGCAGGCTATGGCAAATGACATTCCCATTTTAATGCAGCCCACGATGAGGCTGTTCGCCATGTTGTTGCCGTCGCCGATAAACGCCATTTTAAGACCCTTGAACGAGCCCTTGTATTCGCGCACTGTCATGAGGTCGGCAAGCACCTGGCAGGGGTGGGCGTAGTCGGTGAGACCGTTGATTACTGGAATCGAGCCGTACTTTGCAAGGTCCTCCACCTCCTGCTGTTCGAAGGTTCTTATCATAATTCCGTCGAGATAGCGAGAGAGCACCCTTGCAGTGTCCTGCACGGGTTCGCCCCTGCCTATCTGTAAATCGTTGCTCGAGAGAAAGAGTCCGTAGCCGCCGAGTTCGTATATACCCACTTCAAATGAAACTCTCGTGCGGGTCGAGGCTTTCTGGAAGATGAGCCCCATCTTCTTGCCCTTGAGATAGTCCTTCTGAACGCCGTTGATTCTTTCAAACTTGAGTTGGTCGGCAAGATTGAGTATGGACAGAATGTCCTCCCTCGTCAAGTCCTGTAATTTAAGTAAATGCCTCATTTTCCTAATACCTCGCTTAAAATTGTGATTGCCTGTTCCATCTCCGCCTTGGTGATGGTGAGCGGCGGCAATAGCCTTACTCTGTCGTGCGCGGTCAGAAGTATGAGTCCCCTTTCAAGACATGCCTTCACAACCTCGCGGGCGGGCTTCTCTGTGTCGAGCCCTATCATGAGCCCCTTTCCGTACACGCCCTTTACCCCATTGATTCTGCCGAGATGGGACATAAAATATGCGCCCTTCCCCTGAACTTCCAAAAGAAGCTCGTCTGTAAGTCTTTCTACTATGCTCACCGCGCCGGCGCAGGCGACGGGATTGCCGCCGAAGGTCGAGCCGTGGTCGCCGTAGGTGAACACGTTTTCACATTTATCAAAGAGCAGGCAGGCGCCTATGGGCAGCCCCCCTCCCAGTCCCTTTGCCGTCGTTACGATGTCGGGATGAATGCCCGCATGTTCATATGCGTACATTTTGCCCGTCCTGCCGTTGCCGCACTGAACCTCGTCACAGATAAGAAGAATGTCCCTCTGCTTGCAGAAGATTTCAAGCTCTTTAAGGAAAGAAGTGTCAAGAACGTGTACGCCGCTCTCCCCCTGAATACATTCTATCATGACCGCGCAGGTTTTGTCGGTGTAGCAACGCAAAATTCCCTCCATATTTGCGTCGGCATATCTGAATCCGCCGAGAAAGGGGTCGAAGTATTTATGGAAGGCGTCCTGACCCGTAGCCGAAAGCGTCGCTATCGTTCGACCGTGAAAAGAGTTTTTGAGCGTAATAATCTCATATCTTCCATATTTTGTGTTGCCGTACTTGCGGGCAGCCTTTATCGCGCACTCGTTCGCCTCCGCACCGCTGTTGCCGAAGAACACCTTCTTCGCACCTGTCTTTTCGCAGAGCAGTTTTGCAAGCTGCGTTTGAGGGAGAGAGTAGTAGAGATTGGACGTATGCTGAATTTTGTTGATCTGGTCGGTGACGGCTTTTTTCCACACCTCGTCGCAGATGCCGAAAATATTTACGCCGATACCTGTGGAACAATCTATGTATTCCCTGCCGTCCAAATCGTACAGCCTGGCTCCCTCTCCCCTTTCAAAAGCCACGTCAAAGCGGGCATAGGTCGGGGAGACATAGCGTTTATCCTCTTCAAAAATCTGATTGTTTGTCATAACAATATCCTTTGATTATCGACTGAAATTTAAAATAAAGACTGATTTAATCATAAATCAGTCGGGTTAAACGAACTCCGTGCCGCTGCCTTCGTCGGACAAAAGTTCTATTAAAATGGAATGACTGACCCTTCCGTCTATAATAACGGCTTTTTTAACGCCGCGGCGGATAGCGTCCTTGCAACATTCGATCTTCGGAATCATGCCCCCCGAGATTATTCCCTGCTTTATGAGGGCAGGGATGTCGGAGACATATACCTTTTTAATGAGACTGTCGGGGTCGTCCTTATCTTCGAGGAGCCCCCTGATATCAGTCATGAGAATAAGATTTTCAGCTTTGAGTGCACCTGCAATCGATGCGGCTGCCGTATCGGCGTTTACGTTATATATGTTTCCCTCGTCGTCATAACCTACGGTGGCTATTACGGGAACATACCCGAGATCGAGAAGATCGCAAATAAGCCCCGTATTTATCTGCTCGATTTTGCCGACAAACCCGAGACCTTCGTCCTGCTTTGAACACTTTAAAAGATGCCCGTCCTGACCGCAGATACCTATAGCCTTTCCGCCGTTGCGGCAAATGAGGTCGGCAAGAGTCTTATTGGTCTTGCCCGCCAAAACCATGCGGACGACCTCGGCGGTCTCCCCGTCGGTGTAGCGCAGACCGTTTACGAAACGTGACTCCTTACCCATCTTCTTTAACGTGGAGGAAATTTCGGGACCGCCGCCGTGCACGAGCACAACCTTGATACCGAGCAAGTTCAGAACTACCAAATCACGCATGACGGACGACTTTAAATTTTCGTCTATCATGGCATTGCCGCCGTACTTTACGACAAGTATTTTGTTGAAATACTTTTTGATATAGGGCATCGCCTCTATCAAAAAAGCAGCCTGTTCCTGTTTATCCATATCAAGTCCTGTAGTCGCCGTTGATTTTTACGTAGTCATAGGTGAGGTCACAGCCCCATGCGGTGGATTTAAACACGCCGGACTTTAAATCTATAAGCACGGTAATTTCGTCCTCGGAGAGCACTTTTTTTGCAAGCTCTTCAGAGAAGTCAAGCCCGAAACCGTTTTCGCATACTTTAACTTCCCCCGCACGGGAAATAAACGTTACGTCGATTTTTGAGATGTCGACCTGTGCGCCGGAATAACCTATCGCGCAGAGAACGCGCCCCCAGTTTGCGTCGGCGCCGAACATTGCCGCTTTGAAGAGGGAAGATTTTATGACCGTCTTTGCAACCGTCCGCGCAGCCTTAAGGGACTTTGCTCCGACAACCTTGCATTCTATGAGTTTGGTTGCACCCTCTCCGTCCTTGGCAAGCATCTTTGAAAGCTTTACGGTGCAATAGTTGAGGGCATGTCTGAACAGCCTGAACGCCGCGCCGTCGGAAGTAATGGGTTCGTTTCCCGCAAGCCCGTTTGAAAGTATGCAGCAGGTGTCGTTGGTCGACTGGTCGCCGTCAACCGAGACCATATTGAACGAACTCTTCACGTCCTCTTTTAATGCCTTATCGAGCATTGCGGGCGAAATTGCGACGTCGGAGGTAATGAATATAAGGTTTGTCGCCATATTGGGGCAGACCATGCCGACGCCCTTTGCAATGCCGCCCATGCGGCAGGTTTTGCCTCCGAGGGTGAACTCTATCGCCACCTCTTTTTTTACGGTGTCGGTAGTCATTATCGCTTCGGCTGCGGCTGAGCTGTTGTCTCCCAACCCCTCATAGAGTTCGCCGATATGTTCGAGCATGGGAGAAAGGTCGAGCTTCTGCCCGATTACACCCGTCGAGGCTACCGCAACGTCGTTTGCGGGAATGCCGCTCACCCTCTCCACCATTTCACACATTCCTTCGGCTATTTCAATGCCGTTGGAGTTACAAGTGTTGGCGTTGCCGCTGTTTACGACTATAGCCTGAGCGTAGCCATCGGAAAGGTGCTTCTTTGTTACAATTACGGGCGCACCCTTAACAAGGTTCTGCGTATAAACGCCCGCGGCGCTCGCCCTTACGGAGCTTACTATGAGCGCGAAATCCTTCTTAATTTTATTTTTACGGATGCCGCAGTGTACGCCGTTGGCTGTAAAACCCGCGGGTGCGCACACTCCGCCCGACACTTCTTTGAAATTCATTATACTGACCGAATCTTTATCCTGTTATAGATACTTTAAGTTAAACTAAAAACGTACCTTCATCGAGCCCGAGCATTATGTTCATGTTCTGAACGGCTGCGCCCGAAGCGCCCTTGCCGAGATTGTCGAACACGCTGAAGAGCATAATCTGACTTTCGTTTCCGCTCACATAAATTTCGAGCATGTTGCTTCCGACGATTTTATTTGATGGCAGATACGAAGGAATATCCTCTCCTTCGACGATTTTTATAAATTTATGTCCGGCATAGTACTCTTTAAAATACTTTCTTATATCTTCTGCCGAGTACTTTTTAGCCATCAACGCTACATGAAGAGGCACCGCCACGCACATACCCGCATAATAATCGCAGATTATGGGAGAAAACACGGGAGGATTTTTGAGTCCGCACTCCCTCACCATTTCAGGCAGGTGTTTATGCTTTAAACCAAGCGCATAGTGCCTCGGCGAATCCAGTTCAAAAGACCTTTCGTCACTTTCATACTGCGCGATGCCCTTTTTGCCGGCACCCGAATAGCCACTGAGCGCATGGCATGCAAACGGATAATCTTCACCGACTACTCCACCCTTGACAAGGGGTGCAACAAGCGTAATAAATCCCGTCGCGTAGCAACCGGGGTTGGCGACGCGCTTGGAATTTTTTATCATTTGCCGTCTGCCGGGTTCGATTTCAGGCAGACCATACACCCAATCAGGGTTTGTTCTGTGCGCCGTCGACGCGTCGATTATCGCGGCATTCGGATTTGAAACGAGGCTTACAGCCTCCACCGCCGCCGCATCGGGCAGACAAAGAAAACTAATGTCTGCTTTATTCAGGCACTCCCTTCGCGCATCAATATCCTTGCGGAGGTCCTCGGGAAGGGTGATCAGGTTGATATCCCCGCGCACGGAAAGACGGTCATAAATCTGAAGCCCCGTCGTACCCTCCTTGCCGTCTATAAATATGTTGTACATTATTTAAGCTTCTTCTCGTCGAGCAGAGCTTTGACCTTGATGGGAAGTCCGAAGAGATTTATGAAGCCCTGTGAATCCATCTGATTGTAGCAGTCGTCCTCTCCAAAAGTTGCGATATCCTCGCTGTACAACGAGTTGGGCGAAGTTATGCCGGCGTTCATTATGTTTCCCTTATAAATGCGAAGTTTTACGTCGCCCGTGACAGTTTCCTGCGTTTTATTTACAAACGCGTCGAGCGCTTCGCGAAGAGGCGTAAACCAAAGCCCGTCGTAGACAAGCTCGCCATACTTTATGGCAACGTGCTGTTTGAAGTGCATTGTCTGCTTGTCGAGACAGATAGACTCGAGCAGTTCATGCGCAGTGTATAAAATCGTGCCACCGGGCGTTTCGTACACGCCGCGTGACTTCATGCCGACAAGTCTGTTCTCTACCATGTCGACGAGCCCCACACCGTTTTTGCCGCCGATTTTGTTGAGCTTTTCAATGAGCTTTACCGCGCTCATCTTCTTGCCGTCGATTGCGGTGGGGATACCCTTTTCAAAGTGAATGGTCACATAGGTAGACCTGTTGGGCGCCTTCCAGGGGGATACGCCAAGTTCACAGATTTTATCGTAGTCAGGCTCGTTTGCGGGATCCTCCAGGTCAAGTCCCTCATGGGAGAGGTGCCAGAGGTTTTTATCCTTTGAATAATTTGTTTCCCTGTTAATCTTTAAGGGAATGTTGTGCGCCTCGGCGTAGTCAATCTCCTCGTCGCGGCTCTTTATGTTCCATATTCTCCAGGGAGCGATTATAGTCATCTCGGGAGCGAAGGCCTTGATTGCAAGCTCAAAGCGGACCTGGTCGTTGCCCTTGCCGGTGCAACCGTGGCAGATTGCGTCAGCTCCCTCCTTTTTTGCGATTTCAACTATTCTTTTGGCGATTATGGGACGGGCAAAGGAAGTGCCTAAAAGGTACTTGTTTTCGTATACGGCGCCCGCCTTCATTGTGGGATAGATGTAATCCTCAATAAATTCCTTTTTGAGATCTTCGATATAGAGCTTGGACGCGCCTGTCTTGAGAGCCTTTTCCTCGAGCCCTTCAAGCTCGGTCGTCTGTCCGACGTCGCCCGATACAGCAATTACTTCGCAGTTGTCATAATTCTCTTTAAGCCAGGGAATTATGATGGACGTATCGAGACCGCCAGAATAAGCAAGTACAACTTTTTTAATCTTCTTTTCCATATGCCTTTTTCCGTGATTTTTAATTTTGCGGGACTCTTAGTCCCAAACCTGAACAATTATACAATATATATATTGTATAAGTCAAGCGAATTGCGCGGATATTTAAAAGTTTTTCCATCAGCATTATGAATAAATTTACATTAAATCGATAAATAATTTATATTTATTCGTTTATTCAATATTCAATGTATAAATATGCATTAAGCAAACTTTCAATAGAGGCGGGAGACAAAGGAATAGTCCTTCAGTCTCTTTTCCCGCGCGGCACAATCGGAAAGCAGCGACTTCAAAAGCCCGTGAAAAGCCTTTGAATGATTATGGTGCACCGTGTGGCAGAGCTCGTGAAGAATAACATAGTCCTGAAGCTCTTCGGGGAGCATAAGAAGCTTATAATTGAACGAAATATTGTTCTGCCCGTCGCAACACCCCCAACGTGCGGTATATGAGCGAAAACACAGGGACGAGAAACGCAAGCCGCATGAAAGACTTATTCTTTCAGCCCTGTCAATAAATCCGCCGCCGAGCGATTTTACATATACGTCCTTGAGCGACGACAGCTTTTTTACGCGCACGCAGCCGTCAGAAATGCCCTGTCCGTCGCCCACAACAAGGTCACACAGCCTGCCGCAGACGAGCACTTTTTTATATGCGTAAACTTCGCCAAACCTGCCGAGGATTGCACTGTTGTGCTCTGTTACGCGGGCGAGCCATTCCCTTTTGGAAAGGAGAAAACTCTCTATAGCTCTCTTCGGAGTACCGATATGGCAGCGTACGGTTATCTCGTTGCCGTCCGAGACCGTGACAGACATAGTCCTGCGGCGGGAGTAAATTACCTTATAATCAAAGGTCGGATAAAGCGACATGGAACTGAACCCTTAAATCCTCTCCGCACCTTCCTTCAACCACCCAGCTGCCGTCGTCGAGAAGAAGGCGGTAAAAATCAATCTTCTCACCGTGCTTGCATTGCTTTATATAGGAGACTCTGAACTTGCTTACCCACCTGCCTTTTAACTCGTCGGGAGAAAAAGCGTCCATGAGCAGGTCGGCGTATTTCGTATTGTTTACATGGTTGTAGTGATCATAGTCGGAGTATGAAACCAATTTTGAATATGTGCGCTCTCCGTCCGCGGCGCGGGGAATTTTCCACGTATTGAAGCCGGTGGAGCGGAAATCGTTATACTCTATATCGACGGCGCCGAATACCGCGCTCGACGGAAGCATGGTAAAATTCGCGAGATCGACAAGGCACCAGCGCGACGTGCCGACGCCCACCTTCTCTTTACCGATATAAAGTTCAAAGTCGCGGAAAACTATGAGGTGCTTTGGTTTTATGGGCCATGTGTGAACCGTGAGAACCTCGTCACAGCCAACGGCACGGAAGAGTTCGACATACCAGTTTGAGAGAATAAAGCCGATATTTTTTGGTTTGAGATCCTTGTAGCCGAACCCCAGCTCGTCCGCCGAGAGACAGGCAGACTCCTGCATCACAGAAAGGAGCGAAGCAGGACGGATTATATCCTGAAAGTCTGCGTCGGTATAGCGGAAACGGTAGTCGTTTGAATGAAGATACATAGTTACACCCTTTTTTAAATCGATTTTTATTCAAATAAAATATTACCACTTCAGTCCATTTAAGTAAACTGTTTTGGGCAAAAAATAATTGATTATGTCACGCATAGTACCTTTTATTTGTTTGGAAATATTGACATATCAGGTAATATGTGATAAAATATATACAAGATTATGGAGGGAAACGCCATGAAAGACGACAAGGACTTTACCGAAGCCCCCGATACGGACTCCGCCGAAGAAACTTCAAAAGGCACCATAAATTCCGACCTTATTCGCGGACACATAAACACGATAATTCTGCGCACTCTCGACGAGCGGGACAAGTACGGATATGAAATTATCGACGAAATAACCGAAAAATCCCACGGTCAGTACACTATGAAACAGCCCACCCTCTATTCCGCTTTAAAGAGACTGGAGAGCCAGGGTTATATAAAAGCTTACTGGAAAACCGACGATGTTTCATCTGGCGGCAGAAGAAAGTATTTTACGCTTACAGAGCTTGGCAGGGAATACTCCGAAAAGAATCAGTCCGAATGGGAATACTCGAGAACGGTTATAGACTCCCTCATTTCGGACAGGTCTTTCGACTTTTCGCAGCCTGCCCCCACCGCCGTCGACTTCAATATATTAAAAAAGTCGGTATCACGAGTTTACACGGGCGGGGAAAAAGAGAGCGAGGGCGAGGACGGTAAAACGGAGGAAAAGCCCGCCCCCTCTCCTGTAGGCGAACCAAAACCGGACCCGCAGAGCGAATATGCGGAAAAATATGCAGTTATCGAAAACTCTCCGGTAAGCGAACAGTATTCGCGGCAGACCGTTACCGACATGATAGTCGAAGCTCCGCCTTCAAGATCTGCGGAGGAGAATAAGGCTGAGACCGCACCAGTGCAATCTGCTGAGAATATTCGGCAAGCCCCTCCTTCAGGCGTTCCCCGGCAGCCAATCGGCGAACCGACACAACAGACATACAATTATTACGGCGAACAACCGCAATACGGCTATGCACCATATCCTCCTCAGGGCTATGTTCAACAGCCGGAGCAGACAGCGAGAAACGTGCTCTTTGCCGAGCAATCCGCGCAATCAGCAAATGATGCCCGCTCGGAGGAAGAGAAACGCATAACACACGAAAACTTTTTAAAACTTATCTCCGAGCAGGACGAAAAAGAGGGCAATATTGTTCCCGACAGCCGCTCTATCGACACGGATAAGCTTATGTATAACAATAAGCCCGAGACAGAGAGAGACTACAAAAAGCTTATCGGGAATATTTACAACAAAGCAATTAAAGAGAAGCAGGCGCCTCCGCCCCCAGCGAGACAGCCAGCCTACACAGAGGAGAGCGCCTCAGCCGCGGAGCAGCCTGCGCCTTCACAAGCGGCGACAAGTGAAATTTGTTACATTTCGCCGTCCGACGAGGCATATATAAAAGCCCGCGAAGACGGACTGAAAATCAGAAAATCTTCTTCCGTCAAAAGGAACGGCACTACTAAAAGCACAACATATAACAAGGGCGCCGCGCTTTTTGTAAGCGCAGCAGTCGCAAGCATTGTTCTTATAATTGAATTTATCATTTCGCTTGCGCTTATGCATACTTTAAACGTCGGCATTATGTACCCCATGACGTACCTTATTGTCACGCTTGTTATGCTTGCGGCTTTCGGCGTGCTCTTCGCCTCCGGCTACGGAAAAGGCAGCGTGAGACCGGCGACGCACGGATATGTTTCGCTGTGCGCGGTACTGTCCATTATCTGCATCCTTGTAATCTGCCTGGTAAGCTTTTTACTGGATATCAACCTTCGGTCAGGCACGGATATTGTCGTAAAGATAATTCTTCCCTCTATCGCCGCGCTCGACATTACGATTTTCGGAACAAGCTACTACTTCCTGTCTAAATAATTTATATAAGCCTACCCCCGCGGTGCAAGCGCCGCAGGGGTGTTGATTTTGTATATAATATTTATTTTGAATCACGACAAACAATTACAGAAAATGACCCGACACACATTTTCATTGTTGCTTTCACACATAAAATTCCCCCGCAGCATAGCTACGGGGGAATGAGATTTTAATTATTTTGCATACTCAACCGCTCTCGATTCGCGGATGACGTTTACCTTGATCTGCCCGGGGTATTCGAGCTCTGCCTCTATCTTCTTTGCAATATCCTTTGCAAGGAACATAGCCTGTGCGTCGTCAATCTGTTCGGGCTTGACGATTACGCGAACCTCTCTGCCCGCCTGGATTGCATAGCTCTTATCGACGCCGTTGAAACTCGAAGCGATGGATTCAAGCTTTTCAAGGCGCTTGACGTAGTTCGTGCCCGTCTCCCTTCTTGCGCCGGGACGTGCGCCGGATATTGCGTCTGCCGCGGCAACGAGAACCGCTTCAACCGTCTTGGGCTCACAGTCGCCGTGGTGTGCGGCAATCGCATTTACAACATTTGCGTTTTCCTTATATTTTTTGGCAAGGTCTGCGCCCAACTGAACGTGCGTACCCTCCTGCTCGTGGTCGACGGCTTTACCGATATCGTGAAGCAAACCCGCGCGCTTGGCGAGATTGACGTCAAGTCCGAGTTCCGATGCCATGAGCCCTGCAAGCTGGGCAACCTCTATCGAGTGCTTATATACGTTCTGTCCGTAACTTGTCCTGTACTTAAGTCTGCCGATAAGCTTTATAAGTTCGGGATGGAGACCAAAAATTCCGACCTCGAACATAGCACTTTCGCCCGCCGCCTTTATCTCCTGGTCGAGTTCCTTTCTCACCTTTTCGACAGTCTCTTCA
Source organism: uncultured Clostridia bacterium (assembly GCA_944346655.1). Classification (GTDB taxonomy): domain Bacteria; phylum Bacillota; class Clostridia; order Christensenellales; family Borkfalkiaceae; genus Coproplasma. The sequence goes on from CALVMP010000003.1 coordinate 22,362, forward strand.
ATCCTTGCGGGATGAATTCGTCCGTCTGTTATCAGCCTTTCAAGGGTCAATCTTGCAACTTCGCGCCTTACGGGGTCAAAGCCGGAGACAATTACAACCTCGGGAGTATCGTCGACAATAAGTTCGATACCCGTAGCGTTTTCAAGGGCTCTGATATTTCTGCCCTCGCGCCCGATAATTCTCGCCTTCATGTCGTCTGAGGGCAGGGGAACGACGGATACCGTAATTTCCGAAGCGTGATCGCTGGCGCATCTCTGAATGGCGAGCGAAATGATTTTCTTTGCCTCGGTCGTGGCTTCGTCCTTTGCCTGCTGCTCTATGTTGCGCACCTGAATGGCCACGTCATGTCTCGTCTCTTCGAGAATTTCTTCCGTTAAAAGATGTTTTGCCTCGTCCTTGGTGAGCTGGGCAACCTTTTCAAGTTCCTGAACCATGAGATCGTGCTGGTGATTGATCTTCTCCTGCGTGCGCTTGATCTCCTGTTCCTTGTTCTGCAAATCCTTTTTCTGCTTTTCAAGCTCGTCGTTCTTCTTCATTATAGAATCTTCGCGCTTGTCGAGGTTGTCCTCCCTCGATTGCAGTCTCTGCTCAAACTTGTTGAGCTCGTTTCTCTTTTCGCGGGATTCCTTTTCGAACTCCGCTCTTAACTTTGTTTCCTGTTCCTTTGCTTCAAGTATAGCTTCCTTTTTGAGGGCTTTGCTCTTGGCTTCAGCCTCGTCGACCATATGCTTGGTGCGCTCTTCGACTGTGCCTAACTTTTTATCGGTCGATTTTTTGTAGAAAAACAAACCAACTACGCCGCCGACTACAAGTCCCGCAACAAGGCATATGCAAATGAGCGCAATGCCGAGTCCGAGATCCATCGACGCAAGAAACAGGGTGCTTAAGGTAGATGTGTGCATTTAAGCCTCCTGATGTGATTATTTAAATATATACTAAATCTTATAATAAGACCATTCTATATCCACAATTAATTATATACTAAGGTAATATAAAAGTCAATTTATTTGTGAAAATACCTTGATATATGCTCTCTTTTTTTTAAACGCCGCCCTCAAGTCAATGAGGACGGCGTTTAATTTATATTCTCGTCATGCATATATAAAGTTTTTTCTCAGCCGGGGCATATATGGCGGGCAATCCGCCCAGACTCTCCACGTAGTTCCAGTAAAAACCGACACTCAAATCGGGGCGGTATCTACTCTCCACCGACAATTTTTCCACGGCACCGTTGAAGTATTCCATAAGCTCTCCTTTGAGCTCTTCGCCTCCTCCTTTAACGCTTGTCATGTCCGAAATAAATTCTTCAGGCTCGCTGTCGCATGCAAACACATAGTAGCCCGTGCCGTCGCCAAGCCAGCCGAAATCTTCGCATTCATATACAAGTTCCGCGCCGCGCGGCAGGGAGACACCGTAATAATCCTCGATGAGGAATATCTTGCTTTCAGTCACGCCCGAACAGCCTGCGGAAATAAAAAGGGTTGCAATTGAACAGATCACCGCTAACGCGGGAAGGAAAAACTTCTTCACAAAAAATACCCCGATTGTCAGTCATTTAAAAATGACATCCAGACTGCATTTGACGCGTCGGAGGGCATTCGCCAGTCCCCCCTCGGCGAGAGGGAGACAGAACCCACCTTCACTCCGTCGGGAATGCACGAACGCTTGAACTGCTGGGCAAAGAAACGGCGGTAAAAATTTTTGAGCCACTTATCTATTGTTTCTTCGTCAAAGGAGTCCTTAAAGGCGCGGCGGGCAAGATAGCGCACTTTGTCGGGGGCAAAACCCCACCTTACCGCATAGTACAAAAAGAAGTCATGCAAGATATACGGACCTACGAGGTCTTCAGTCTTTTGGGCAATGTTGCCGCTCTTGTCGGGCGGGAGCAGTTCGGGGCTTATTTCGGTGTTTAATATATCGTTGAGCACATCCTCGGTCTTGCCGCCGAGGTTACCTGCCTCGTACCTTACGAGGTGTTTTACGAGGGTTTTGGGCACGGAACAGTTTACAGCGTACATGGACATATGGTCGCCGTTGTAGGTCGCCCAGCCGAGGGCAAGTTCGCTCAGATCGCCCGTACCTATTACCAACCCGCCGGTCTTGTTGGCAAGGTCCATGAGAATAAGAGTCCTCGTTCTCGCCTGCGCGTTCTCATACGTAACGTCCAGAATTTCGGGGTCGTGACCGATATCTTCAAAGTGACTTAAAACGCTCTTTGTTATATCGATGCTCTTTGCCGTAGCGCCGAGGCACTCTATGAGCTTCAGTGAATTATTATATGTCTTGCCCGTCGTGCCGAAGCCGGGCATAGTTACCGCAATTATGTCGCTTGCAGGCTTTTTTAGTTGTTTGAAAACTCTTGCCGTAACGAGCAGAGCAAGCGCCGAATCGAGCCCTCCCGAAATGCCTATGACGGCAGTTTTGGAGCCCGTGTGCATAAACCGCTTTTTAAGCCCCGAGGACTGAATGGAGAGAATGAGTTCCGTCCGCTCGCGCAGCTTTTCATTGTTTGCTGGAACGAACGGCATCTGTGGGAAAGTCCGCTCAACCTCCCCTCCATCTGCGGCGGTAAACCCGACGACCTTATATCCCTGCATGTCACCCGCGGAAAAGAAGGTGTTGGACATTCTCCGCCTCTCGTTGGAGAGTTTGTCCACATCTATATCGGCACAGACGCAACAGTTTTTAAAGAGGGGGCTTTCGGCAAGGAGGTCGCCGTTTTCGCATATGAGGTTGTGCCCGGCAAACGCCATGTCCGTGGTGCTTTCGCCCTCGCCCGCGTCGCAATAGACATAGCCGCAGACAAGTTTTGCCGACTGCATCTTAACGAGGTCGCGGCGGTATTCGGCCTTGCCCACCGTCTCGTCGCTGCACGAAAGATTGACGATAATGTTTGCGCCCGCTTTTGCATGGTATATAGAGGGACTGTCTGGCACCCACAAGTCCTCACAGATTTCGGCGGAAACGGTAAAACCCTCGACGTTGGACGCGCTGAAAATGAGCTTTGTGCCGAAATCAACGCTCTCTCCGCAGATAGTGACAGTCATATTTTCGCTTTCCGCAGGCGTGAAGTGGCGGCGCTCATAAAATTCGCCGTATGTGGGAAGATTTGTTTTGGGAACCACGCCCAGAATTTTTCCGTCACAAATTGCCACAGCGCAATTATAAAGCCTGCCGAAACAGACCACCGGCGCACCTACAAATATAAGCGCCCTGTTCCCATTTGTGGAGTTTGCAATTTCAGAAAGCCCCTCTTCAACGCTTGCGATAAGAGCGCGTTGATTAAAGAGATCGCCGCACGTATAGCCGCACAGCGAAAGTTCAGGGAATACAATAAGCTGCGCTTCCCCCGCATTTTTTATGCTTTCAATTATCTTACTTGTGTTGTGCCGCACGTCTGCCACTTTTATATCGGGCGTAACTGCGCAAGCTTTGATAAATCCGTACATCAATCTCTGCTTTTATTGGCAATAGCCTCTTTGTGTGCCTGTCTTATGCGGGCGTCGATGTCTGCCATAACCTCGGGATTATCCTTGAGATAATCTCTCATTTTCTCTCTGCCGTTGGCAACCTTGTTGTCGTTATAGCTGTACCACGCGCCGCTCTTCGTGAGTATGCCGTACTCGACGCCGAGGTCGATAAGGCAACCCTCCTGCGAGATGCCGTGCCCATATATAATATCGAATTCAGCAACCTTGAAGGGAGGCGCAACCTTATTTTTGACAACCTTGCACTTTGCCCTGTTGCCTATTATCTCACCGTCGTTTTTAAGCGCATCCGCCTTGCGGATATCGAGACGGATGGTGGCGAAGTATTTTAACGCCTTGCCGCCGGGAGTCGTTTCGGGGTTACCGAAGAGCACGCCGACCTTTTCGCGCAGCTGATTGATAAATATTACGCACGTCTTTGAACGGTTGGTTATGGCGGTGAGCTTTCTCAAAGCCTGCGACATGAGCCTGGGCAGTGCGCCGACGTGTGCGTCGCCCATGTCGCCTTCAATCTCCGCCTTGGGAGTAAGGGCGGCAACAGAGTCGATTATAATTACGTCGACCGCGCTCGAACGCACAAGCGATTCGCAGATATCGAGCGCCTGCTCGCCCGTGTCGGGCTGGGAAACGTAAAGTTCGTCGGTATTTACGCCGAGCGCCTTTGCATACGCCGCATCAAGGGCATGCTCTGCATCGATGAATGCAGCAATGCCCCCCATCTTCTGCGCCTGCGCTATGATATGCAGCGCAACCGTCGTCTTGCCTGAAGATTCGGGACCGTAAATTTCCATTATTCTGCCGCGGGGGACGCCGCCCACGCCGAGGGCGAGGTCGAGCGAAAGACAGCCGGTGGGAATGACGTCGATTTCGCTGTTGACGTTTACGTCGCCGAGCTTCATAATTGCGCCCTTGCCGAATTGCTTTTCAATCATGGCAATCGTCGAATTGAGTGCTTTTTGTTTTTCTTCGTTCATTTATGATTAACTCCTATTTATTTTAACAATTTGTATGCAAGGAACAGAGCGTCGTTGACAGCCGTTTTTGTTATCCTTTCCCTGTCCCCTCTGTAATTGAACTTGTACACCTTTACGCCGTCTCGGGTACCGACGGCAATATAAGCAAGCCCGACGGGCTTTGAAGTATTGTCTGATTTTGGACCGGCTATGCCCGTGGTAGAAATAGCAACGTCGCACAGACCGGAAGAGAGAAGCCCCTCCGCCATCTCGCAAGCCGTCCTGTCGGACACGGCGCCGTACTGCTTGAGCGTGAGTTCGTTTACGCCGAGCCTCAACATTTTGGACTCATTGGCATAGGTGTTCAGCCCCTCCGTGTAGACTTCGGAAATTCCCGGAACGGAGACGAGCCGCGAAGCTATCCCGCCGCCCGTAAAAGACTCGGCAACGGCAATTTTCATTCTGCGCAGCTTTAAGAGGTCGTATAACCTCTGTTCAATCGTGATATCCTCAAGCGCATAGATATAGTCCGAAAGTGTAGATACGAGAGTTCGGTTTACACTATCGGCAGTCATTTTCGGCGTAGTGCTCGAGTATGAAATTTCGATTTTCTGGTCGCCGAAGTTATCATACACCCCGAAGGCGAGGTCGGTTCCGTCTGCGCTCGCGCTCTCTATGCCGCTGCGTATGAGTTCCGCTGGAGCCGACACGCATTTGATATAGAATTTATCGTAACTTACTTTGTACTTACGATTGAGGAAACTGACGCACGAACGCGCAAACTCAGCCCCTTCCTCCATTCTTCCCAACATAGCCGAACTGTGCCCGCAATTGAGATAAAACCTATCGTCGAATGCCGACTCGTATATCTTTTGCAAAAAGGAAGCTATGGCAAGATACTGTCTGTCCTCGCACAGCACAACGGCGTTTTCAAATTCAGCCCTGCATTCATGAAGCTGATCGGAGATGCAACGCGAATCGTCAAAGGCGATAAAGGATATTTTTTCAAAATAGTAACACGCCGCCGAAAAAACGGAGATAAATTCCCCGAGACGGCTATAGTCGATATTGAGTTTTTTATTTCTTATTATAACTAAGCAATTGGTCATTATGCCTTCAGCACTTGTATGTTTTTGACAATATAATTTATGCCGGAAATAATTGTGAGCAGCGCGGCGGCGGCAAACATTATGAGCCCGATATAGTTTATGACCTGAACCCATGTGCCGCTGAAAAATTGCGCAAATCCGCCGTAGAGAAGAAGCATTACTACGGAGACATCCTGAGCTACCGTTTTAAATTTACCTATTTTGTCTGCGGCTATTACAATCCCGGCGTCGGCGGCAACCATTCTGAAGCCGCTTACTATAAGCTCGCGGGCAAAGATAACCGCCGCGCAACATCCGGCGGCAATTATCGCCCAAGCGCCGAGGTATGCCGTGAAGAAGGACGGCACGGTGAGAAGCACAATAAGCGCCGAGGAAACGAGCACCTTGTCGGCAATGGGGTCGAGAAATTTGCCGAGGTTGGTGACAAGATTGTATTTGCGGGCTATTTTTCCGTCGAGAAGATCGGTGAACGAGGCAACCGCAAACACTGCGAGAGCGACAAAATAGTTGCCCGCAAAGTTAAGGTAGAAAAACAAAATGAACAGGGGAATCATCACCATACGTGCAATAGTAAGCTTGTTGGGAAGATTCATTACCCCCTTTCCAGCCGCAATTTTATAGGCGCGGCTCGATTTATCTATCTGTTGATTTTGTTCCATTTAATCCTCCGTGATATCCATGTAGTCCTTTGTATAGCCGAAGAGGTCGTAGCTGTCGCAGCCGGTTAAAGTAACTTCATAATAGTTGCCCTGAACACCGTCGGCACAGTTGAAATAAACCTTGCCGTCGATATCGGGCGCCTGAAAATATGCACGCCCGACAAAACAGCCTCTGTCGTAGTCAATGCCGTCGCAAAGCACCTTTATGGTTTTGCCTATAAAACTTTCGAGATATTCACGCGAAATTTCCGCCTGAACGTCATAAAGTTTTTTGACCCGCTTGTTCTTTACGGACTGCGCAATCTGCCCCTTGAGCCTGTATGCGGCTGTGTCGGGTTCACGCGAATAGGCGAAGAAACCGCAGTTTGCAAGCTTTGCCTCCTTAAGGAAGGCACACATCTCCTGCCACTCTTCCTCCGTTTCCGTGGGAAAGCCGCTGATAAAGGTCGATCTTATGGCAATGCCGGGAACATTCTGTCTGAGCTTTTTGATAAGTTCAAGATAGCCCTCTCTCGATCCCTTGCGGTTCATGAGCCTGAGCACTCTGTTTTCGCTGTGCTGGAGGGGGATATCAATATATTTTATCAGCTTGGGATTGCTGCGCAGTTCCTCAATGAGTCTATCGTCTATGGCGTCGGGATAACAGTACAAAAGTCGTATGCTTCCTATGTTTTCAAGCGCGGAAAGCCTTTGGATAAGTTCGCAAATCCGCCGTTGTCCGTAAAGGTCCTCGCCGTATCTCGTCACATCTTGCGCAACGAGAATGAGCTCTGCAAGGTCGCCCAACCTGCTTGCCTCGTCTACGAGCTGTTCTATGGGGTAACTTATGTATCTTCCGCGAATTTTAGGAATAAGGCAGTAGGTACAGTAGTTATTGCACCCGTCGGCAATTTTTAAATACGCATAATGACAGGGCGTGGTAACCACCCTGTCAACCGCGCGACTGAAATTGCCGCACCCGACAAAATTAACCCTTTCACCGTCGTAACTCCTTTCGAGAGCTTCGAAAAATTTATCATAATCGTTTATGCCCAAAAACACGTCCGCTTCTGTGAGCGCGGGGAAAACCTCGCCGATATATTTTTGGGGAAGGCACCCGGTAACGACGAGCTTTTCGAGCTTGCCGCTCCTGTATGACGCGCAGTCGATAATAGTTTCGATTGCTTCTTTTCTGGCGGAATTGAGAAAGGAACATGTATTGACGACAACAACCTCCGCCTCTTCAATGTCGTTGCAGACGGTGCAACCGCGCTCCTTTATAACGGCGAGCAACTTTTCAGAGTCCACCCTGTTCTTGTCGCAGCCCAAGGAAATCACGCCGTATTTTTTTGAAGTCAGATCAGTCATCCACGTCTCCGTAAATGCGCGTAAATTCGTCGAGGGACAGAAGCACCTTTCTCGGCTTTGCGCCCTCCGACTGGGTTATGTAGTTCATGTTCTCCATCCAGTCGATTATCTTGCAAGCCTTGACGTAGCCGATGGGGAACCTGCGCTGAAGCATAGATACCGACGCCTGGTTGTTGGTAACGCAGAACTTGAGCGCCTGAATGAACTTATCGTCGATCTTTACGTCGCCGTCGTCACCGCCGGCATCTCCGCCGTCGCCTTCGGGAGCCTCGACAGTATTGATAAAGTCTGAAACGCTCTGGTCGAAATAAGTTTCGTTGTTCTTCTTCACAAAATCGGTGACCGCCTGAATTTCCGGCGCGTCGATAAAGCACCCCTGAATACGGGCGAGATCGGGATTTGATGCCGAGCGGAAATACATATCGCCGTTGCCGAGCAGTTTTTCGGCGCCGCCGACATCAAAAATTGTGCGGGAATCGTCAAACGAGTTTACCTTAAAACCTATCCTTGTGGGCAGGTTGGACTTAATGAGTCCGGTGATGCAGTCCACCGAGGGGCGCTGGGTTGCAAGTATCAGGTGAATACCGCAGGCGCGCGACTTTTGAACGAGCCTTATTATGCGGCTTTCGATATCCTTTTTGTTCTGCAACATAAGATCGCCGAACTCGTCGAGGATTATTACTATCTTGGGAAGCTTCTCCTCATCCTCTCCGAGATGGGCGTTGTACTCCGTAAGGTTCTTGACAAGCGTACCCGCAAGAGTCTTCTCCTTGAAGAGAGTGTACCTGCGCTCCATCTCCTTGATTGCCCAGTTGAGCGCTTTGATTGCCTTGTCGACATCATAGATTATTTCGTTGATAATCAGATGTGGCAGGTTTTCGTAAGCTATGAACTCGGACTGTTTGGGGTCGACGAGAATAAACCTGAGCTCATCGGGACCGTATTTGTAGAGAAGGCTTATAATGAGCGAACTCAGACATACGCTCTTGCCCGAACCCGTAGTGCCCGCGACGAGCAGATGGGGCATCTTTGTGATATCCGGACAGCATGCCTTGCCGTCGACGTTTTTGCCGAGGGCAAAAGTGAGCGAGTTGGATTTGCAGTTTATAAATTCGCTGCTCGTAAGGAGAGCCTTTAACCCCACGGTGGTGCGCTGGGAGTTGGGTACCTCTATGGAGATAGCCCCCTTGGGATAGTTGAGGTAGGCGTTTACATTCTCCTTCATGAGCGCCATTGCTATGTTTTCACGGTAGCGCATGGCGTTTTTGATGTTGGTTCTGTCCTCGATGACGACGTCGTAGCGCGTGATCGCGGGACCTATGGTAACGTCGGCAATGTGCGAAGCTATGCGGAAATTTTCGAGCGTTTCGATAATGAGCGCCTTGTTTTCCTCTATTTCGGCAAGATTTGCCGCATTATTTTCGGGGTAGTCGCGAAGAAGCTCAAGCCCGGGGCGGACATATTTTTTCCACACGTGCTTTGGCTTGGGCGGCTCGGCAGGCTTTTCTTCCTGTTTGCCGACGGGATTTACCCGCTCGCTCCTGCGCATTGCCTCATCTCTCCCGCGGACAGGTTTAAGCCCCTGCGTACCGAGATCGGCTTCGCCGTCGTCGTCGAGATAGTCGTCATGGTCGCTGTCAAACAGGTGTTCCCTGTCGGTCTCCTCACCGCGAAGCGAACGTCTTCCGCCGTCGCGCACGCCGCCGAAGAGATTGTCGCCTTTATCTTCGCCCGAAGAGAATTGCCCGTTACTTTGGGGCAGCGCGGCAGAATTTTCCCCGCGGCGCGAGGAGATGCGCGAAGAGTCGGGCTGTATGCTGTCCGAAATATTTGTATTTGAAGCACTGAATATACTGCGGATATCCGTAGCTTGTCCGTCGCCGCTATCGCTTTCGCGGGGGGTAAGATTGCGCCTTAATATCGGTTGAGCGTCCTCCCCGCTGTTATCCGCGGCTGAGTCAGACCCGTCAGTTTCGTTGGCGGAATTTTCTGCAAAATGCTCTGTCAGCCCGCCATCCATTCTGAGAATATCTCCGCTGGTCCTTTCACGCGATACCGGGATATCCTCCTCATGCTCATCGTCGGAGGACATGCTGTCGCCGCCGTATACATCTTCGTATGCCGTTTCGCCGCCGTCGCCCCGCGAATAATCTTCTTCCCCGGCATTGTCATACTTCTCCTCATAGTAGTCGTAACTTTCGGAGCTGTAATCTATGGGCTCTTCATAATCCGCGGAGCCATCCTCAAAATAAGCCTCGTTGCCGTTTTGCGCATGAGGCATGTAGTCGTCGAAGCTGTCGGCTGGCTTATCGCCGTATATGTATGAAGGCGTTGTCGGCGCCTGCTCCGATCTTTCAACCTCCTGCGAATAGCTTTCCGAATAGGTACCTGCAGGCACGGACTTATCCTTCGCGGGCTTTTTGCCGGTCGAAAAACTGCTCAAATAATCCCCTTCATTGTGAACGGGATGATTGAAGTAGGAATCATCGTTAAAAATCATATTGCGGCGGTAGCTTTCGGCTGCAAACTCACCGTTCTCAAAAAGTATCTTCCGTCCGAGATTTTCGCGGGAAAATCTGTCCTCGTCGGTCTGCTGAACAGGCTGTTCAGAAACTGGCGGCTGTTCGGGAACATACTGAGGTTGGGGATTGTATGAAGGCTGGGTCGGCGCAGGCGGAACTACAGGATAGCTTGCTTCGGGGTAGACCGTATAAGAACCGTCCGCGGGATAGGTTGCCGCCGCGTCTGCCACGGGAGACGCCTCCCCTTCACCGCCGCGCACTTCAACTTTGCCGCCGCGTACATTGCGCCTTATGACAAGAAAGGTTATGTAGGAGCACAGCACCGCAAGCACGGAAAAAATGACGTATGCCCCCGTGAAAGTAGTAGCCCTTGCAACAGGCCAGACAAGGATACCGCTTACCGCACCGCCGAAGGTATAGCCCGGATATCCCTCCTGCGCGGAGACATAGCACTGCGCAAGATAGGAGCCGTAGCTGTCCATGGCGAAACCACGCGTGGTCACGGCGTGAAAGAGCAGAAAAACCACAAAAATTGCAGCGCCGATTGCGGCGGCGGTTGATTTTCTGACCTTTATCAGTTTTTTATCGAAAGCCAGCCTCACCCCGACCAAAACAAGCACTCCGACCACAAGGTAGCTTCCGTAGCCGAAAGTGCCGTACATAAACGTGCATATGGCGGCTCCGATGGACGAAAATACCGTGTTGTACGTCAGGATAGCCAACAGCAAAAGAGCGCTGAAGAGAAGCAACGTCATACCCAGCGTTTCGCGCGTGAATATATAGGAATTTTTTTTGTTGTCGTTATTGTTTTTACTCACGAAGCACACTCCGTTATATATGCTTTAAGTCAATTTATATTATAACATCTACTATTAAAAAAGACAAGAAAATGGCGGCAATTTATTATATTTCCGCGCACTCATTTTTAAACAAAAAGAGCACCGCAAGCGGTGCTCTTTTTAATGGGAGTTCAGAATAATCAGAGTTTGGTTTTGCCTTCTTCTGCCTTAATGATGGAGCCTTCGTCGTTCCACGAGTACATTGCCCTGATCTCCCTGCCCACTTCTTCGAGCTGGTGGGAAGCTTCAAGGTTGCGCTTGGCTATAAAGTGCGCCCTGCCGTTGTTGTTTTCGGCAATCCACTTTGATGCAAAAGTGCCGTCCTGAATTTCCTCGAGCACCTTTTTCATCTCCTTCTTGGTCTCTTCGGTTATCAGGCGCTTGCCCGTTTCGTAGTCGCCGAACTCTGCCGTGTCGGAGATGGAATATCTCATCATTGAGAAGCCGCCCTTATAGATTAAATCTACAATGAGCTTCATTTCGTGAATACATTCGAAGTATGCGTTCCTGGGGTCGTAGCCTGCCTCCACGAGCGTTTCAAAGCCCGCCTTCATGAGGGCGGTGACGCCGCCGCAGAGCACAGCCTGCTCGCCGAAGAGGTCGGTCTCGGTTTCGCATTTGAATGTCGTTTCAAGCACGCCGGCCCTTGCGCCGCCTATGCCCGCCGCATAACCGAGGGCTATATCGAGCGCCTTGCCGGTGTAATCCTGCTCGATTGCTACAAGGCAGGGAACGCCCTTGCCTTCCTGATATTCGGAACGGACAGTGTGACCGGGACCCTTGGGAGCGATCATGAAAACGTCGATGTTGGCAGGGGGGATTATCTGCTTGAAATGTATGTTAAAGCCGTGCGCAAACGCAAGCGCGGCGCCGTCCTTGAGATTTTTTTCGATACTCTCCTTATATACCTTTGCCTGCCTTTCATCGTTGATGAGAAGCATTACAACGTCTGCCCGCTTGGTTGCTTCGGCAACGGAATACACCTCAAATCCCGCAGCCTCCGCCTTGGGCCATGACTTGCCGCCCTCATGCAGACCGATTATGACCTTTACGCCGCTGTCCCTAAGGTTGAGCGCGTGAGCATGTCCCTGACTGCCGTAACCGATTATGGCGACGGTTTTATTTTTTAATGCGTTGATATCGCAATCCGACTGGTAATAGATTTTAGCCATATCTTAATTTCCTCCAGAAATTATATGTATATTATTATAGCTTCATTATTTTTTTTAGTCAAGCGATATTAAAAATTATTATAAAATGCATCAAAAAATTTGCATAAAAAATTGCATAAACTTCCTTTTTGGTATATAATCTTATTCAGGATTACCTTTGAGGATGAATATTTATGAATAATTGTATATTTAAACTAAAGGTTTTGCGCGGGCTTTGCGACGACTGCCTGTTCAAGGCATTTGCCTCAGCTGCTTCAGGGAAAAGCCGTGAAGAATTTTACTATACGCTCTACGAAAACCGCGTGGAAGTTGACTTTTTAAATAAACTGTGCAATCTCATTCTGCTTGACGACAACGCTTTCTCCCGCACATGCGCGAAAGGGGAAATACCCTCAACCTACCTTCAGGACGCCTTTTCGGAAGATCTTGAAGAGATATTCTCGGCAGTCAACACTTTTGAAAACGACGAACATTTCAACGTCGGCGCGGCAATCCCTCCCTTCGACGGGGAACTCAACGCAAGAAAATCAACGGAAAATCTTATAGAATACTACGCCGCCCACGGCTACGGACAGTTTATTGTATGCAAAGCATTTTGCTATGAAGGGGGAAAACTTGAGCCGATTTACAATACTTCACCCATAACCCTTGACGAACTGAAGGATTACGTTTCCGAAAAGAGACAGATAGGCGACAACATTGTCAATTTTCTGAGCGGACTGCCGTACGCCAATATGCTTTTATACGGCGACCGCGGCACGGGAAAATCTTCCACTGTTCATGCAATGCTCAACAGATACTTTGAGGACGGACTGAGGATAATCGAGCTGAGCAAAGAAAATATTTTGAGCATACCGAAGATAAGACAGCTCGTTTCGGACAATCCTCTGAAATTTATCGTGTTTATAGACGACCTGTCCCTCGGCGAATACGACGACAAGGTTTCAACGCTAAAGGCTGGACTCGAAGGCTCCGTTTCCGGAGGGACGGACAACGTTATGATTGTAGCCACATCTAACCGCAGGCACATTGTAAAGGAGAGTTTTTCCGACAGGGAGAATTCGGTTCACCCCTCGGATTCAATGGCTGAACAGCTCTCCCTTTCCGACAGGTTCGGACTGACCGTCATGTTTTCGACTACGGATAAGACCCTCTACCTCTCAATAGTCGGTCAGCTTGCCGACGACAAGGGAGTAACTATGGACAGGGACAAGCTTTTCGCGCTCGCCGAGCGTTGGGCGCTTGTAAAGGGCGGCCGCTCGCCGAGGCGCGCCAAACAGTTTGCCGACCTTGTTTACGCGTGCGAAAAAAGAGGAGTTGAAGTTGAGTTTTAACCGAGCATTTCCCTCACAACCGCGTAAATATCCCCGGCGCCGAGGACAAGAATTTTATCTCCCGGCGAGGCATTTTTAAGAAAATTTTTGATATCCCGCACGCAGTCGCCGTAGCGGGATTTTTTTACGGCTTGAGCGAGCGTGAGGGCGCTGCCTTCGGGATCGAAATATTCACGCGCGGCAAAAGTTTTGTAGACTAAAAGATTGTTTATGCCCGAAAGCACCCCCACAAAGTCTCTGAACAAATTTTTCGTGCGGCTGTATGTGTGCGGCTGAAAAATAACAAACAACTCTCCCTCCGTTACGGCAAGAGCAGTGCGCAGACTTGCGGCAATTTCGGCGGGATGATGGGCGTAGTCGGCAATGACTTCACAGCCGCCGTATAATCCAATGCTTTCAAACCTTCTGGCGACGCCCTTAAACGCACAAAGCCCCCGCGACACCGCATCGGCGTTTATACCAACAGCTCTTGCAGCCGCGGCGGCGGCGAGAGCGTTTAAAATATTGTGCCGCCCGTAAACATTCAGATTTACGCGGCACAGCCTGCGCCCGTGTTCGGTTACGTCAAAGGAGTATTTCCCGCCAACGGCACTCACCGACGTCGCCGTATAGTCGGCGGGGACGCCATAGCCGAAGGTCTCTTCACCCCTCGCGCACCTGTCTCCCGCAAGACATACGCATTTTTTTGAACCGTCGGCAAATTGCCTGTAAGCCTCAACCAGTTTTTCATCTGAACCGTAGCACTCGAGGTGGTCGGCGTCGGTGTTCAGAATAACGGCGATATCGGGCTTGAGAAGGAGAAAATTTTTATTGTACTCGCATGCTTCGGCAACAAAATAGTTGTTTCCCGAACTGAAGCAATTGCCGAAGCGACCGTCGTTGCCTCCGATACAGGCGGTAAACTTCAGCCGCGCGGCATTAAAGATATGCGCGAGCATTGAAGTACACGTTGTTTTTCCGTGGCATCCCGCAACGGCAATAAACGTATGGTAGTTTTTTGATAAGACGGCAAGAAATTTGCCGCGGGGAATCACGGGTTTGCCGCAGGAAATTGCAAAAGCAACGTTTTCATTGTCGCCTTTTATCGCGTCCGTGCACACGACGATATCGCACTGTGCAATTCTGTCGTCCCTGCCGTCGTAAGAGATGACTACGCCTCTCTCTTCGAGAGCTCCAGTATATTCCCCGCGGGCAATATCGCATCCCATAACCGTTTTGCCGTCCGATAATAAAATGCGGGCGAGCGCACTCATTCCGGCGCCGCCTATGCCGATAAAATAAAATGAGTCGGCACCATCAAACAATTCTTTCATGATAAAAAATATGCCGACAGAATGAATATTATGATGTAATTTGTCAAATCGCCTCCCTTTTGTCCAGCACCTGATTACACCATAAAAAAAATCGAAACCAAAAGGTTTCGATTTTTAATTATAAAATTGAATCAGTCGTCGTTGCGCCGCCCGAAATTTTTTAAAAGGCGGGCAAACTTGGGCACGCTCTTGTCGCTCGGGCGTTCAATCGTCGCGTCCTCCTGAGGCTGGGGATAGACGGGCTGCTGTTGCTGGGTATAACCGCCTGCCGCCTGCTGGGGATAAACGGGCTGCTGAACAGGTTGCTGCGGCTGCGACTGGGGATATGCAGGCTGCTGTACATACTGCGGTTGCTGGACATACGCGGGCTGAACAGGCTGGTGGGGCTGCGCTATGCCGGCGCTTTGGGCGGGTTGCTGGCGCTGACCGTAGTAAGGGTCGTTGTTTATCGGCATGCGGCTGCCGGAATATGACTGCTGTGTATAGAGCTGACCCGAGGTGTACGCCTTTTGCTGTTCTTCCTCCTTTTTGTTGTCAAATCCGGGGAAGCCAGTCGCTATGACGGTAATTTCAACCTCGTCCTGCACATTGGGGTCGATGCGCGCACCGAATATGATATTTGCGGAAGCGTCGACAACGCTGCGGACAAGCTCGGCAGCGTCTGCAACCTCGTCAAACGTGAGGTCGGTGCCGCCGACAACATTGAGGATTACTCCGCGGGCGCCCTCGATTGTCGTTTCAAGCAAAGGGCAGTTTACCGCAACTCTTACAGCTTCGATAATTCTGTTGTCGCCCTTGGCAACGCCTACGCCGAGATGGGCAATGCCCTTGTCCTTGAGAACGGTCTTTACGTCGGCAAAATCGAGATTGATGAGCGCGGGGTTGACAATGAGCTCGGCAATGCCCTTTATACCCTGTTTTAAAATTTCGTCGGCGACGCGGAGGGCTTCGACCATGGGCGTGTTCTTCTGAACAACCGTCCTTATTTTATCATTGGGAATTATCACGAGGGTATCGACGTATTTTTTAAGATTTTCCAATCCCTTCGCGGTATTCTCCATCCTCTTCTTGCCCTCGAAGGCGAAAGGTTCCGTCACGACCGCGACGGTGAGAATTTTCATGTCCCTCGCAATTTTTGCGATTACGGGAGCGGCACCGGTTCCCGTACCGCCGCCCATGCCTGCCGTAATGAAAAGAAGGTCGGTACCCTTGATAAGCTCGGTTAAAATTTCCTTGCTCTCCTCGGCCGCGGCGCGACCGACGTCGGGATCGGCTCCCGCGCCGAGTCCCTTGGTGAGCTGGGCGCCAATCTGAACCTTATTTTCGCAGGGGGAGAGCGCGAGAATCTGACTGTCGGTGTTTACGACGATGTATTCCGCACTGTTGATATTTGCCTCCAACATGCGGTTGACGGCGTTGTTGCCCGCGCCGCCTACGCCTATGACTTTGATTTTTGCTCTTCCCGATATGTTGTTTAATGCCTGATCGTTGAACATTTGTTGACCTCCGATAGGGCGGGAAATACTTTCTGCCCGCCGCGCTTTTATTCGTTTTCGCCGAGAGCCCCGTCAAGCAGGCTGAACAGCGAGGAAAATTTTGGTTTATCGTAATACGGAACTTTGGGTGTTATTACTTCTACTTCACACTCGAGGCGCCCGGCAAGATGTTCTGCCGTGCCGCGTATGGTCTTTACTCCCTCTCCCGTTATGTTGAGCGGTTTGCCCGACATGTCCTTTTCGGAAAAGGAACGGCGGCACTCGTCCACAAGTTCGCACAGACCGTCGAGCCCCTCGCGGATAATGTCGCGCAGCTGCGCCGTGGAATATCTGTATACCTTTTCGCCGTATTTAATCTCCTGAACGGACGTCAGCCTCTCCTTGGCGTTCAGGTTGACCTTTGAAAGAAACTGCGAGGCAACCTCAAAGGGAATGCCGAGCTCGTCCATTAAAAGAACGGCGATATGTCCCACCCCCATCGAAAACGCCTGGCTGAACAGAATGCCGTTCCCGCAGGCTACGCTGTAGACGGAAGAGATGTAACCGATATCGAGCAGAGCCGCATACGAGTCGCGTGCCTGCCGCTCCAACAAATAATTGCACTGCGCAAGCGCCGAGGGGATAAATTTAAGACGCGAAACCGAAGAGAATGGTCTGAACGCGAGCTTGACGCATTCACAAAAAGACTGTTTGCATAAAAACCAACAGATCCTTGCCCGCAGGCTGTCCGAAATGCAACCTTCGGGATCTATAACCCTGCGCTTGTCCGAGAGAACGTAGTAAACAACGCTGCTGTCGACTACCGCATATCCCTCTCCGTCGTCGGGCTGCGACATTGCCGCAACTCCGTCGGTATGCGCCCTTCTTATGCGCTGGGGGGCCTGAAAGGTTATGGCGTCGTCAGTAACTTTCACCCTTACAAATTCGCCGGGTATACCTACGTAAAAGCGGTAAATTTTCTGACCCGACGCGGCAAGCGTGCTTTGAACAACATCCTGCACGGCAGCTTTGAAACTGTCGAAATCGAGAAGTTCGCCGTCGGCGTAACCGTCGTATGCGCAGCTGTATTTACTTTTGATTATGAAGGTATTGTTTACGCCTCTTTCACCCACCGCCGCGCACACTTCGGAGGAGCGAATATCCAATACCGCTACGCTTTTGTTCCGCACTTTCAATCTTGTTTTCAGCAGCATATATACATGCGCCACTTTAATAATTATATTATATAATAGTGTTTTATAAATGTCAACAAAATGGCATAAAAAAAGCGGCTTAATTACGCAAATTAAGCCGCATATAATTTTGATTGCCCCGTCTATATGCCCGAATCAATCAGATGAGCTCGTTGTACGCGGCAAAGGCGCCGGCAGGGCTTGACTCCGAAGTGACGCAATGAATGCTGCCGCGAAGTTTCTGGCTTTCGGAAAGCCCGGAAAAGACAGCGTACGCCTCCCTTACTTTCTCCCCGGACAGCTCCGCATAATCGACGAGAACTATCCTCAAGCCGCTGTATAGATTAAAGGTCATCGTGCTTAAGCCGGTTATGGGATCGCTTGAAACCTGAACACTCTCGACAATGTTGCGTATTCCCCCGAAGGCGAGAGAAAACTGCGAGCAGATTTCAATAGTTTCACCGAAAGCCTCCCCGTCCGCGTAGAGCAAAACGTTGGGGCTGTCGTCCGCAGGGTTTATATTCTGCGCACGGGAACCCATAAGCTCACCGTCCGCGTCATAAACGTCGTACCCGCCGGAGGAGTTTAATACCGCGTACTGCTCGAGCCGTTCTTTTAAAACGACGTTGAGGGTGCAGGGATAAACCTTTTCACAGCTCTCCACGCTGATGATATTTCCGCTCAGACATTGTATTACATCCTCCTCTCCGAGGAGAATGAGATTGCTTCCCTTCAACGCATTGAGATTGTCGATCGTAGCCATATAGTCGCCCGAGGCGCGGTCGGAATAATAAATATACTCGATATTTACATTTCGCACCGACGTCATAACGCCTGTACAGACAACGACGGCGACGCAGAAAATGAGCGCGAGTATAGCACATACAGTTTTTCTTATGTAACCGTTCATAGTTTTAAATGCTTACGCGCTTTATTTTAGCGCCCAGCGAAGATAGTTTATATTCGAAGCCGGCATATCCCCTGTCGATATGGCAGATGTCGAGCACTTCGCTGTCCCCTTCCGCCGCAAGCGCCGCAATGACGAGAGCCGCTCCGCCGCGAAGGTCATGAGCGACCGTAACCGCACCGCGAAGGCGCTCGACGCCGCGCACAAAGGCACTCCGGTCGATTACGGTGATATCCGCACCCATTCTCCTGAGTTCGGGAACATATTTAAAGCGCGTTTCAAACAGATTTTCCGTGACAATACTGTTGCCGGCGCATACGCAGCACAGCGCCGTCATCTGCGCCTGCAGGTCTGTGGGAAAGCCGGGGTAAGGCTGGGTCTCCACACTCTTTACCGAAACAGGTCTCCTGTCGCTCCTTAAATATATTTTATCATTTTTTATGCGCAGTTTGCAACCGTTTTCCCTAAGTTTATGTAAAAGCGAGCTTAAATTTTCTGCGTTTGTGCCCGTAAGTTCTATATCCCCGCCGCACATTGCCGCGGCGATTAAAAAGGTGCCCGCCTCTATCCTGTCGGAGATGGGCTGATAAACCCCTCCGCTCAGCGTTTTTACCCCTTCTATTACTATAGTTCCCGTACCTGCCCCTTTAACCCGGGCGCCGAGAGAATTTAAAAATTTTTGCAGATCTTCTATTTCCGGTTCGCGGGCGGCGTTTTTTATGACCGTTTCACCCTCCGCCTTTACGGCGGCGAGCATGATGTTTTCTGTTGCGCCTACGCTGGGGCAGTCGAGCATTATTTCATTCCCGACAAGCTTCTGGCAGGCGCAGTTTATGTAGCCGTTGCTCTCGGTTATCTGCACGCCAAGCCTTTTAAGTCCGTTGAGGTGCAGATCAACGGGGCGCAACCCGATATCGCACCCTCCGGGATAGGCTATTTTTGCCTTGCGGAAACGGGATACGACCGAACCGAGCAAAAACACCGACGAGCGCAACTCATGCGCAAGCGCACGGGGAATTTCACACTTCTCCGCCGAAGAACTGTCTATTATGATATCCCTTCCCTCCCACACGGCGCGGCAACCCAGACATGTGAGAATTCTGACCATGTTGCGCACATCCGTGATATCCGGCACGTTCAACACCCTGACCTCTTCATCGGTGAGAACGGTCGCCGCAAGGATGGGAAGCACGGAGTTTTTGGCAGTCTGCACGGGTATTACCCCCTCGAGCCTGCCTCCGCCCTTTATTATGTACTTATCCATATTGACTCCGTTTATGTAAAATGCCGAGCAGCCCGAACTAAAACTCTTCAGGCTGCTTTACTCTATTATATGGATTTTTAAAAGCGTTTGTTAATTGGCAGCCGAGATGTTGTACAACACCCCCATGGAAGCCATGGTTATTATGAGAGAGGTGTTTCCGCTCGACACGAGAGGCAGCGGAAGCCCCGTCGGAGGAATTGTTCCGCTGACAACGAGGGCGTTGACTATCACCTGTATGCCGTACACAAGCGTTATACCGGACGCGAGAAGATAACCGAAAGCGTCACGGCATCTGCGGGCAATCGCAAGCCCGCGCCAGATAATGAAGGCGGCGACGGCAAAAAACAGCGCAAGCCCGACAAAACCCAGTTCCTCCCCCATAACGGACATGATAAAATCGCTTTCGGCAAAGGGCAGAAAACGGTATTTCTGAGTGGAGTTGAACAGCCCCACGCCGAACAATCCGCCGTTGCCGAGGGCATAAAGCGACTGTATGAGCTGGTAGCCTTCGTCCTGCGGGGAAGCCCACGGGTCAATGAATGCGCTCAGTCTTTCGAGTCTGTACGGCTCAAGAAGGATAAGAACCGGCACAGCGATAATGCACGGTACAAGCATAAAGGCGAACGCTTTAAGGTTTGTGCCGCTGAGAAAGACCATGGAAAGCATCAACAGTCCCACACACATAGTTATGGACATGTTCGGCTCGGCAATTATGAGGACACAAAAAATTATACCCAGAACGAGCACGGGGATCACCCCCCTGATAGAGCGGGCAACACCGTAATTTTTTGAAAAATGCGCCGCGGCAAACAGCACAAAGGCATACTTGGCAATTTCCGAGGGCTGAATGGTAAAACTTCCGAAACCTATCCAACGGGTTGCCCCGTAATTGGTTACGCCCACCCCCGGGACGAATACGAGCGCAAGCAGAACAATTGAAAGGGCGGCAAGCGGATATTTGAATTTTTTAAGTTTAGCGTATGGAAAAAACGCCGCGGCAAGCATTGCGACAAATCCGAAGGCGGCGCCGATAATCTGCTTGTTCACGAAATAGAATGCGTTCCCGTACTGCACCTCTCCGACATACGAACTTGCGGAGTAAATCATTATGCAGCCGAACACAACCATACCCGTCACCGCGGCAAGCAGGAGCAGGTCGCCCTTACCTTTGTTACGGTCAGACAACCTTAATGCCATCCGTCACCAACCGCGCAAACTCATCGCCCCTCGCCTCAAAGTTAGAAAATTCGTCAAAACTCGAACTTGCGGGACTGAGCAAAACGCACTGCCCCTCACGCGCATAGTTTTTTGCAAGCATGACGGCGTCCTTCATGGTACGGCACAGCGAAAAATTTTCATATCCGCAGCCGACCGCGGCTGAGAGTAGTTTGTACCTGTTTTCGCCGTAAAGCACCGCGTGAATTACCCTGCTGTCACCCAAGCCCTTGAAAAGGGGCTCATAGTCGTAGCCCTTATCATTTCCACCGAGCAGAATGACCGTGGGTTGCGACATGCTTTCAACGGCTTTCAAGGTCGCGTCCACATTGGTACCCTTGCTGTCGTCTATGTACGCCACGCCGTTTAGCTCCGCCACCATCTCAATTCTGTGTTTTACACCCTTGAATGAAGAGAGGGAGTCCTTCATTTTCTCCCTGTCGAGCCCTAAAATACAGCCTATAGCTATGCAGGCGAGGGCGTTGTATATATTATGAACGCCTCCGACGGCGAGGTCCCCGCAGGCAAACAGCCTTTCGCCTCTGTACATAAACACTCCGTCCTCGATATATGCCCCGTCCACTTTTTCGTGCATGGAGAACGGCACCACCCTTGCCCGCGTGAGAGAGGCAAACGCCCTTACTCTTCCGTCATCATAATTGAGCACGGCATATTGGCTTTCACGCAGGTTGCGCACAAGTCTGCTCTTTAAAAAGATGTAGTTTTCCATGTTATAGTGGCGGTTTAGATGGTCCTCGGTGATATTGGTTACGACGGCGATATGCGGTCTGAGCGAGCTCAGCGTTTCCAGTTGGAAGGACGATATTTCTATCACGGCAAAGTCGTCGAAGCCGAGTTTTTCCACCTTCCCCAACGTAGGTTCGCCTATGTTGCCACAGGCGCAGCTGTTATAGCCGCAGTCTTTAAGCATTTTATCGGTCATCGAAACGACGGTGGTCTTTCCGTTAGTGCCCGTTACGGCTATCGCGGTGGCACGGAGATAGTACGAAGCCAGCTCCTCCTCTCCTATTATGAGTTTGCCGGCGCGCCTGAATGCAACAGGCAGGGGATTGTCTATGGGAATGCCCGGGCTGAGCACGAGAATGTCGCACTCTTCGACGCTCTGCGCGTACGCGGAGGAAGTCACCTCGACCGCGCCTTCGGATATCAGCACATCCATTGCCGCTCGTATGGCGGGGGATATGATATCGTCGTATATGAACACCTTTGCCCCGCGGGCAAGCAAAAAGCGGGCACTGCTTTCACCCGATCTGGATATGCCCGCCACTAAAAATTTCTGACCTCTGAAATACACCTTTCACCTCACAAAAAAATCAGACAGATTATTCCGACGAGGCAGG
Source organism: uncultured Clostridia bacterium (assembly GCA_944346655.1). Lineage (GTDB taxonomy): Bacteria > Bacillota > Clostridia > Christensenellales > Borkfalkiaceae > Coproplasma. The sequence continues at coordinate 44,513 of CALVMP010000003.1, forward strand.
TTACAGAAAAATATGCAAAGGAGATTTTACTCTCCGAATAGCCCTTCATCTGAAAGTGATGGTGAATGGGCGCCATCAGAAATATCCTCTTCCTCGTCCTTTTATAGTATATTACCTGCAATATTACGGATATGCCTGAGATTACGAACATTATTCCGAGTACGGGAATATACAATACATTGCCGGAAAAGACGGAAACGCAGGAGATCAGACCGCCGAGCGCAAGCGAACCGGTGTCGCCCATAAACACGCAGGCTCTGTTTACGTTAAACAGAAGAAAGGCAAAGAGAGCCCCGACGGCGCAAAACGACACAGTTGAGAGCCTGTCGCCCGAAAGCGCAAGCATAGCACCCATAAACGCAAGATAGGCAACCGAAGTTCCGCCCGCGAGACCGTCGAGCCCGTCGGTGAGATTTACGCAGTTGACTGTTGCGATAAAGACAAATATGACGAGAGGGATTATGCCCCAGCCGATATCGTACCCCAGCCCCCTGAACAGAGGAATATTTACCGCAGTTATGCCGTTGAGATAACAATATACCGCCGCAACGGTAGCTATTGCAATCTGAAACAATATTTTTTGGTAAGGTTTCAACCCCTCGTTTTCCTTATGGCGTATCTTTAAAAAATCGTCGATAAATCCCACAACGGCAAATCCGCCCGTTATGGCGAGGGTGAGATTTATTTTATTGTTTCCCGCTCCGCAAAAGAGCAGGGAAGAAATTATTATCGCGGCAATAAACGCCAGCCCGCCCATGGTAGGGGTACCGCCCTTTGCTGCATGCTCCTTTACGTACGACAGAATATACTGCCCCGCCTTTAGTTTTTTCAAAAGGGGCAGCAGCAGAACTGTAAGAGCAAAAGCCGCTGCAAAGGAAAAGAGCACGTAAACGAGGTAATTCACTGTAAATTTTCCACAATCTTTTTTATTATCGTATTGTCATTGTAACTGTGTTTTATACCCATGATCTCCTGGTAGGTTTCACCCCCCTTGCCCGCGACAAGCAAAATATCAGATTTATTTAACAATTTTATTGCGTATTCCGTTGCCATTTCCCTGTCGCTCATGGTAACATATGGAGTACCGACCTTTCGGATGCCGGGCTCTATCATGCTTATGATGTCATAGGCGTCCTCATAGCGCGGATTATCCGAAGTGACTATCAAAAAATCGGCGTTCCGCGCGGCTGCCTCTCCCATGAGGGGGCGCTTTGTCGAGTCCCGGTTGCCGCCGCAGCCGAAAAGACAATAGAGCTTGCCCTCGCACAGCTTTTTAAGTCCCGAAAGCGACTTTGCAAGCCCGTCGGGAGTATGGGCAAAATCGACAAAAATTATCCCGCCGTTATATTCCGCCACCCGTTCGAGGCGCCCGTTTACACCCTTAAGCGAAGCAAGCCCCCTCGCTATCGCGTCGAGAGGAATGCCTAGCGCGCGGGCGCATGTTGCCGCGGCGAGGGCGTTGTACACGTTGTGAATGGCAGGCAGGTTTATGGTTATGTCGTAGAGTTCGTCGCTGATATTTATTACGAAGGACGAACCGGCAATGCTCTCGCTCAAATCTATGGCAAAGGTGTCGGCGGGATTATCGAGCCCGTAGCTGAGTACGTTTTTGCATGCGGAAAAGAGTTCCGCACCCAGTTCGTCATCCGAATTGACGACGGCAAGGGCACATCTCTCTTCCTCAAACAATTTTTTCTTCGCCGCGGCGTAACTTTGCATATTGCCGAAAAAATCGAGGTGGTCCTGCGTGAGGTTGGTGAAGATTGCAGCTTCAAACTTTATTCCGTCCACCTTGCCGAGCGCGAGGGCATGCGCAGAAACCTCCATAAACACATACTCCACGCCGCTCTTTACCATATCCGCAAACAGCGAATGCAAAAATATCGGGTCGGGCGTGGTTAGCTCGGGGCTTATGAATTTATCGCCGTAGGATATGCCCAAGGTACCTATTACGGCACAATTAATCCCGTTGCTTTCAAATATAGCTTTGAGCATGTGAGTTGTGGTCGTTTTGCCATTAGTGCCGGTAACACCCACTATCTTAAGCTTTTTATCGGCATAGCCGTAAAAGGCTCGGGCGAGAGGCGCCATTGCCGCCCTGCCGTCTTTTACTATTATCTGCGGCAGGTCTACAGGCAACCTCTTCTGGCAAATGAGGGCGGACGCCCCCTTCCTGTAAGCCTCCTCCGCACAGTCATGAGAATCTACCGCGCCGCCTGTATAGCATACGAACAGATCACCCCTCTGCACTGTGCGGCTGTCCGCGCTGATTCCCCCGATTTCTGCTTCCGTACCGCCGACGGATTGTATGTATTCGATATCGGCTATAAGTTGACTGAGTTTCATTTCCTTCACCCGAAAGGTTTAATATTTTTTATGGCGATTATATCTTCGAAAATCTTTTTGGCGACGGGCGCCGCGACGGTACTGCCGTAGTATGCGCCCTGCGGTTCGTCGACTATAATAAGGGCGAGGTAGCGCGGCTCGTTTGCGGGGAAGAATCCCACAAAGGACGACACATACTTGCCGGCCGCAACGGCTCCGTTTTCATATTTCTGCGCAGTTCCCGTCTTGCCCGCAACGCGGTATCCCTCTATATATGCGTGCTTGCCGCTGCCCTCGGTGACTACGCCTTCGAGCATTGCGCAAAGCAGGGCAGACGCCTCTTCGCTTATCGCCCTGTTTTTCAAAACCGGTTCGTTTTCCTCAACTTTTCCGGAGGAGGATACGCTTTTCAGCAGTCTCGGAACATAGTAATTTCCGCCGTTGACGGCGCACGCCACGGCGCACGCGAGCTGCAATCCTGTTACGGCGACGGTCTGACCGAAACCTATTCTCGCAAGATCGCAATCCCTGACGAGCGACTGCGGAACAAGCATTCCGAGCGCCTCGCCCGCGAAGTCGATGCCCGTGACGTTGCCAAGACCGAATGCCGACAGATAGCTGTAAAAGGTATCCGTTCCGAGCGCGAGGGCGATATCGGTAAAGCAGGGGTTGCAGCTGTTGTTGAGAGCATCGGCGAGAGTCTGGTTTGAGTGCTTTCCGTTGGCATGGTTTGACCAGCACTTAATAGTTGTTCCGTCCACGGTCCGCGTGCGGCTGCCGTTAAATATATAACTCGGCGAAAACACGCTCTTGTTGCCGTTCAGATATTCCTGAAGATCGGCGGCAGCCGTGAGCACCTTAAAAGTTGACCCTGGCTCGTAAATGTCGCAGACAATGCTGTTGCGGGACAGGGCGTTGAGCGTCTGCCCGTCCTCCCTAGGCACATCATTGAGATCATACGAAGGATAGTTGACCATGGCGAGCACGTCGAAGTTTGACGGGTCGAGCACAATGCAGGAAACAGCCTTGGCGTTTGCGGACGAATATACCTCCCTCATCGCCTCCTCTGCGGCAAGCTGAATCTCTATGTCGATGGTGAGCGCTATATCGTCGCCGTCGACGGCGCTTTGATAGACTATCCCCGCATTATCCCTTTCGTTGCCGACGATGTCGGCGGCATACATTATCTGCCCGTCGGTCCCGCCCATTATATTGTCGTAAATCTTTTCAATGCCCGAGAGCCCCAGACCGTCCGTCGAGGTAAACCCGAGCACCTGGCAAAGCACGTCGGAATAAGGATAGACCCGCGTATTGTCGCGGGAATAGTACACTCCAGCGATATCGAGGGCGACAAGATCGTCTATAATCTGACTGCTTACCTGCCTTGCGACGGTTACCTCGGACACATTGCCCGAAGATAACTTTTCATACAGAGTTTCCTCGCCAAGGGAGAAGAGCGCGGCGAGCCGGTTCGCGGCATACTCCTTATCTTCAAGAGCGTTCGGGCGTACGAACACGCTGTATGTTGTCAGGTTTCCCGCAAGCAACGTGCCGTTGCGGTCATAAATTTTTCCGCGGGCGGCAACGACGGGGATTTCCCTGTTCCACTGGTCGGCAGCCTTCATCACAAGTTCATTTCCCCAGATAATCTGGATATAAAAAAACCTGGCGAGAATTATGAAAAAAATAAAGGTTATTGCCAGTACTACCGACAATAACCTCTTTTGTAAAACTGTTAGGGAAAGTAATGAATTTTTAAGTTTGATTTTATTTCACCTCATGAAAGGATGAGACCGTGGCTCTGGGCAAAGAGCGCTATATTTTCGGCGCTCGTAGCCGCATCGATGCGGGCGGTGACTTCCTGAAGAGTCTGACGCGCTATTGCGACGTTGCCTTCGATTACGGCAAGTTCACTGTTGAGCCCCGCGATTACAGCCGAGTTGACTATGACGAGAATGAACAGCGCGACAACTACGCTTATGAAGGTGGCGATTATCACCTTTTCGCGCTTGCCGAGCACATGAGCAGACTCGCTCTCCTCGGCAGCCTTGGGCTTTGAATAGCCGCTCTCCGTGCGCGTCCTGTACTGAATGGTCGTCATTGTGGGGCGGAGGTCTTCGTCCTCTTCTTCCTCCACGACGACTGGCGCCTTTGCGGGAGCTTCGACCGCCCCGGCAACCACTTCCTGACGGCGCATGTTTACAGGGCTGTCGGCGCGGAATATATCCGAGTCGGCACGCGCATTCTGCACGAGATAGGGTTGCGAGGGCGCAGCCGTGCGAACGGACTCTGCAACGGGCGCGGAGGCGGGCTGCGATACAGCGGGCTCCGCAGGTTTTTCGGGCGCAATTACCCCGCTCCTTACTTGCCTTAAGGTCAACTCGGGATTGATCAGCCTCTTATAGTTTTCGCTGATCTGAGAGTTGTGAAGCTCATCGGCTGACATCTCTTGCTGCTTTTGTAAGGGTTCTCTTTCAAGTACGGGGGTTGCGACTGCCATTTTCTTCTACTCCTTATCGCATAAATAATTTTAAATCCGTCGCGCTATCCTCAGCTTTGCACTCTTGGAACGCGAATTGATTGCCATCTCTTTTACGGTGGCTGTTATGGGTTTTTTTGTAATGATTTCAATCTCCTTTTTTTTGCCGCATACGCAAACGGGAAGCGTTTTTGGGCAAATGCAGTCGGTTTCGAGGAAGTTAAAAGCCTGCTTTACTATTCTGTCCTCCAAAGAATGAAAGGTAAGTATCGCAATTCTTCCGCCGCTTCTCAGCCTTCGGGTAAGACCGAGAACGCAGTCGTACAATCCGTCGAGTTCGCCGTTTACCGCTATGCGTACAGCCTGAAAGCTCTTGCGGGCGGCTGGACCGTTCTGCTGAAATTTTTTAGGTATGCTGCTTTCTATAATATCCACGAAGTCGCCGCAGGTGACAACGGGTTTTTTTGTCCGTCTTTCGACAACGTTCGCGGCTATCTGCGAGGCAAATTTTTCCTCGCCGTAGATACGGAGAATTTTTGCTATTTCCTCTTTGGAATAGCTGTTGAGGATAACTTCTGCCGTCAGCGGGTTACTGCGGTCCATCCTCATATCGAGCGGGGCGTCCTTTTTCATATAGGCGAACCCCCTCTCCTCAGTGTCGAGCTGGTGACTGGATACCCCGAAGTCGAGAAGTATTCCGTCTAATTTATCTATGCCCGCCAGGGAGAAAACTTTTTCGTAATCTTTGTAGTTGGATTTGTAAATTTCAAAGCGACCTTTGAAGGGCGAAAGCTTTGAAGTTGCCGCCTCTATCGCCTCGTCGTCGAGGTCGGTTGCAATCAGCCTTCCGTCGGGAGACGACCTTTTTAAAATCTCGTATGAATGATTGCCGCCGCCGACAGTACCGTCGAAGTATATCCCTCCGCTCCGGATGTCTAACCCCTCCATGCATTCTTCGAGCATTACGGGGATGTGGGAAAAGCCTTCCATCATATATCGAGTTGGGAGAAGCCTTCGTCGAAATTATTTTCGGCTTCGGCGATAATCCCGTCGTAAATTTTCTTGTTCCAGATTTCCAGACGGTTGACCATACCGCAGATGACCAAATCCTTATCATCCTTTTCGATGAGGGCGTGGCGCCTGAATTCAGCGCTTAAGACTATTCGCCCCTGATTATCTTCCTCCACCTGCACGCAGGTTCTGGAAAACATTCTCACTCTGTTCTGCGCCTGAATATCCGAAATTTTTGTTGCGCCAAGCTGTTCGAGGATCTGCTCCATCTTCTCCTTGGTGTAAACAGTAATGCTGTGATTGGGACCGTAGGCAAAATAAAACCCTTCGCCCAACCCTTTTCTGAGTTTGGCAGGAATTCTTATTCGGTTTTTAGCGTCCAGCTGGTGGACGTATTCACCCGTAAAGTAAGTCATGCCCGGTACCTTTAAACTTAAGTAATTCTATAATAGCATAGGTTTTGACCACTGTCAACCACCATTGGCAAATTTTTTAAAAAAATTTTAAATTTTCATTTTCACAAAAAAGTTAACATTTTTAAATTGTGCCAGATTTACCCACCAATAACCTGAATACTTTTTCATTTTTTTGAAAATCGCCTCCCAAAAAGGCGATTTTTCGTTTTCTAAAACCAAAAGTCGGTTCAGTGGACAAAAGTAGTTTAAGGTGGTCAGCCGTCCCTAAAATTCCATCAAAAACGGGACACAAATAAAAATTTTTTATCTGTTCCTCAGCAAACACATAGTGGGTGCAGCCAAGGACGACGCTTCCGGGACTGCATGCAGGCAGTTGGGCGGCGATATCAATGTCGGGATAGCTGAATATGTTGTCCTCTATATACGACGCCAAAAAGGGCGGAGCGACCACTTCCACCCTCCCCTGCCCGTACAGACGGCACAGACGGGCGAAAGACGGGCTGTTTGCCGTTGCCGGAGTAGCCAACACGAGACATTTTCCAGCCACCTTTATCCCCTGCCGCACGGCGGGTTGAATGCCGACTATGGGGAAGGTATATTTCTTGCGCAAATCGTCGATGCACACCGCCGTAGCCGTATTGCAGGCGACTATCGCCGAGGCGGGATCAAACGTTGCAATCCGTTCAAATACGGCAAATACATTCTCCCTTATCCTTTCGGGCGGCAGCGAGCCGTAGGGAACGTTAAAATTATCGGCAAAGTATATAAAATCAGTGTGCGGACACATGCGCGCGCACGCGACGAGAAGGTTTATCCCTCCAATGCCGCTGTCGAATATGCACACCGGTCGGAAAAATTGGGTACAGCACATATTTTATTAATATTAAAAAGGCAAAAAATATATTAAAAAAAGTTGCAAAAGCGCCTAAAAACAGTTTACAAGAGTGTAAATTTATGATAAAATCATTGACGTTTAAGAAGAATTACATTTGCCAAAAGGAGAGACTAAACGTGCCTAATATTAAATCTGCAAAGAAGCGTACATTGATAATCGAGAAGAAAACCGCGCAGAACAAGATGATCAAGTCCGAAGTAAGGACCGAGATCAAGAAGTTCCTTGCAGCGGTCAACTCGGGCGATAAGGAGACTGCAACCTCCATGTTCCCCGGCGTTTGCTCGCTTATCGACAGCGCGGTAAGCAAGGGCGTCTATAAAAAGAACACGGCAGCAAACAAGAAGTCGGGTCTTGCAAAGAAGCTCAACGCAATGGCGTAAATTTCATAAATCATAAAAAAAGGCGGACGGTTTCGTCCGCCTTAATTACGTGTAAAAAAGGCGCTGCCGGCTTTTCAATACATTAACCACCCCCCTCTCCCATTTGACATTGACAAACCGCAGCGAAAGCGATATAATGGAATACGTTACCGAAACGACTTGCAGCAACAAAAAATAATTGCACAAAAAAACGAAGGAGAAAACCATGCCTGAAGATATAGGATTGCCATTCGACATTCTGGAAATGTTTTTAAATACATTGGAATTTCTCGCCCTCGTCGCGTCGGTAGTCACTTTTTTCTTTCTTATGCTCAACAAATTTCTCATTATACTCAATAAACTGCTTGCACCATACGGGCTCGGGTTCTGGGCGAGGCTGCGCGTGCTGTTTTTGTGCCGCCGCTCTCCGGTAAAAAAACGCGCTTTCCTTGAATTTGCGCTCCTTAAAACAGAGGGACGCAGGATTTCCCATTCCGACTGGCGGACTATAATAAACCAATTCAAGGCGCACTATATCGAGGGTGAACCCAAACAGTCGTATGCGTTGGACAACTGCATGCCTCTTCTCGGCGAACCGTTTACCAAGGCGGTGCAGGCTTACTTTGACCTGTTCAGAGATAAAAAAGTAAAAAAAGCTTTCGGCATACGCGAGGACGCCGTTCTGGAGTGGGTGACAACGCTCAGGATCGAAGAGGCATACGCTACCCCCACTTGTCTGCTGACCGGGCTGCTTGCGCGGTACGAAGAAAACTGGGGCGACTTTATTCAGCGCTATGTGTCGACAGCATACATGACGGACCTGACAAGGGACGGTCAGTCGCGCATTCTCTCCAACGAACTCTATATGACCTTCGCATGGCTGCTCTGGGGACCGAGCTACGAAATAGAGCACACCTCCTACTGGTCGGGACTGTGCCAGCTTTCGTTCGGCGACGAAAGCAACTCCGTACCGGCAATAGCGGCTCCCGATATCGCACCCGCCATGGCTGAAATGTTTAAAAAGAACTCCGGAAAAAGGTATGGCGAGCTGATTTCCGCCGACCTTTCGCTCTCCGACGGCAAGCAATATATAAAACAAATACGCTCAGGAATTCTGCCCGAAGAAACCTATTTCTATGAAAAAATGCAGGAACAACTGCCTTTCGTTCTTAAAATAGAAAAATGTGCCCGCAGCGAAGGATATAAGTCGAAGAGGTATTACTGCACGGCTTATGCGTGGCTGTTGTTCGAACTCGAGGATGAGAACAGCTATGACTTCAAGCCGGAAAACAGCGTAGCCTTTTTTGAACACGTAAACCTGACTGACGCTCCCACCTATCAGTTCCTCACGGAGGCGCTGCTCAAAAAGAGCGTACTGCACTTCAGGCAGGTATTTTCCGAGCCCGGATATGCCGACCGCAAATATCGGTTCGTGTGCGCTTTCAATAAATATATCGAAAATAAATTCAAAGAGGCGTACACCGCGTTGATGCGGAGCGACGATGATCTTGCAGACCAGTTTGCAAGCCGCATCATTCTCGAGCCCAAGCGCAGTCCCGCCGACGCTTTTGCAGCGTTCGACGAATTCTTTTCGAAAAAAACGCAGTACCAATTTATCGAAGTCAGCGCCGATGACAAAGCGACAATTACGGAGCTTGCCAATTTTTATACCGAAATATACATGGACTGCTTCCGCAACGTGGACGAGCGCGAATCATTCGACAACCTTTTAAAATATCTGAAAAATTCCCAAAACAACGACGGATACTCCTACCACATAGTGCTTGCAAAGGACAGCGAAGGAGTTATAGTTGCCGGAGCCATATTCGATTACTTCAAACGCTCCAACTGTGCGGTCGTCGAGTTCGTCGCAGTCAGGCAGAATTTACAGTCGGGCGGCGTCGGTTCGGCAATGTACAAACATGTACTTACCACACTTTCGAGCGACGCTTATAAGAACGGAAAACGTAACGTAGACTATATTTTCTGTGAAATAGAGGCGCCAGGATATAACGACGCCCCCATAAAGAAGTACCTGTATTTCTGGCAGAAATACAAGTTCAGGCACATCAGAATGCAGTACATACAGCCCGCGCTATCACACATTCAGAAACCTGTGCACGGACTATGGCTGACTGTTGCAGCCACAGACAAAAACCCCGACAAAATAAGTACAGGGACAGTGCTGGACGTCATTGCCGACTACATGCGCTATTCCATGCAGATACCCGACCCCGACAAATGCGCAGAGTTTTTGCAAATGAGCAACGAGCTCGAAGGAAGAACTTACGTCGACCTCGAACCCATAATACAATGAATTATAATATAATCTCCCTGCAAATTTCAGGGAGATTATATTTTTTTATTGAAAATTTATTGATTTTTTTTATGTATTGTAGTAATATATTAAGGTAGTTTTTGCTTCCGTAGTTAAATGGATATAACAGCCCCCTCCTAAGGGGCCGTTGTGGGTTCGATTCCCGCCGGGAGTACCAAAAAACCGCTTGATTGAAAGTTAAAATCAAGCGGTTTTTCCATGCCGTTTTACATTTCAAAATCTCTTTTCTTTACCCGTTTCATCTCCAAAAATTCAAGATACTCTTTGTATTCTTCCAAAGTTTCAAAGCCAAGCCTTTGCATTTCGGCTTTTATATGCCTGAATTCAGCCACAGCGTCGGTTTCGTCCGTGTCAGATACGGTTTCTTGCTCAGACGATT
>CALVMP010000004.1 GCA_944346655.1 uncultured Clostridia bacterium
TGGTGATCCATCCGAGATTCGAACCCGGGACACCGTGATTAAAAGTCACGTGCTCTGCCGACTGAGCTAATGGACCAAAATTGGCTGGGGTGGCAGGATTTGAACCTACGAATGCGGGAATCAAAATCCCGTGCCTTACCGCTTGGCGACACCCCAATAGCCGTTAAGGCAGCACCCGAACTACAGGGTACAAAGTTATGGGGCGGGCGACAAGTTTCGAACTTGCTACCTCCAGAGCCACAATCTGGCGCTCTACCGATTGAGCTACGCCCGCCATAAATTTTTTGGTGCGCCTGGAGAGATTCGAACCCCCGACACACGGCTTAGAAGGCCGTTGCTCTATCCGACTGAGCTACAGGCGCATAATGTGCGCCGCGAGCCTGAAGAAAACTGGAGCGGGTGATGGGAATCGAACCCACGCAACCAGCTTGGAAGGCTAGTGTTCTACCATTGAACTACACCCGCATGTGTGCGAGCTTTTCGCACGGGCGAGTTCTGCGCACAACTCAATGCTTACCGATTATAGCAAATAGAATATTTTATGTCAACTTATTTTAAACACTGAATTGACAAAAAAATTATTTTTTATCTTTATCTGAAAGTGATAGAAATTCACAAACCGAGTGTGCGGCGACATTGCCCTCACCAACCGCCTTTGCGTACTGGTACGGTCTGCCCGTGCAGTCTCCCGCGGCGAACAATCCCTTTAAATTAGTCGAACAATCGCGGGAGACAGAGACGTGCCCGCCCTCGGTTTTAAGTCCCGGCACAAGCGCCGAAGGGGCGATTGCCTCCTTGAGGAGAAAAACGCCGTCACACTCCACCGTCTGCTTTGCAAAGACGACGCGCCTTACGCGCATGTCGCCTTCGATTGCGCGGGGCATATCCCTTACCGTTTGGATATTCTGCGCGGAAAGTTTGGCTCCCTTATAGAGAGGCACGAACACGACCGACGAGGCGAGGGAAGAGAGATACTCCACCTCCTCTTCGAAGGCGGGCGATGTCGAAACGGCGACTATTTTTTTGCCCTTGTACAATAGCCCGTCGCACGTGGCGCAATAGCTTACCCCCCTGCCGAGGAATTCGAGCTCGCCCGCAACAGGCTTTACCGACTCCACGCCCGTGGCGAGAATTACTGTTTTACCTTCATAGCTCTGCCCGTCGGTGAGCACGGAAAAGCTTTCGCCCATGGCGTACACGCCCGTGACCTGCGCGGGAGTTACGGCTATGCCGCAGCTTTGAAGATGGTTCAAAAGCGCCGCCTTGAGCCCCTTGCCGCTGATTGCGGGGAGCCCGGGATAGTTGTTTATCTCTTCCGCCGCCTCTATTTTGGAAGAGAGGTTTTTGCTGCCGAGGAGGACAAAATTTTTGCCCCTCGCCTTTAATGTGAGCGCCGCCGAGACGCCTGCGGCGCCCGTGCCGATAACTATGCAATCGTACATATAATTTCCTTATTAAATGTAATCCGTATGCGCAAAATTTTACGCTTTGCCGCGGGCAGCCGCAACGGCGGCATGCCAGCCTTTGAGAAGTTTTTGACGTTCGTCGTGGGATATTGATGGGGTAAACGTACGCCCGACGGGATTGAAGCTTGAAAGCTCGTCGATATCCTCCCACATGCCGCAGGTCAGCCCCGCGAGGTACGCCGCGCCGAGCGCGGTGCTTTCGACGACGCGCGGGCGCAACACGTTACAGTTTAAAATGTCCGCCTGGAAGGATAGCAGAAAGTCGTTTGCCGAAGCTCCCCCGTCCACCCTGAGCGCGTTCACCCTTACGCCCGCGTCGAGCTCCATTGCCCTGACGATATCGGCGACCTGGTAGGCGATGCCCTCGAGCGCGGCACGTACGATATGCGCCCTGCCCGAACCCCGCGTGAGCCCGACGATTGCGCCGCGGGCTTTTGCATCCCAATAGGGTGCGCCCAGCCCGGTGAAAGCGGGCACGACGTACACCCCCTGCGACGAAGGAACGGATAGGGCTACCTCTTCGCTCTTTGCGGCTGAGGAGATTAGCCCGAGTTCGTCCCTGAGCCACTGCACTGCCGCGCCGCCGACGAACACCGAACCTTCGAGCACGTAGTCGGGGCGCTCCGAAAGCCCCGCGGCAAGCGAAGTTATGAGCCCGTTTTTGCTCTCTACCGCCTCCCCGCCCGTGTTCATGAGCAGAAAACAGCCCGTGCCGTAGGTGTTCTTTATCTGACCCTTTTCAAGGCAGAGCTGACAGAAGAGCGCCGCCTGCTGATCGCCCGCAACCGAGCAGACGGGAATGGACTTGCCGAGCACGGTGGAAAGCGTAGACCCGTACATATATCCCGAAGGATACACCTCGGGCAGCATGGAACGGGGGATACCGAAGAGGGATAAAAGTTCGTCGTCCCACTTAAGGGTGTGGATATTAAAGAGCATTGTACGGGCGGCGTTGGTGTAGTCGGTGGCGTAGATTTTTCCGCCCGAGAGATTGTACAGAAGGTATGTATCGACGGTGCCGAAGCGCAGCCTGCCCGATTTGGCAAGCGAAGCGGCGCCTTCGACGTTTTGCAGAATCCACTGTATTTTAGTCGCCGAAAAATATGCGTCGGCGACGAGACCCGTCTTTAAGTAAATTAATTTATCGTACCCCTTTTGCCTGAGTTCGTCGCAGTAACCGGCGGTGCGGCGGCACTGCCACACTATGGCGTTGCATATGGGCTTGCCCGTTTGGGCGTCCCATACGAGGGTGGTTTCGCGCTGGTTGGTTATGCCCATCGCCTCGACGTCGGTTATGCTTGCGCCCGCGCGGACCAGAGCTTCGGCAATTACGCCGAGCTGGGAACCGAGAATATCCTTGGGGTCGTGTTCGACCCAGCCGGGAGCGGGATAAATTTGCCTGAATTCCTGCTGCGCCTTGCCGGCTATGTTGCCGTTGCGGTCGAAAACTATGGCGCGGGAGGAGGTTGTGCCCTGGTCGAGGGCGAGAATATATTTCATGGTTTTCCCCCTGTATATAAATGATTATACCCCGAAGGCGCAAAAAATTCAACCCCAATCACAAAAAATTCTCCGGCAGCATGCCGGAGAATTAAAATTTATTTGATGAGAGAAGTTCTTAAAGAGTTTAAAATTGCAATGAGCATTACTCCCACGTCGCCGAAGATTGCGACGATTAAGGGGAAGCCGGGCACGGTGACGGATAAAATCATGATGGCAAACTTTAAGAGAAGCGAGCCGATTATGTTCTGGAACACAATCGAGCGCGTACCCTTGGCAATCCGCCTTGCCCGCGAAAGGGAGGTTAAACTGTCGGAGACGAGCACTATGTCCGAAGCTTCGATTGCCGCGTCCGAACCCATTTTTCCCATGGAGACGGCGCAGTCGGCAACCGTCATTACGGGGGCGTCGTTTATGCCGTCGCCGACGTAGATTAGTCCGCCTTCAGCCTTGAGCTCCTTAGCCTTTTGCAGTTTTTCGTCAGGCAGGAGACCGGCGGCGCACTCGGTTATGCCCAGCTCCTCCGCCACAACTTTTGCGCGGCGGTAGCTGTCGCCCGTGAGCATTACAGTCTTTTCTATGCCCCCTTCCTTTAGTTCGGCGAGAGCCTTGGGGGCGTCGTACTTAATTTTGTCGTCAACTTCGACGAGCCCGATATACTGCCCGTCCATGGCGACATATATGACGGTTGAGGGGCTGTCGGATTCCGTAAACTCCACTCCCTCCCCGCGCAAAAGCTTTGCGTTGCCGCAGAGCACCTTTTTGCCGTCGATTTGGCACCTTATGCCGAGACCTGCCAGCTCTTCGGGAGAAGTTGCCTCAAATTCCGTCCGGATACCGGCAAACGCCGCCGCTATGGGGTGGGAGGAATATTTTTCAGCCGCCGCGGCAAGCCCGAGCGCGAGGGGCGAGGAAGAACTCTTTACGGCGAAAGTGCCCTCGGTGAGGGTGCCCGTTTTGTCGAACGCGGCGACCTTTGCGCGGGCGAGCTCGTCGAGGCAGGTGGAGCCCTTTACGAGTATTCCGAACTTTGCCGCCCTGCCTATGCCGCCGAAGTATGAAAGGGGCACGGATATGACGAGCGCGCAGGGGCAGGAGATTACCAGAAACGAGAGCGAGCGGTATATCCACTCCCTGTACGTATCCCACGCGTACAAGCCCTGAACGGCGCATATTATTGTGGGAACGAGAGCCGCGACGAGAACGGCGGCGATGACGACCACGGGGGTATAGTACTTTGCGAACTTGGTTATGAACTGTTCGGGCTTTGCCTTGCGGGCGGTGGAATTTTCGACGAGTTCCAAAATTTTCGCAACCGCCGAGCTGCTGTAGGGGCGGATGACTTCAGCCTTTACCGCCTTGGAAATGTTTATGGAGCCCGACAAAATTTCGTCGCCCTCTTCCACCTCGCGGGGGAGAGCCTCGCCGCTTAAAGACTTTGTATCGAGCGACGTCGAACCCTCTGAAAGGCGGCAGTCGACCGGCACCTTTTCGCCCGCCTTTATTAGTATTGTATCGCCGACGGCGAGATCTTCTGGGGAGACGACTATAGTTTCGCCGTCCTTTAAAAGCGTTGCCGTCTCCGCCTTTAAATCCATGAGCCCCGCAATTGACCTGCGCGACGAGCCGACAGCTATCGACTGCAAAAGTTCGCCTATCTGATAGAGCAGCATTACGGCGACGCCCTCCATGAGTCCGTCGCCCGTGAACACGCCGAGAACAATCGCCCCGACGGCGGCGAGGGTCATCAGAAAGTTTTCGTCAAATATTTTGCCCTTGGAAAGGTTGCGCGCGGTGTTCCATATAACGGGATAAGCCACGGGAATGAACGCAGCCGCGTAAAAGGCGTAAGAGACGTACAGCCACACGTCGCCCGGGAGCACATAGTCTATTACGACGGCGGGTATGAAGAAGATTACGGACAGGGCAATCTGAATTATCTCCTTGAGGTGGTCGCGAAGAACGCCCTTGGAGCGGGGCTTGCCCTCGTCGATTTCCACGTCCTCGAAGTGGGTTATGGCATGTATGGCGCTTTCGTACGCCTCGGGGGAGGCGGCGGAGAGAACGACCGTCATGTTCATGAAATCGACGGTGGCTTTGACGCCCTCCAAAGAGTTGAGCTCCTCTTCAAGTTCCCTTGCGCAGTTGGCGCAGCAGAGATTTTTAATCTTTATTCGCTTGCCGCCGCCGTCGCCTGAAACTTCGGCGGGGGCTTCCTCAACGACCTTTACGTCCTCAAAGTTGTTGCAGGCATGCTTTATTGCGGAAAGAACAGTCTCCTCACAGTCGCAGACAACCTTTTGCGCGACAAAGTCGACAGTTACCGAGCGCACGCCGTCGATTGCGGCGAGCTCCTCTTCAAGCTCCCTTGCGCAGTTGGCGCAGTCAAGCCCGGTTATTTTAATTGTGTTATTCATTGCAGTCCAAATGCTCCTTTGCAACGGCTATCATTGCCATAATGTGCCCGTCGGCGACCGAATACATGATCTGTTTGCCGTTGCGGCGCGCTTTTACGATTTTATTGTCCTTGAGCGTTTTAAGCTGGTGGGAAACGGCGCTCTGGTTGCCCTCCACCGCCGCGGTTATATGCTCGACGCACAGTTCTCCGCAGGAGAGAGCCAAAAGAATTTTTAGCCTCGAAGGCTCGGAGATTGCCTTGAACCGCGCAGCCATGGTGGCTACGTCCTCGTCCGAAGGCATCTGCTCGAGCGCCAGCCGCATGCGCTCTTCATGAACGGCATGCTGGGCGGGAGTATCCTTTTGCATATTGTATGCTCCTTTTTATATGAATTGTTATTCATATGATAATACGTTCTTTAAATTTTGTCAAGCGAAATTTTAAAAATTATTAAAAAATAAACGCCGACCGAAGCGGTCAGCGTTTGGATTATATAATAAGGGGAAAAACAAATTATTTTTTGTCGGGCTTTTCGCCGAGGAATTGTTTTATTATGGACGAGCCTATTTTTTTGCCTATGCGCACCTTCAACGGCTCCTTTTTGGGTTTTTCGTATACCTCTATCGAACCTTCGAGCTTGAGGTCTGCGCAGGGGTTGTATGTCGTGTAGTTGCATTCCACAGCGTAGTCGAACACATTTTTTAAAATGCCCTCCACCGTCGGTCTGTCCTCCGCCGGGGCGAGATCGACCGCCGCGAAGATATGGTTGGAGTTTATGGAAGCGAGCTTGCGGCGCCCGAACGCGGGTAGTATGTAACCGTCGATACAGCGGCTTATGTCGTCGAGCATGCCCTTATCCACCTTGGAAGTGGAGGCAAACTGCGCCGGCGTTGCCATGGCGTAGCCGTACCACTCCAGAGCCACCGAGGAAAAGCGCTTGTTGACCTTTGTGGGGGAGAGCAACCAGCGGGCGACCCCGCCGAGCCCGCCGAAGATGAGGGGAATAGCCGAAAGGATTATGGAGAATATCGATATGATAAGCGTTACCGTGCGCACGGCGAGGGACAGACTGTCGGAAGCGCCCTCCGAAAAGGCGACGCCGACGGCAAAACAGCTCATGACGAGGGAGGCGAGCCGCACGAGATAGCGGAACACCTTTAAAATTTTGCCGTGCTTTTTATAATTTTTAGCCGACCCGCGCGAAAAGACGAGGGCGCAGGCGGCAAAGACGAGAAAGAGTGCGCCGTACACGCCGAGAATGGTCCACACGGCAATTTCCCAGCCGACGGAAAGGCTGTTCGTAAGCCCGAGATATAGAATGATTGCCACATATACCGCGGTGAATGCAAGCGAAAAGGCGAGCGAAAGAATATTTAACCTGCGGCTTATCTGCGCACGGTTGGACCAGACTTTTCTTACGGCGCAGCGGATGTCGTAGATATCCTTGGCGAGCGTGAACGTCTCTTCGCTCGAGATGGTGTGCCGCACTTCGCGGACTTCGGGAGTTTCCTGTGCGGGGGCGTCGGTTGCCGCCGCCTCAGTTTTTGCTTTATCTTCTTTCATGATTGTCACCTTCAGGATATGAGTTTTGAGTACTCCTCGTACAACTCTTCGATTTTCTGCCTGAGTTCTTCAAGCTCCCCGGAAACTTTCGCGGCGAGTTTGTAGTCGCTGATAACCTCCGGCGATACGAGGCGGGCGTTGAGCTCCCCCTCCCTGTCCTCCGCCTCCGCTATGGCGGCTTCCACGCGCTTTATTTCGGCTTTTAAATTTGCCTCTGCCGCGCGTTCCTTTTTTGAGCGGTAGCCCTCCGCCTTTTTTTGCAGATAGCGTTCGCGCTCCGCCTCTTCCTCCTCCCTTCTCTTTTGGGCGGCGGCAGTCTGTTTTTGGGCAATGAAATTATCGTATCCCCCCGGGTATGCCTCAAGCATTCCGTTTTCTATGGAGACGACGGTATCTGCGAGCGCCGAAATGAAATACCTGTCGTGCGAAACGAAGATGACCGTTCCGTCGAACTCCTTTAAGGCTTTTTCAAGGCTCTCTCTTGCGGGGAGGTCGAGGTGGTTTGTCGGCTCGTCCAAAATCAAAACGTTGCCGTGCTCGTTTTCGAACACGCACAGCGCGAGTTTTGCCCTTTCGCCGCCCGAAAGCGATTTTACCTTTTTATCCATATCCTCGGGCACAAGTCCGCAGCGGGCAAGCGAAGACCTTATTTCGGTCTGCGAAAAAGCCACATGCCTTTCCCAAAGTTCGGCAAGCACGGTGTTTTCCGGGTCGAGGTTGGCGTTTTCCTGGTCGTACACGGCAAAGTGAACATACCTGCCGACTTCGATTGATGAGTCGCCCGAGACAATTCGCTTTAGAAGGGTAGACTTGCCCGCGCCGTTGGGTCCTACGATTGCCACTTTCCGCCCCCTTTCAACCGAAAGATTGCCGTGCGCAAACAGAATTTTATCCCCTGCGGTCAGCGTTAAATCCCTTATATCCAGCACCCTTTCGTAGGGCGGCCGGGTGTAGGTAAACTTAAAGCGGGGCGGCGCGGGCGGCGTGTAGGGCTTTTGCAGAAGCTCCATTTTTTCGAGCTGCTTTACCCTGCTCTGCGCCGACTTTGCCGTGGTGGCGCGGACTATGTTTTTATCTACATACTCCTGAAGCTTCGCCCTCTCCTCCTGCTGTTTTTCGTATTCCTTTAAAGCTAAGGCGTAGCGCTCGGCTTTGAGCACCTTATATTTCGAGTAGTTGCCCGCATACGCCGAAAGGGTTTTGTTTTCAATTTCCAATGTCTTTTGGCTGATTTTATCCAAAAAATACCTGTCGTGCGAAACCAAAAGGATTGCGCCCGAAAAGTCCTTTAAATAGTCCTCCAGCCAGAAGAGAGTGGCGATATCGAGGTGGTTTGTCGGCTCGTCCAGAATTAAAAGGTCGGGCACCTCCAAAAGGAGACGGGCGAGCTTGAGCCTCGTCTTTTCCCCTCCCGACATGGTGGCAATGTTTCTTTCGTACAGACCCTCGAAGCCCATGCCGTTTAAAACGCGCTTTATCTTTACGTCGATATTATAGGCGTCCCGCGCGGCTACGAGCTTTTGCAGCGACTCGATTTTAGAGGATAAAACGGCGTAGTCGTGCGTGGAGGGGTCGCATCGGGAGAGTTCGGAGGAGAGATTTTCAAGTTTTTGTATGGCGGCGAGGTCGCTTTCGAAAACTTTGAGCATTTCGCCGTACACCGTGCCGTCCGACTCCAATCCCCCGCTCTGTTCGAGATACCCGAAGCGCGCGCCGTTTTTTACGGTGATTGCGCCATAGTCGGGGGTCAACTGACCGAGAAGGAGTTTTATGAGCGTGGTTTTGCCCTCGCCGTTGGAACCCACCAGGGCTACGCGTTCGCCCTCGTGCAGAGAAAAATTTACGTCTGAAAATATTAAATTGTCGCCGTAGGAAAAGGCTACGGAAGAAAATGAAGCAAGCATTTAATAGTCCCAGGTTGGAATGAAATTTTCGCCCGAGCTGTCGCCGTCCTGCAAAAAGACGTTCTCAAGCCCGCATTCCTCCACGGCGGCGAGCGCCTTTTTATATTCGCGCGGGGTGATGATGCGCTGAAGCTCCTTGAAATTTTTTATGTCGCCGAAGGGCGTGTACTGGCTCATGAGAGAAAAATATACGCTCTTGGGAAGGGTGGAAACAAACTTTATTATATTCACGCTGTCGTATGCGGCGAGTGGCAGAATGAGGTGACGGATTATGGTGCCCGAAAGCATTTTGCCGTCCTCCCTCATCTTTAAGGGCTTTTCCGCCATGAATCGCATGGCGGGCAGGGCGTAGTCGGCATAGTTCGCCTTCCCCGTATAGCGCGAGGAGAGGAGCGGATCGATAAACTTCAGATCGGGCAGATAGATATCCGTGAAGGTATCGGCTATGCGCAGCGTTTCCAATTTTTCATAGCCGTGGGTGTTGTAGACGACGGGAATGTTCGGCTTGTAGAGCGCGAAAGCTTTAGCAATGTGCTCCACATAGTGGGTGGGATTGACGAGGTTTATGTTCTCGGCGCCCATATTTTCGAGTTCGCGGAAGATATCAGCAAGCTCTTCAACCGTTATATCCTTCCCCCTCCGCACACGCGAAAGTTCGAAGTTCTGGCAGAACACGCACTTTAGCGAGCACCCGCAGAAGAACACGCAGCCGCTGCCATTTTTAAATGAGACGGGCGGTTCCTCGTAGGGGTGAAGATAGTACTTTGCAATTTTTACACCCGACACCCCGCAGTAGCCTGCGCGCTTTAAGCGGTCGGCTTCGCAGGAGACGGGACAGAGCGAACAATTTTTTATCACGGTTTACATTATATAATAATTTGACGGCAAAGGCAAATAAAATTATTGACAAAGAGGACGGGCGCATGTATAATAATGGGCGTAAACATCAAGAGTGTGCGAGGGATCGGCCCTGCGACCACACAGCAACCTGCATTTATGCAAGGTGCTAATGCCGTACCGATGGGAAAATCAACATGTAAATTGCCCGCACGGTAAGGCGCCGCGCGGGTCTTTTTATGCGCACATTAAAGGAGAAACATGAAAAAATTTTTTACAAGCGAAAGCGTTACCGAAGGCCACCCCGACAAACTGTGCGACAGCATTTCAGACACGATCGTCGACGAGATTTTAAAGGCTGACCCTTCAGCCCGCTGCGCCGTGGAGTGCTGCGCGGCATACAACAGACTGCTTATAATGGGCGAAGTTTCGACCTTTGCCGACGTCAACTATGAGGAGGTTGCGCGGCGCACGATTAAAAATATCGGATACGACTTCGGCAACTTTGCATACGACAAGTGCAAAATAACCGTGGCAATCCACGGACAGAGCCCCGACATTGCGCTGGGCGTGGACAAGTCGCTCGAGGCAAAGGAGGGCGAAAAGGACGAGGACGCCGAAATCGGCGCGGGCGACCAGGGCATGATGTTCGGCTATGCGTGCAGGGAGACCGAAGAGCTGATGCCCCTGCCCATTTCGCTCGCCCACAAGCTTGCCCGCCGCCTTACCGACGTGAGAAAGAGCGGGCTTTTGCCCTACCTCCGCCCCGACGGCAAGACCCAGGTGACGGTGGAGTACGACGGAAGAACGCCCAAGAGAATTGAAGCCGTCGTTGTATCCTCCCAGCACGACGAAAAGGTCACGCAGGAGCAGCTCAAGGCGGACATTTTGGAAAAGGTTATTAAATATGTGATCCCCGAAAGCCTTTTGGACGGGGAGACAAAGTACTTTATAAACCCTACGGGCAGGTTCGAAATAGGCGGACCCGAGGGCGACAGCGGACTGACGGGCAGAAAGATAATCGTAGACACCTACGGCGGCAAGTGTGCGCACGGCGGCGGGGCTTTTTCGGGCAAGGACCCCACGAAAGTCGACCGCTCGGCGGCATACATGGCGAGATACATCTGCAAAAACCTCGTAGCCGCGGGGCTGTGCGACGAAGTGGAGCTCCAGGTCTCCTACGCAATCGGCGTGAGCAAGCCCGTTTCGGTATTTGTGAACACCTACGGCACGGGCAAACTTCCGGACGGGGAGATTGCCGACATTGTGGTAAACAACTTCGACCTGCGCCCCCACGCCATTATAAGAACGCTAAATTTACGCGCCCCCATATATTCGCAGACGGCGGCTTACGGGCACTTCGGAAAGGCAAACCTTCCGTGGGAGCAGCACGACAGGGTTGAAGAACTTAAAGCCTGCCTTAAAAAATGAGTAAACTTTTGGACCTGTTGGGCGAAGAACTCTTCCCCGCAAACTTCACCTGCGACGTGTGCGGCTGCGAAACCTTTGACGGCAAGAACATATGCCCGAAGTGCGCAAAGGAGCTTCACGAAAACGACGGCGCCGTCTGCCCGATATGCGGCAGAAAGACTCAGGCGCACGCCGTTTGCCTCGAGTGCAAAAAGGACCCGCCCTCATACGACAGGGCGGTTTCGGCTCTCGTTTACGAGGACAGCGCGGTTGCGCTTGTGCTGGCGTTTAAAAAGAACAAGCCATACCTTAAGGACTATTTTGCCTCCCTTCTTGCGCCAAAGTGCATGGAATTTGCCGCGGCGGACGGCGTGTGCTTTATACCCATGACAAAGAAAGACGAGCGGTGCAGGGGTTACAACCAGGCGGAACTTCTTGCCCGCGAGCTTGCAAAAAGATTATCCCTCCCCCTCATGCCGGTACTTGAAAAGGTGCGCCGCACGGGAGAGCAGAAAACGCTTTCCAAAAAAGAGCGACGGGACAACCTTAAGGGCTGCTTTAAAACCGCGGCTGAGGTCAAAGGCAAATCGCTTATTCTCGTCGACGACGTTTTAACGACTGGCGCCACCGCCGAAGAGGCGGCGAAAACCTTAAAGAAAAAGGGCGCCGAACATGTATATTTTGCGACGGTTGCCTCCGTCGAAAACAAAGTCCAACCATAAAAACCCCCTTTCTTCAAAGCCCTTTGAAGAAAGGGGATTTTTAATTGAAATGGATATATGTTGCAACCAATTAGGTTAAAGGGAGGAAAGGTCGAAATATTCTTCGAGGTATGCTCGGGTGTTTTTGCACATCTTTGCAAAGAGTTCTTCCGCCTGCCCGACAGTCAAAGTTGAGCAAAGCGGCTGATTTACAAAGGAGGCGAAAATTTCCTTTAAATCCCTCTTCTTTATGCCCTCGTAACAGGCTTCTATGTTTAAATGGTTGCGCATGACGAGCGCGAGCACGGCGGGCGGGAGCTGCTCCGAGACGACGGGTTTTACCGTTCCCGACGAGAACACGCAGTTTGTTTCGACTATGGCGCCCTTTGGCATCTGAGGCATCTGCCCGACGTTGGGAAGATTGACGTTGGAAACTATTGTGCCGTAGCCGAGGATAGCCTTTATGAGGTCGACGGCTTCCTCCGCAGACTTTTTGACGGGGAACTTCTTTCTGCCCTCTGCCATTTCAATGGTTTCGGCAATGCGCTCCGCCTGCTGGCGTTCGCGGAAGTCGACCGAGGTTAAGTTGAAAGCCCACTTTTTGACCCATTCGGGGTCCTTTAAATACCAGGTGTTGGGCATGAATTCGGCAAGATGCCTGTCGCCCGCGGCACCGAGGGCGCCGTAACGCATGTACATATCCATTTTGACCTTATTGCCGTAGGCGAACGGGTCGTAGCGGAAGGCGAACCTGTCGTCGTATTCGTAAAAACCCTCTTCGAAATACTTATTGTAGAATGAGGGAATGAGCGAAAGAAGGTCAATGCCCCCGTAGTATGCCGAAGTTATCCACGTAAAGTGGTTTATGCCCGAAGCGTCGGTGTATATCTCCTTGCGAGTTGCGGATATGCCCCTCTCCTCCTTTAAGACGCGGCACAAAAATTCCTGGGCGTGGAATACCTCGTGACAGCAACCAAACGCCTTTATCGATGGGAACACGTCGTACAGCGTTTTTGTACAGATTGTCATGGGATTGGTGAAGTTTATTACCCAGGCGTCGGGGCAGATTGAAGCAATTGCCGAGGCAAAGCCTTCGTATATGGGCACGGTGCGCATCGCCCTGAGCACGCCGCCGGGACCAACCGTGTCGCCGACGGACTGATAAATTCCGTACTCTTCGGGGGCGTGGACATCGCTCCTCATCTCCTTGAAGGTGCCGGGGAGAATGGAGATAACCACAAAGTCGGCGCCCTTGAGCGCGTCGTCGAGTTTTTCATATACGACATAGTTAAAGCGCGACTGCGTGGCTGGGTCGTCGTTTATGCGCCTGCCGATTGCCGCGTTGCGCTCCGCCGCGGGGAGGTCGATATCGTAGAGCGCAATCTCGCCCGAAAGATTTTGAGCGCAGGCGAGGTCGGACATGAATACTCTCGCCCACAGCTTTGACCCGCCGCCTATATACGCAAGTTTGATTGAAGTTTTCATTGATTTCCTCCTCCTTTGTAGTCTGAAATTTGACGGGACTATTGTACCGCGCCCTTTAAAATGAGGCTTCGCCCGCAATCCCTAATCCCTATTCCCTAATCTCTAACCACTAATCCCTATTCTCTATTAACCATTTCGACAAAAGCCTGTTCGTCGATTATCTTAATACCCAGTTTTTGCGCCTTTTCGAGCTTGGAGCCCGCCGCCTCGCCCGCAATGACGAGGGTGGTCTTTTTTGTGACCGAAGAGCCGCACTCGCCACCGTTTTCCTCGATAAGTTTCTGCGCCTGCGAGCGTGTAAAGCCCTGCAACGTACCAGTGAGCACTACGCTTTGCCCCGAAAATATCCCCGAACCAGCGCTTTTTTGCTCATATACGGGAGTGACGTATGCAAGGAGGGCTTCAAGCTCCTTGACGTTTTCGGGGTCGGCAAACCAGCCTGTTATGGCGGACGCAGAAATTTCGCCTATGTTCTCGAGTTCGACAAGTTTTTCGGGCGTTGCCGCGGCGAGCGCCTGAATGCTCTTGAACTCGTTTGCGAGATCCCTTGCGGCAACCTTGCCCACGCCGTCTATGCCGAGCGCGAAAATGAACCTTTCGAGCGGCACGGTGCGGCTGGAAGATATCGCCGAGAGGAGATTGTTTATCTTTTTATCCTTGAATCCGTCGAGCTTTGCAATATCCTCCGCGGTGAGCGTGTAGAGCTGCGAAGGATTGTTGAGCCCCAGTTTTTTGTTGATCTGTACGGCAGTCGCCTCCGAAAAGCCCTCTATGTCCATGGCGTCCTTCTGGGCGAAATGTTCAAACCTTGCGGCAATTCTGGGCGGGCACAGCCTGTTGGGACAGAAGAGGTTTGCACCCTCTTCGTAAATTTTACTGCCGCAGTAGGGGCAGAGGGTGGGTTTTGCGATATTTACCGAACTGCCCGTATGCTCTATGCAGCCTAAAATTTCGGGAATGACCTCGTTGGAGCGGCGTATCGCCACAACCGAACCTATGCGGATATCCTTTCTTTCAATGTCGCCGAAGTTGTTCAAAGTCGCCCGCCTTACGGTGGCTCCGCCGAGGTCGACGGGGTCGACTATGGCGAGCGGCGTGAGCTTGCCCGTTCTGCCAACCTGCCAGATAACCTGCCTTACGGTGGTCTGCGCCTCCTCGGCTTCGAACTTGAATGCGACCGCCCAGCGGGGGAACTTATCGGTATAGCCCAGCCCCTCGCGGGCGGCTACCTCGTTGAGCTTTATTACGGCACCGTCGGTTAAAATATCAATCTTTCTGCGCTCCACCTCAATCTCTTCAAGGCAGGATATTATGCCATCAACGCTGTCGCAGACCTTTAAATAGGGGTAAGTTTTAAAGCGGTTTTCGCGGAGGAAGCCAAACATTTCCACCTGACTTGAAAAGCTTTTGCCCTCGATATAGTTTACGTTGTAAAAGAGTATTTCCACCCCCCTTCGGGCGGTTACGGAGGGGTCGAGGTTGCGTATCGCCCCTGCCGCGGCGTTGCGGGCGTTTTTGAGTTTTTCTGTCGCGGTCTCGTTGTATTTATTTAGGCGTGAAAGGGGAATCACCGCCTCGCCCTGCACCTCCATTCTGCCCGTAAATGGTATAGACAGGGGCATGGATTTTATGGTCAGACACTGGGCGGTCACATCCTCCCCGACCACTCCGTTGCCGCGCGTGGTGGCTCGGACGAACTTGCCCCCGTCGTAAGTCACGCACATGGTGAGCCCGTCGTACTTGTATTCGACGGTGAAATCGGCTTGGGGAACGGCGCGTTGAATGCGGGTGACAAAGGCGGTCAAGCGGTCGTAGGTGACCACCTTGTCGAGGGAGTACAGCCTTGCAAGATGTTCGTGCCGCTCGAAGCCCTTTAAAGGCTCGCCGCCCACCCTGCGGGTGGGGCTGTCGGGCTGGACAAAGCCGTTAAGTTTTTCTATCTCCACAAGCTCGTCGTAGAGTTTGTCGTACTCGCTGTCGGGTACGGAGGGGTTGTCCAGAACGTAGTATTCATATGCCCATTTATTCAGTGTGTCGATGAGCTGTCTTTCTCTCGTCATGATAGTATCTCCAGCGGGGCGAGGGCGGCGGAAAGTTCCTTTATGCCCTGCCCGTCAAAGGCAACGTTAATTACGGCGCCGCCGTTCTTTAAGGCTATTACGGTGCCGTAGCCGAACTTGGGGTGCTTTACTTTTGTGCCGACGGAATAGCTCTTTGCCTCCGTCTTTTTCCGCCCGAAAGTTGAAGCCGCCGAAAAGGTCGTGCGCTCGGTGCGCCTGGGCGGCGCGGGCGGCAGGTCGCTTTCGAATCCCTCGTCCGAAGAATATACTCCCCTGCCCCTGCTCCGCTCGGTATAGTCGGAGCCGTAGCGGGAGCCGCTGTAAGTGTAGCCAGAGCCGTAGCCCCGCGAGTATGACCCGCCGAACGCGCTTGAGGAGCCGTAGCCCGGGTTCTGCGTCATGGTAATACCGAGCTCTTCCGCAAGTTCGCCGATAAAGCGCGAGGGTTTCGTTCCGTCGCGGCGGCCGTATAAGTATCGGCTCTTGGAGCGGGTAAAGTACAGCCTCTTTTTCGCCCTCGTCACGGCGACGTACATCAGCCGCCTCTCCTCCTCCATAGCCTTGGGGTCGCTCTCCGCGCGGGACGTGGGCATTATGCCGTCCTCCAGCCCGCAGATTATAACGTTGTCGAACTCCAGTCCCTTTACGGAATGGATTGTGGCAAGGGTGACGTAGTTGCCGTCGTCCATATCGTCGGTGTCCGAGGCGAGAGTCACCTGGTTTAAATATTCGTCTAAGGTGGCTTCGGGATTGAGCCGCACGAAGTCGTCCACCGAGGCGACGTATTCGTCTAAGTTGGCGAGTTTGGAGTCGCCCTCGTCGGAGCCGTCGTCGTACGCGAGGCGCAGTTCGGTGGCGGCTATGACGTCGCGGACGAGCTGGGCGACGCTTTCGGTCTGGGCGCCGACTACAAACTCCTTTATGACCGCGGCAAAGCCGCTGATTTTGGATTTTGCTCCCGCGGAGATGGGCAAAAATTCGGCGTCGAGGCAGGCGTCGTAGAGGGAGAGACCCGAGCTCTGCGCGTAGTTTTCCATCGCTTCCACCGTCTTGCCGCCGATGCCGCGCTTGGGCACGTTGATTATACGGGTGAGCGCCTCGTCGTCGAAGGGGTTGGAGATGAGGCGGAGGTAAGCAAGGATATCCTTAATTTCCTTTCTTTCAAAGAATTTGAAGCCGCCGAAAACCTTGTAGGGTATGCCGTACTTTGTAAATTCCTGCTCGTACGAGCGGGTGAGGGCGTTTATGCGCATGAGCACGGCGAAGGAGGAGTACCTCTCCCCCCTGCCGGCGGCGGAAGAGATAGCCCTTGCGGCGTACAGCGCCTCCTCCTGCTCGTCCTCCGCCTGGAAGTATGAGGGCTTCTGACCCTCCTCCGCCTCCGTCCACAGCGTCTTTTTGTGGCGGGCGCCGTTGTGCTTTATTATGGCGTTGGCAAGATTCAAGATAGACTTGGTCGAGCGATAGTTGCGCTCTAATTTATAAATTTTGGCGTCGGGGTAGTCCTTGTCGAAGCGCAGAATGTTTTCAATCTCCGCGCCGCGCCAGCCGTAGATTGACTGGTCGTCGTCGCCCACGGCAAACAGGTTGCCGTGCTTTGAGGCGAGCAGGCGGACAATGGAATACTGCACGGAGTTGGTGTCCTGGAACTCGTCGACGAGCACATACTTAAAGCGGTCCGAAAGGAACTCCCGCACCTCATCATTCCCTCTCAAAAGGCGGAGCGTTCTTATGAGCAGGTCGTCGAAGTCGAGGGCGTTGTTTGCCTGCAGGTGCTTATCGTACTTGTCGTAGATGCACACGATATCGTCCATGCGGGGCGTGTCCTTGTACCGCGTGCCGTAGGTGTCGGGGTCGAGCCCGAGCATCTTGGCGTTGCCTATGTGGTACTTTGCGTCCTTTAACAGCTTTTCGTCGTCAAAGTCGAGCTCCTTAAAGGACTTCTTTATTACGTTCGCCCTCTCGGTTTCGGAGTAGATTGAAAAGTTGGGTTTTATGCCCGCCTCCTCCGCAAACTGGCGCAGAATGCGCACGCACATGGAGTGTATGGTACATATCCACATGCCCGAAATGCCGCCGAGCATTTTATCCAGTCTTTCGCGCATTTCGCCGGCAGCCTTGTTGGTGAAGGTTATGGCGAGCACGCCGTGGGGGGTGGCAAGTCCCTTTTCAAGTATGTAAGCTATGCGCGAGGTGAGAACGCGCGTCTTGCCCGAGCCAGCGCCCGCGAGCACTAAAACGTGACCTTCGGTGTCGGTCACGGGTTTAATCTGTTCTGAATTGAGCGATGAAAGAATTTCGTCCATTGTACTTTTCCGTTAAAATTTTTACCTTAGCATTATACCACATGCGCGTATCTGTTGGCAATTACTTGAGCGCGGTCATTTGCTTTTCGCGGCGGTACTTTTCGAGCGCCTTTAAGTACTTTTCCGAAAGCTGCAGATTGTACCTCTGCTTTTCGGCGTACGAGAGGGTGGCGTAATACTCGTGGTCGGTAAGCCTGCCTATGGCGTCGGAAACTTCGCCGTACTCGTCCAGAAGTTTTTTGACCCTCAGGTAAAAATCGTCGGGCTTTTCGCCGCGGATATCCGAGCGCACCTTATCATACAGCCCCGCCTTTACCTTATTTTCGTTCAGCCCCAGGCTTCTTGCGCGGGCGCCCGCGCTCTCCGCCTCCCTTTTGCACTTTTCCCAATAGCCCGACTTGAGCCTCCTTTTTGCTCTTTTTGCGGCGCATTTAAAATCTTCCATAATTTTCCCCTTTGAAAAATAAAAAATTTCGACAAAACGCGACAATTCAGCAAATTAAAAATCCTACCGAAGCATTATATATCTTCAGTAGGATTTCTTTTTCTATTAAGTTAGTTGCGGCTGCGCTTTCTTGCAGCTTCGCTCTTCTTGCGCCTCTTTACGGAAGGAGACTCGTAGAACTCTTTCTTTCTGAGGTCGCCGATTATGCCGTCGCGCGAGCACTTTCTTTTAAATCTTCTGAGCGCGCTCTCGACAGACTCGTTTTCGCCGACTCTTATGGTAGACATGCCTTTTCAACCCTCCTTCGCCTGACGCAGTTATTTTTGAATGCTTAGTTATTATATCAAAGGAAAATTTGGAAGTCAACCTATTTTTACCAGATAATTTTTGTAATTATGCAAAAAATTTTTTCGAAATTTAACTATTGTTTTATTGCACATATGTTGACATATTAAACAATATTAGTTATAATAAATTTAACAATTATCCGCAAAAGGAGAAAAATATATGAAACGCAAAATCACCCTCATTTTACTTGTGCTGGCAATGACCCTTTGCTCAGTTTTTGCTATCTCTGCATGCACAATTAACAGTGATCTCTTCGGCGACAATAACAGCAATCAGTCGGAAGGCGAACAGGGCGGCGGCGATAATAATGGGTCTTCAACCCACACCCACGAGTACGGCGCATGGGAAATTATAACCCCTGCCACCTGCACCCAAGCCGGCAAAAGGCAGCGCACCTGCCAGTGCGGACACATTGAGACACAGGATATTCCGGCAACGGGTCACTCATTCAATGCCGACAACGTGTGTTCGGTATGCGGACAGGGACTTGAATATACAACCGGGCTCGAATATGAACTTCGTGAAGAAAACCGTACAAAGTATTACGCCGTTACGGGACTCGGCAGAACAACCGAAAGGGATATTGTTATTCCTGCATATTATTCAGGCATAAAGGTTACAACAATAAGCTCCTCGGCATTCAGCGGCGAGGACTTTTTGACAAGCGTATATATTCCAAACGGAATAACAACTATTGAGGACGAGGCTTTTTATTACTGCACAAGCATAACAAACATTACTTTACCTGAAAGCCTTAATACTATCGGAGAAAAAGCCTTTTATGGTTGCCAAAAACTCAACCAAATAACTACTGGTGATGGCGGAATTGATATTAGCCGCGATGCTTTCGCCTCAACCGCATTTTATAACGATAACAGCAACTGGCAAAATGGTGTCTTTTCCGTAGATAATCATATCATTTTGGTTACACGGGACTATACTTCGACAACTTTTACGGTCGGCGAAGAGGCTAAATCCATTGCCGAGGACGCATTTGCGGATAGTCATGTAACCGAATTCATAATTCCCGAGGACTGCTCGCTCACGATATCGGAAAACGCTTTAACGGACAGCGAAATTTCAAAAGCCTCTGTTCCTGCTAATTATTTACGATATCTACCCGCAAAAAATATAACCGATTTAACAATAGTCAGCGGGTCTATATATAGCATTTCTGATTTTATTAATGTACGAAAACTTAATATAGAAGCGACTCTCGGAGGTAGCCACCCTTTGGCTGGTCTTGGAAAACTCGAAGAGTTGACGATAAAACAAATGTCACGTATGCGCTATCTGTTTGGGTATGAAACTTATAGCGGCGCAGTAGAAATTATAGATAGTAGTAATAATGGAATGGCATATTATGTTCCAGCCTCTCTATATAAGATTACTGTTAAGAGCGGTAATTTATCTGACTATGCTTTTATAAACTGTTCAATGTTAAAAGAACTGTATTTTAATGCGCAAATATCCGGTTTAGGAAATAATATGGTGCAGGGATGCTCAAATTTACAATGTATTTATTTTATTGGAAATTTTGATAATCCCGAAACCGTAAAAGATTATTTAGAAATTGAAAAAGAAGGCGCATTTAATTCTGTATCATCTGGTATTTTTGGCGTCGATTTACCGATAAAATTAATTAATGAAAGCGGCAATGAATACACAAGCATAACCATTCCCGATGGCGTGACAAGTATCGCTAATATGGCTTTTATGGACTGTGTCTCCCTTACACGCATTTATCTACCCGAGAGCGTGACGAGCATTGGCAGGAGCGTATTCTATGGCTGTACGGCGCTTCAATATAACGAGTACGAAAATGCTCTTTATCTTGGAAACGAAACCAATCCCTATGTGGTTTTGGTTGAAGTAAAGGATACTTCGCTGACCAATTATACAATAAATCAAAATACTAAAATTATATATGACTATGCATTCTATGATATCCACAGCCTTACAAACATAACCATACCCAATGGATTAACAAGCATTTGTTGGTTTGCATTCTCTGGGTGTAGCAGTCTTGCAAGCATAATCATACCCGAGAGTGTGGTAAGTATTGACACTAATGCGTTCAGTGGTTGCAACAGTCTTATAATATACTGTGAAGCTGCAAGCAAGCCAACTGATTGGAACACCCAAGGATGGATTGGGGGTGGTTATTATCATTGGAATTATAGCGATTGCCCCGTTGTATGGGATTGCAACAATAATGAAGTTGCCGACGACGGTTATATCTATGCCGTAATAGATAATTTGCATTACGGCTTAAAAGACGGCAAAGCAACGGTTGTAAGCCAGCCATCAAACATATCCGGCGAAGTCATGATTGCTTCTACCGTTGAATATAAGGGAATAACTTATACTGTTACAAGCATTGGCGATTATGCGTTCTATGATTGCAGCAGCCTTACAAGCATAACCATCCCCGAAGGTGTTACAAGCATTGGCTATTATGCGTTCTCTGATTGCATTAGCCTTACAAGCATAACCATTCCCGAGAGCGTAACAAGCATTGGCAGTTCTACGTTCGACGGTTGCCGCAGCCTTACAAGCATAACTATACCCGAGAGCGTGACAAGCATTGGAGATGATGCGTTCTATGATTGCAGTAGCCTTGAAGCCGTATACATTACAGACCTTGCTGCATGGTGCAACATATCATTTGATGGTTATTATGCTAACCCTCTTTATTATGCGGATAATCTCTATTTAAACGGTGAACTTACAACAGAGCTTGTGATTCCCGAAGGAGTAACTGAAATTAAAGATTATGCGTTCTATAATTACACCAGCCTTAAAAACATAACCATTCCCGAAGGCGTGACAAGCATTGGCGAGTATGCGTTTTCCGATTGTAGCAGCCTTACAAGCATTTCATTACCCGACAGCGTGACAAGCATTGGTAATTCTGCGTTCTCCAGTTGCGATAATCTTACAACTATTACTATACCCGAAGGTGTGACAAGTATTGGTAATTCTGCGTTCTCCAGTTGCGATAATCTTACAACTATTACTATACCCGAAGGTGTGACAAGCATTGGTAATTCTGCGTTCTCCGGTTGCGATATTCTTGCAAGCATAACCATCCCCGACAGCGTTACAAGCATTGGCGGTTCTGCGTTCTACTATTGCGACAGTCTTACAAGCATAACCATTCCCGATAGCGTGACAAGCATTGGCGCAAATGCGTTCTCGAGTTGCAGGAGCCTTACAATATATTGTGAAGCCGCAAGTAAACCGAGCGAGTGGGATAGCGATTGGAATTATAGCGATTGCCCTGTCGTGTGGGATTGCAACAATAACGAAGTTGCCGATGACGGTTATATTTATGTCGTAATAGATAATGTTTGTTACAGCTTAAAGGACGGCAATGCAACGGTTGTAAGACAGTCTTCAAACATATCCGGCAATATAGCAATCCCATCCTCAATTGAATATAACGGAACAGCTTATGCCGTTACAAGCATTGGCGAGTATGCGTTCTGGAGTTGCGGCAACCTTACCAGTATTACCATTCCCAATAGCGTGACAAGTATTGGTGATTCTGCGTTCGAAAGTTGCAGCAGCCTTACAAGCATAACCATTCCCGATAGCGTGACAAGCATTGGCGAGTTGGCGTTCTTTTGCCGGAGTCTTACAATATACTGTGAAGTCGCAAGTAAACCGAGCGGCTGGAGTAGTAGCTGGAGAAGTAGTAGTCAGCCCGTTGTTTGGGATTGCAACAATAATGAAGTTGCCGACGACGGTTGTATATATGTCGTAATAGATAATGTGCGTTACAGCTTAAAAGACGGCAATGCGACGATTGTAAGACAGCCTTCAAATATATCAGGCGAAGTCGTAATTCCTTCTGTACTTGAATATAATGGAACAACTTATATCGTTACAAACATTGATGGTTCTGCGTTCCATAGTTGCAGCAGCATTACAAGCATAACCATACCAGAGGGTATTACAAGTATTGGCAATTCTACGTTCCGTTATTGCAGCAGCCTTACAAGCATAACTATTCCCGAAAGCGTGACAAGCATTGGCGCAAATGCGTTCTCGAGTTGCAGGAGCCTTGAAAGCGTTTATTATGCGGGAACGGCGGAAGACTGGGCAGGAATAAGTATCAATAGTAATGGAAATTCCTATCTTACAAATGCCACAAGATACTACTACTCCGAAACGGAGCCTGTTGAAGAGGGCAATTACTGGCACTACGTAGACGGGGTTGTGACTGTTTGGTAAAAAAATAAAATAACTATACGCTCCATAAAATTGATACAGCGGCGAGCCGAAAGGCTCGCCGCTGTAGTATAATGCAGGATTTGTTAAACGTTTAGTCCCGCCGCGAGCATTATGCCGTTGGTGGCTATGCCGACGAGGACGGAAATTGCGTAGACGGTTAAAATTAAAAGCAGGTTGCGTTTTATCTTTTTAGTGTTCTTTAAGAGCACGACAAAGCCGAGCCCCGCGTTGCAGCAAAGCCCAGCCGCCATGCTGCCGAAGTAGATTCCCCCCTGGCAGAAGGTTTCGGAGAGCACCACCGAGGAGGCACAGTTGGGAATTAAGCCGATTGCCGAAGTTATTAAAGGTTCGACGAACGGTCCGCCGACGAATGAGGAGAGAATTGCGTCCTCGGTATATTCGAAAATATATCCGAAAATAAGGGTGACGATGAACACGTAGAGGGCGATCTTTAAGGAGTGCAGAAGGGGCTCGACGAAAAAGACCTTGACCTTGCTTTTGCCCTCGTGCTCCCTGCCGCAGGAGTAGGCGTGAATGTCCTCCTCCGCCTCCGGCTGAGCGAGTTTTTCGTTCCTTAAGATAAAGTTTACGGAATACCCCGCGATCAGCCCC
Source organism: uncultured Clostridia bacterium (assembly GCA_944346655.1). Taxonomy (GTDB): domain Bacteria; phylum Bacillota; class Clostridia; order Christensenellales; family Borkfalkiaceae; genus Coproplasma. Next base: position 23,275 of record CALVMP010000004.1, read on the forward strand.
ACCGCAACCTTTAATAAAATGAGCGGCGCGACAGCCATGGCGCCCGCGGAGTTTACGTCGGTGAGCAGGACGATAAGCGCTTCGTCGCTCGTGGCGAGGAACACTGCCAGAAGGGTGCCCGTGCGGATAAAGCCCTTGTCGTACAGCTTTGCCGCCATTACGGAAAAGCCGCACTGGGGGATTATGCCCGTAACCGTACCCAAAAGGGGCGCAAGCGGTCCCTGAAGGAGATTATGGTTGTGCGTGAACGAGGTTTTATGCTCTAAAAATTCTATTAAAATGTAGATTACGAGTATAAAGGGAAAGACCTTTAAAGTGTCTAAGAGCGAATCTAAAAATACTTCCATACGTTATATGCGCGGCGATTAATTAACGCTCCCCTCGTAAGGAGAGCGTTTTTACTAAATTTTATCTCTTCTTTTTGGCGGGTTCCTTTTTGGGCTTTAAACTTTCCTTGAGCCCCTCCTCCTCTTCGTACGCCATGGGAATTTTATCGGCGTCGGCGTAAGCCGTCTTTTCATAGCCGCCGTCGCGGGTGAGGATGGAAATTCTCGTCTGACCGTCGAACAGGTATATGTGTTCGCCGTCCGGGGCGAGGTTGAGGCTGTCGCCCTTTTGGGTACCTCCGGGGACGAGAGCTAAGAGGGACACGTCCTTGTTGACGTTGCACTCGGCATAGAGTTTGCCGTCCGCCTCCTCTGTTGCGGAGACGGTTGAACTCATGCCTTCGCCGATCTTTATATCCTCGGGACGGATGCCGACTATAACCCTTCTGCCCGTGCCGACGTAAGCCTCTTTGTTTTCAATTCTGTCGGCGACGGATTGGGAAAGGGCGACTTTGACCCCCTTATATGCGGCAACCAAAGCGCCTTCCTCCTCCTCGAGGGTGGCTCCGTTGAGCATGTTTATATCTGGCGAGCCGACGAGAAGCGCCACGTATGCGTTGGCGGGATAGTCGTACAAATTTGCGGGGGTATCGACCTGCTGGACGACGCCTTCGCGCAGAACGACTATGCGGGTTGCCATAGTCATGGCTTCGTTTACGTTCTTGGCGGCATAGATAAACGTGCCGTCGACGCGCGCCTGAAGATTGACAATTATCGTGCGCATCTGCGCCTTTAAATTTTCGTCGAGACCCGCGATCGGGTCGTCCAAAAGGTAGAGCCTGGGCTCCCTTGCTATGGCTCTGCCCAAAGCCACGCGCTGGCGCTGGGCGGCGGTGAGCGTTTTGGGCTTGCGGTTGAGAACGTCCGTAAGACCCAAAATTTCAGCCGCGACCTTTACCCTTGCCTCGATTGCCGCCTGGGGAGCCTTTCTCATTCTCAAGCCGTACGCCATGTTGTCGTACACGCTGAGCGAGGGGTAGAGAGTGTCGTTGCGGAAGATCATGGCGATATCCCTGTCCTTGGGGGGAACGTCGGTCATGTCCTTGCCGCCTATTTCAATGGTGCCCGCTGTCGCCTCCTCAAGCCCCGCAATCACGCGGAGCAGGGTGGTTTTGCCGCTCTTTTCGGAGCCGATTACAGCCACGAACTCCTTGTCCGAAACTTCCAGGTTGACTTTGCAGAGCGCGAGCGCACCCGAAGGATAGAGTTTGGAAACATCCTTCAAAACTAAATTTGCCATGTAGTTCTCCAATTTTTGTTGTAACATAATAATAACACAAACTTTTACCTTTTACAAAGGGGTTTGGGGTGAAATTTGCAATTTTTAAAAAAATTTCTTGAAAAATATATATTTTAGTGTTAAAGTAGTTATGTATGAACGCCACAGATTACAACAAAAAAATGTTCGACGAAATTGAAAATGGCGGCGCGAAGGGCAAAAAGCTGCTTTTGCACGCCTGCTGCGCACCCTGTTCGACAGCCTGCCTCGAGAGGCTGTTCGGGCTGATGGACGTGACCGTGCTCTTTTATAATCCCAATATAGAAACGGAAGAATATTTAAAGCGCAAGAACGAAATTATAAGGTTTTTAAACGAAACCTACTTTGCCGACTTTTTGGACTGCGACCACCAAAAGGACGCCTACTATGCTGCGGTTAAAGGGCTCGAGGGCGAAAAGGAGGGCGGCAAAAGGTGCCTTAAATGCTTTGAGCTGAGGCTCTCCTATACCGCCCGCACGGCGAAGGAAAAGGGCTTTGACTACTTTGCCACCACCCTTACCGTCAGCCCTTTAAAAAACGCGCGGATAATCAACGAGACAGGTCAGGCGGCGGCTGAAAAATTTGGCGTGAAGTGGCTGCCCTCCGATTTTAAAAAGGGCAACGGGTATCTGAGGAGCTGTCAACTTTCGAAGGAGTACAACCTTTACCGCCAGAATTATTGCGGCTGCATATTTTCAAAAGGCACTTGAAATGGTGTGCGCTTTGTGATATAATAGCTTCGGAGGATTTTATGGACATTAACCGCTATTCGCCGAGATACGGCGTAAGTTACAAACACATGACAAAGCTCGCCGACTTTACGAGCGAGGAGATATTTGAATTTTTGTACGCAGCAAAGGCGATGAAGGACAAGTTTATCGCACACGAGGACACAAAAATTTTCAACGACGTAACGCTGGCGCTGCTCTTCGGCGACACCTCTTTAAGGACGCGCTCGGCGCTTGAAATTGCCATTCACCAGCTGGGCGGTTCGTGCATAAACCTGCCCTATAACGAACGCGACATGAGGGCGGGCGAAAACATCAAGGACATAGTAACCGTGCTTGCCCGTTACGGCGTGGGAGCGCTCGTCACCCGAGGAATAAAGCAGAGGGAACTCGACGACTATGTGTCGGTTTCGCCCATTCCCATAATCAATTCGACGAACGACGACTTTGACCCCGTTCAGACGGTGTGCGACCTGTTCACCATATGGGAAAACAAAAAGGTGCTCGAAGGGCTGAAGATTGCATACATAGGCAAGGGCTCGCACGTGGCGGACTCGCTGATTATGGGCGCGATTAAGTGCGGCATGGAGGTTGCCGTTGCAACGCCCTCGGAATTCAGAATAAAGCGCGAACACGTGCTGAGGGCTGAGCAGTACGGCACGATAACTTTGACCGACGACCCCTACTACGCCGCAAAGGACGCCGATATCATCTACACTGACAGCTACCGCTACCACTCCAGACCCTCTGAAGAGGAAATGAGGATTATGCAGCCGTACAAGATAAACAACTCGGTTATGTCGGCTGCAAACCCCGGCGCAATATTTATGCATCCCCTGCCCGCCTCCCGCGGGGTGGAAGTAACAGCCGACGTTATAGACGGCAAGCACTCCGTCGTAATGGAGCAGGCTGAAAACAAACTGCACGTTATTAAGGGAATTTTAGCTCTTTTGATAGATTAAAAATGCCCCGGGTACTTTGCCCGGCGCAGCAATACAAAATGCAGCACTTGTGCGTGACGTGCTTTTCCTGTCAAGGCACATCGAAAGGGAGGATAACGGCATGATAGACCTTGAAAAAGCAAAAGAAACGATACAGAAGGCTTTAAATATTTGCTTTATCGCCCTCAAGCCTATCGAGTGGAGATACGCAGGCGAAAAGCTAACGCTTACTTACACGAGTTTCGAAGACCGCACCGTAACCTACGCAATAAACCCTGCGGGGGAATTTATTATCGGCTTGAGGGTGGCAACGGTAACCTCGGTAGGCAACAGCCTGCGCAATATGATTGACAATTTCAACCGCGCCGAACCGCGGCTGCGCATTAAGCCGTACGCAAAAGGCTCTTACACATACATTATGTTGCAATATTCAGGACGGCTTGAAGCGGCGTGGGACGCCGCCGACCCGCCTGCGTACTTCTGCAACATGACGGAGTATTTGTTTTACAACGGAAAAGAAGGCGGCGGAAAATACTTTCAGTCAATATTGCAACTGACAGGACAAAAGAAATAATACTTCATAACGCAATAAAGGGGTAATTGTTTTCGCCCCGTCAGATAAAGCGAAATCAAAATCCGATAACAATACTAAAAATAACGCAGCTTTAAGGCTGCGTTATTTATTATTGTTTTTTCAAATCTATGACCACCACTTCGGGGCGGTTGTTGATGCGCAGGGGGAATTCGGAATTGCCCAGCCCGCGGGAGATTATTATGTGGGAAGAACCGACTATGTGCTCGCCCGAAGTGAGGGGCGGAAGCAAACCCTGACCGGGCGCATACACCCCCTGCTTTGAAAAGGGCAGCCGCCACTGTCCGCCGTGGGCGTGACCGGAGAGAATGAGGTCGTGCCCCGCGCGGGAGTACTTTCTTAAAAACTGCGGCTCGTGCGCGAGAAGAATTTTGTAGGTATCGAAATCGGGAGTGATTTCAAAAATTTTGTTGTTCTTAAGATTGGCGCAACCCAGCCCCACGAGCGCGGCGCCGTTGGTGATGACATACTGGTTTTCGAGCACGACGGCGCCCTTTTCCTGGAGGCGCCTTGAAAAGCCGCGGTAATTTTTATAGCGCATTTCGTGATTGCCCGAAACATAGTAAAAGGGGGCGATTTTTACGAGCTGTTCAACCAGCTCTAAAGCCGCCTCCTCCCCCGGTTTGCGGTAGAGGTGAATTATATCGCCCGTAAAACAGATTATGTCGGGCTTCAATTTTTTTACGGCTTTTACAAGTCTGCAATTTTTTTTGCCGAAGCGCTTTGCATGCAGGTCGGAAAGATGAACTATGCGGAAAGACGAGGTGAGTTTTCCGCTTTCAACCGTATAGCGTGTGACAGTGAACGCGCTGTTTGAAAACCAGCAGAAAAGCACTATCAGAGCAACTACCCCCGCGCACGCGGCGACGGTTATTGCAATGGCTCCGGGGCTCATACCCTTATCACCGCCCTGTAAATCTTTTTGCCCATATCCATGAATTTTTGCTCGTGCTCGGTTATAACGTTGTCTTCGAACGGGCTGGCTGCAAGGTCGCGGCAGACGGAGAGGATTGTACAGCCGCACTCTTTAAAACTTTCCAAAGAGTAATCGAATAAGGGCTCGTCGTCCGTCTTTTGCCAGATCTCCCCCTCCTCCTTTAAGAGCGTTTTATAAATTTGTATAAACCTTGGATTGGTGAGGCGCTGTTTAACATACCCCTGTTTGGGCAGGGGGTTGGAAAAATTGAGGTATATGCGCTCTACCGAATGTTCGGGAATGTACTTTTGAAGAACCTCCGCCGCGCAGATTAAAAAATGCACGTTTTCAAGCCCGAGAGAAAGCGCGCTTTCGCAGGCTTCGATCATTACGTTGGAAATCTTTTCTACCGCAATAAAGTTGATATCCGGGTGCAGAAAAGCCATTTTGTTTACAAACCCGCCCTTGCCGCAGCCTATTTCAAGATGGACGGGGTTGGAATTTGAAAAAATTTCCCCGAAGTTGAAAAGAGTGCGCTGCATTGCGGCGAGCTTCATATTCTTCTGACCGAGGTCGGCGATTGTAAGTATGCCGCGGCACGCCTCAAGGCGCTCCTCGAGATGGCTTTTCTTGTGCATTCTCATAGGAAAATTTTACCATATCTGCCGATATCCGCGCAACTGTTTGAAGGGCGCGGCGGGCACATTTTTATTTTAATTTTATTTTTTCACACAGCGTTTAACAAAGCCGCACGGCATTTAAATATATTGCGTCGGGTAAACACAAGCGCTCCTGAAATTCTTTCGCGCGTCGGGAGGAGCGGAAGCATTTTTAAAGGAGGTAAAAATGGAAGCTTTGAACTACGTTGAAATCCTGACCGAATACGGCGCGGACATCGCGTTTTTGTCTGTGCTGACCTGCGTATGCGTAGAGGTACTCAAAAAGACCCTTTTGAAGAACTGCACGAAAAAGGTAATAACTTTTCTGCCCTTTCTCCTCGGCGTGTTCTTTTACGCGGTATTTGCCGCGGCAACCAATCTTGACTTCGGCTACGTGATACGCGAACTGCCCCACGTGTGCGAACGGGGGTTTACCATCGGTTCGCTTTCCACAGTGGTATATGTGGCATATGAGCAGTTTGTAAGGGAAAAACAGGAGTAAACCCGCGGGAGTGCGGCGGCGAAGCCGCCGCGCTCCTCTTTTTGTTTTACCATAGGTTTGCTGGTATACCGCATATGGGCAATTCATAAGGGACAAATAGCAACAATAACCCCTGGGGAGCGCGGCGGCGAAGCCGCCGCGCTCCTCTTTTTGTTTTACCACGAGTTTGCTGGTATACCGCATACGGGCAATTCATAAGGGACAAAGAGCAACAATAACCCCTGGGGAGCGCGGCGGCGAAGCCGCCGCGCTCTTATTATGATTTACAATCGTGGCGCACCCCTTATCCTGCCGAGCGGAGGTTGACCTTATAAGTTACGTTCGCCTCCGAAGGCAGCCCGTCGCCGTATCGTTCGTACAGCGGATAGTGGAAACGGTACAGGAGCGTTCTGAACCCAAGCGCGTCGCAACCGCTGTTTTTGAGCGAGGAAACAAGCGCGTCCATGCGTCCGCTTATTGCCCTTTCACCCGCCCTTAACACATCTTCCGGGACGACGCCGTCTGAGATCGAGGGGGGACTTTCGGCGCTGTTCACGTCGGCTATCTGCGCCACGGCTGAAAAATATATCTCTATTTCAGGCACGCCGCCCTCTTCTTTGACCCTCACGCCGCCTTTGCACCCGCGGAGGCTGAGGGTTTGAAGCTCGTTCTCTCCGCAGGGAATGAACACGTGGCGCACGTTGTTCTTCAAAAGATTTAAGGCAAAGGTCTCCTCCTCTGTGAGCACGCCCGCAAACCTGCCGTCGGAAAACACCGCCGTTCTGTCGCACAGGAACTCCTGCTTGCCGCCCGAACTGCCGGAAGACCCCGCACTATCCCCCGACTGCTGTCCCGACGAACTGCCCCCGCCGCCCTGTTCTCCGCCTTGAGCCGACTGTTCCTGTGCGCGTATATACGGCATGTAACAGCTCTTTGACGGCGAATGGCTGTCTATGCCGACTATCTTTAAATTTACGGTGGAGACGTTGCCGCTCTTTTTCGCTTCGTCGGATAAAAGCCGCTCGACGGAGACGGTTGCGGTGTTTCCGAAGCGCATTTTCGAGGCAAGAAGTTCAGCCGCGCTGCCTTCGCACATGGCTACGACGGGGGTGAGCTGGGTGTAGTCGTCGCGGTAAAAATAGTCGAGTATTTCAAATATGTTTCCCTCGGAACAGCTTTCGCCCAGCACGAGCAGTTTGCAGAACACGAGCTTGGGGTAAAAGCCCGTCTTTTTGTTTATGACGTTGAGGGCGTCAGCCACCGTCACGCCTTTGCCTTCCACCTCGATATACTGGGTGTTCGCCCCCGTTTCGGAGGGCTGGGGAATGGCTACCTGCGCTGTGACCGAGACCTCCTCCCCGTCCACGTCGATGCCGGCGCCTATAATGACCGCCGTCTTGCGGATATCGACCAGCCCGAAGTCGTTGGTGAAAAACAAAAATGCCATTGCGGTTATCAAGATTGCGTACAGCACGGCGGTGATGCGCCTTACGTTAAGCTTTTTCACGTCTGCCTCCCATAAATTTCAGCCCCCACGCGGCGAGGGGAAGGACATAGGCGCAGGCAAGCGTCGCCCAGCCGAGAACGCTGCTTGCGAGGCTTTGCACGAGGGCGAACTTATTGTTTAGCGCAAACGCTAAAACTATGAGCACGGCGTTTAAGGCAAGAGAATATATGGAGGTCAGGGGGCGGGCGAACACCTTTGTCAAGGCATACGAGGCGAGCTGAATGTTTAAAACTATTGAAAACAGCATGGCGATATCGAGGGCATAGACGGCGAGAAGGTCCGTCCGCCCGATGAGGCTTATGGCAGAGAAAAAGATGGAAATTTTGGTTATGGCAAAGTACTGGACGACGGCGAGGTCGGAGTACACAGCCCAGAACACGGCGGCGACGGCGGCGACGGTTATGCCGCCGATTGCCGAGGAAAGGGCGATTTTTAAAGAGGAGCGCTTTGTCTTTTCGTAGTTGCCCATGAACATGAGCATGACCGCCCCGCCGTCGAAACGGAAAAACCCCCGTCCGCAGCCCGACAGCACCTCGGAAAATTTTCTTGCCCCAAAGGGAAGGAGGGCTGAAAAGTCGCACTCCATCGCCGACATTACGAGCAGCAGAAAGACGGTGACGGCAAACACGGGCAGGCAGATTTCAGCCGTGCGCCCCGCGTTTGTAAGCCCTTTGGACCCCGCATATACCGCAAATATGAAAAAAGGCAGAAAGACCAGTATTGACGGTATGGTATCGTAAAAGGCTTCGTGCACCATGAGCTGCTGTTCGACCATGGGCGCGAATGCCGAAAACAGGAAATATACCGCATAGACGGCGTATATTATGCGGGCGACGGTTTTGCCCAGCCCCCTTTGCACAAGCTCGAAAAAGGTGACGCCCGTGCGTTCGGAAAGAAAGCATACGCCCCATACTATAGCCGATTGAAGGGCGGTATTCAAAAGTATGGACGCCCACAGAAGATTGCCGCAGGCGGCAGCCATCGTGGTGGGGTACAGCATGAGCTTTGAAGCCGCGCCGTACACGCACATGATTATGCAGATTTGCCTTACGGAAAGTTTATTTTTCAGCACTTTTGAGCCTCACTTTGTTTTTGGGGGAGAGGGATTGGGGGCGCCTCTTCATTGACAGAAGATGGCTTTTGTAGATGCCGTCCTTTAAGTCGCCCGGGCAGAGGGGCGCAAACGGCGCGAGCAGCGGCACGCCGAAGGACTGCTCGGAGCACAGATAACAGAAGAGAAACGCCGTTAAAAGCACAACGCCGTATGTGCCCACCGAACCCGCGACGATTAAAAAGAGCAATCTTAAGGTTGTGGTCGTCTCGACGAGGTCGGGCACGGTGTAGAGACAGATTGCCGAAAACGCGACTATGATAATTGCGGGCGTGGAGATGATGCCCGCCTTTACGGCGGTGTCGCCGAGCACCAGCGCACCCACCACCGACATGGCGAGCCCGACGTACTTTGGCATGCGTATCGAAGCTTCGTTCAAGACCTCGAGCACCATCAGCGTTAAAAACATTTCGATCGACGGCGAAAAGGGTATGCCCGAGACCGAGCTTGCGATTTTAAAGAGCAGCTTTACGGGAATTAGCTGGATTTTAAACAGCTGGGCGCAGATGTACAGGGCGGGCAAAAGCACACCGACGAGCACCGCCGCAACGCGGAGCGCCCTTAAAATGGTTGCGCGGTAGCTGGTTATATAGTAATCCTCGGGCGAGTGGAAGTCCTCCACCACCATATACGGCGCGGTTAAGGCTATGGGAGAGCCGTCTGCAATTATACCTACCCTGCCCTCCGAAAGCTTCGCGCAGAACACGTCGGGTTTTTCGCACGTGCCGCAGTGCTTGAAAAGCGACCGCGGGCGCTTTGAAATAAAGGAGGAAATATATGAGGAATCGGCTATCAGATCTATTTCGTTTTCGCCAATCTGCCTCTTTATCTCCTCCACCCTCTCCTTTTTGCAAATGCCGTCGAGGTAAACTATGGCGATCGCCGTGTTGCTCTGTTTGCCCGCCGAGAGCATTTCGACCTGGAGCGAAGGGCTCTTCAACCTCTTTCTGACCAGCCCGAGATTGGTCTTTATGTCCTCGGTAAAGCCCTCCCTCGGACCCTTTACCGTAACTTGCGTGGGCGGCTCGGTGACGGCTCTCCCCGGGGGGCTCTTTAAGCCTATTATAAAGAACTTTTCTTCACCTTCGCAGAAGAGCGCGGCGTTGCCGTCCAGAATGCCCTGAATGCAGTCGGTAAAATTTTTGCCCTCCTTAACTTCAGGCGAGGCGAGAAGGCGGGCGATCTCCTCCGCCCCCTCCTCTTTCCCAGCCGCCTTTAAAGGCTTTGCGACAAGTTCGCCCAGAAGAGTCTTGTCGGCAAGCCCGTCGAGATAGACGGCGGCAAAGTTGCGCCCCGCATGCGAGGAGAACCGGAAGGTCAGAACATCGGGCGATGTAAGCTCCCTTTTAACCCTTTCAATATACCCCTCAAACGACTTTTCATCTTGCTTCCTTTTCATGCCTTCCCCCTTTATGCAAATATTCTTTGCAAAAAATTTTAAAAAATACTTGACAAGCCATACTATGTAATGTATAGTATTATACGAAACGAGGTATTAAATTTGGATATTCAGATAAAAAAGGGCGTGCTGGACGCGTGCGTTTTATATGCCGTTAAGGACGGGGAAAGTTACGGATATAAAATAATTAACGATTTAAAGGGCATAATAGAGATATCGGAGAGCACCCTTTACCCCATTTTGAAGCGGCTGGAATCTTCCGGGGCGCTTGAGACCAGCTCGAAGGAGTTCAACGGGCGGCTGAGGAGATATTACAGCATTACCGCCGAGGGGAAAAGAAGGCTTAAAGAACTTAAAAGCGACTTTGAAGAAGTGGTAAAACTTTATAAAAAAATATTCGGAGACAGATTATGACATACATTGAATGGCGGGACGAACTTGAACACTTTTTGCACTCCCTCCCGCAGGACGAAAGAGAGAGGGCGCTTGCATACTACGGCGAGATGTACGCCGACATGCGCGAGAGCGGCGAGGACGAAGAGATGATAATAGAAAGCTTCGGCGCGCCCTTCGACGCCGCGAAAAAAATTCTGGACGAGAGCAGAGCCGCGGGCGCGGAAAAGGAAAAACCCGCCGAAGACAAGAAAGAAGAATCGGGCGGGGACAGGGCAAAATTTGTCTCGGAAAAACCGGTAGACAGCCTTGAAATAAACGGCGCCCTCGGCAAGATACAGATAAGCTTTTACGACGGCGACAGTGTGCTTATAGACTATCCTGCCACCTCCCTCCTCGAATACAAAGTGGGCGAGCAGGGCGGCAAGATTACGGTTACGCACAAGAGCGTTAAATTTAAAAACATAAACATGAAGGGCAAATTTATACCCGACATGGAAATTAAGGTGCCCGCGGAGATTGTGCCCGATCTGACGGTCAACCTTGCCGGAGGGCACCTGAAGCTTGACGACGGCGGATACGGAAACATGAAGGTTTACGTCGAGGGCGGCGCAGTGATTGCGGGAGATATAAACTGCTCGGACGCGCACCTTCAGACCGACGCGGGCAAGATTGAAATAAGCGGGCTGTGCTGCCACAGGCTGAACGCCGAAGTAAACGCCGGCAAGCTCAACCTCGGCGAGGTTTGGGGGAGCGAGGCGCGTTTTGCCGTAAACGCGGGCTATGCAAAGGTTGACGGGGCTGACTGCAAGCGCACGCAGGTTTACGTGAGCGCCGGCAGGGCGGATATTGCGCTTGCGGGCGCTAAAGAGGACTACGACGCGCAGGTCAAAAAGACGCTGGGCAGCTGCAACATTGAAAACAGAAGCTTAAGCTGCGACCGCTCGGTACAAGCCGAGGTAATGCTGGGCACGGCTAACATCAGCTTTAAGCAAACAAAATAAAGGAGGACGGGCTATGACGTACATAAAGTGGCGCGACAGCGTCGGAAAACGGCTTAAAGAATACCCCGAAGGGCAGAGACAGACCATTCTCACCATATACGCCGACAGGTACGCGCACCTGAGAATGGGGGGCTTGAGCGAGGAGGACGCGGTGGATATGCTCGGCTCACCAAAAAGAGCCGCAAGGGAAATAAAGAGAGAGTACATACCCCTTGAAAAGAGCGATTGCCCCGCTAATATGCCCGAGGGAACACAGGCAAACCCTCTCGTCAGAGCGGTATTTTCGCTCGGCATCATAGTTTTGCTTTCAGCCATGCTCGCGCTCGTCTTATTCCTCGGTGCCGTCCCCGTCGCGCTGATCGGCTCGGGCGGATATCTGCTCGCCACAACTTTAATTCCCGTGATTGCCGAAGGCATACCCTTTGCGGCGACGACGAATTTTATTGCGGGCTGTGCGCTTGCGGGAGGAGGAATTATAATTCTTCCGTTTATAATTTACATATGCAAAGCCGTGGTTAAATCCATGCGTCCGCTCGCCGACATGCTGAACGCGGCGGCAAAGAAAAAAATTTAAACTTAACCAAACGCCGACGGCTTCGCCGTCGGCGTTTAAAATTTGACTTATAAAATAAGGCGTGATAAAATATAGTCATGATACAAAAGACAGAATACGGCGCCGAATATTTCAACCCCGCGGACGTCCTGGAGTGCGGACAGATTTTCAGGTTCGAACCCTTTAAGGAGGGCTACAGGGTTTTTTCCGCCGACAGAGACTGCTACGTTCACACCGACGGAATAAAGACGGTTGTGGAGAGCGAGCACGCAGAATACTTTTATAATTTTTTCGACCTTTCGAGGGACTACTCCGCCATAGTCGCGCATGCGGAGAGTCTGAATATACCCTTCCTCTCCTCCGCCTGCGAAAAGGCAAAGGGACTGCGCCTTTTAAACCAGAACAGGGAGGAGATGATATATTCCTTCATAATCTCGCAGAACAACAACATTCCGAGGATAAAGGGCATCATATCGCGAATATGCGAAGGGTTGGGTCAGAAAATTCAATCGCCGTTCGGGGAGTTTTACGCCTTCCCTTCCTCCCGCGCGCTCGCTTCGAAGGATGCCGCTTACTATAAGTCGCTCGGCGCCGGCTACAGGGATTCGTTCATTGCCGAAACGGCGAAGAGGATATGCGCAGAGGGAATAAGCGAGCTTGAAAAGCTTAACTATGCCGACCTTAAAAGGGCGCTGCTTACATACAAGGGAATAGGTCCCAAGGTTGCCGACTGCATAGCCCTGTTCGGGTTCGGCAAGCGCAACGCCTTTCCCGTCGACACATGGATTGAAAAACTCTACCGCGAAGATTTCGGCGGAAAACTGACGGACAGAAAGAAGATAAACGAGTACTTCACCGCTCTTTTCGGCGAGTATTCGGGATATGTGCAACAGTATTTATTTTACGCTAAACGCGCAAACTTGTAATATATGCCTGACTATTTTACACATTCGATAATGGCTGACGTCATTTTTGAAAGATTGCAAAAGGACGTCCGCGACAGAATAAGCGAACGCAAATTATACGCCCTCGGCGCACAGGGGGGCGACGTGTTTTTTATGTACAACGCCAGCCGCGCCAACAACCTCGGCAGGCGCATGCACGCAATGGACGCGAAAGAAGTTTTTGCAGCCCTTAAAGAGGGAAACCTTTCCTATGCCGCGGGCTGGGCGACGCACTACGCGCTCGACTGCACCATTCACCCCGCAGTATATGCCTTTGAAGAGAGCTCCCGCGCTCCGCTTGCCCACCTCGCCTTTGAAAAAGACATAGGACTTTATGTTTCGCGCAAGTACAACACGCCGAGGAAAATCATGCCGAAAGAGGACGTGCTTGCGGGCTGCTCACCCGTTTACGACAGCATTAAAAAGCTCGACCCGTCAGTGACTTTCACAGGCGTGGAGCGCTGCCTCAAGCGGTTCTTTTCCTACTCCCGCGCCGTATACGCGAGGAAGAAACAGAGCTACAGGTTTGAATATGACTACTCCTCCTTAGCGCCGCTCCTCGAAGAGGCGGTGGTTTTGGGGACTGAAGCCGTAAAATGCGTTCTGACCGACGACACAGACGAAGAAATTTTTAAAAAATCCTTTCTCCAACATTAAATTTAATGCGCCGCTTCAGCGGCGCATTAATTGTTTGGTTGAATATCTTCAAACACCCTGTCGTACATGGAACGTTCCTCTATAATTTTCAGGAGCTCATCCTGCTCCACCTGCCTGCCCGACGGGGTACGGAGGATTACATACTTCTTTTCGTCGAGAAAGCGCAGGGCTTTGAGCACGGTTAAATCCTCGCCGACCAGAATGGTTTTGACCTCCATTCCCCTCTTTAAGGTTGCAGAAGTAGAATAATTTATTTTTACGGCGGGAGGAGACTTTTCGAATATCGCAAAGAGCAGAAAGAGCGCAAAGCACAAAAAAGTGAGGTTGTACCCGCAGGCAAAAAATACGGCGACGAGCGCCGCTGCCGCAAGCACGTTTATGGCGCGGAGAGTGATATTTACAGCCCGCGGCGAAAGAAAGCGGGCAAGCACGCACTTTGCCACCCTGCCTCCGTCTAAGGGGTATGCGGGAAGAAGATTGAAGAGCAGCATGCCGAGCGACGTCCACATGATAACGTCGGTAAAGGCGTATGTCGAGGGAAAAAACCACCAAAGCCCCCCAAGTATCAGGCAGATAACGCAGTTTACGGCAGGCCCCGAAAGCGCGAGGAGCACCTCCTCCTTAGCCCGTATGCCGTCGATTTCGCACACGGCGACGGCGCCGTAGGGCATGATACGGATTTTTTCGCACCTGTAGCCGAACCGCGCCGCGCAAAAAACATGACCGCACTCATGAAGGAGGGCGGTCAGCGCGGCAATTATGCAAGCCAGAAACCCGCCGAACACGGCGCTTGCTATTATGGCGGCAAAAAAGAGAGGGTGAATGGAAATTTTCACGAATTCCAGACGGGCAGCACTCCCGACAGGGTGTAGCCGTCGATGAGCGTATCGCCGTCGTACATGGTGAACATAACTTCGTTCGAGCCGTCGGAATAGGCGAAGGGAATATTCGATTTAACCTCGTCGCCGGTATTCACATACACGTCCGTAAGCCCCGTGAACACGCTGGAAAAGGTTGAAGTGTGCGCTATTTCGACGGTGTACAGCCCGTTTTCCGACGTGACCGAGGCGACCATACCGTCGCACGCGGGATAGACCGCCGTCTGCCCCGTAAAGGTGAGGGCTCCGCCCGAGGTTTGCGTAACTTCCGCGTCGGACAGCGTGCTTACGACGGGAGAAAGTTCGAAGTCGGTATATGAAACTTCCTGAGGGGCGGTTTGCGAAAGACCCGCAACGAGGTTATTTATGGCGGTGTTGTCGACGAGCGCGTTTGTTATAAAGATGCCGGCAGCCAAAAGACATGCAGCCACTCCCTCGGCAATGAGCACGCCCCTCCAGCCGTCGCGCTGTTTTACGGGAGCGACGGGCTCGGTGAGGTCCTCAGTCTGCGCAATGTCCGCACGGGGAGCATAGCCGTCCTCTTCGCGGCTGTTCACGTTTGCAAGTACGTCTTCCTTTAAATCGTCCTTTCTTTCCCTGCGCCTGAAAAAGCCCTTCTTCTTTACGACGTTTACGGTGTTTACGGGAATTTCGAGCATTTCGGCGTATTCTAAATTATCCATAATGTGCCTCCGGATTTGGTTATATCCCATTATATGAAGGCACGGAAAAAAATAGAACCGCATATTATAAAATGCCCGGACAAGCCTGTCCTTCAATCGGTCTCCGCAATTTTCTTTCGCCGTGCGGCGCAAACTTTGCCTTGTACAAAAATCTTTCCTCAACAATATCACTACTATTTATAAACAAAACTCCTACGCGCGGGCGCGTAGGAGTTTTATATAATAATGTATTAGGATTTGGGAAGAACTTCGGCTAACTTTTTTGAGAGGTTTACGAATTGTTCGGGAGAGAGCGTTTCGCCGCGGGCGCCCTCCTTTACACCGCATTCCGAAAGCACCCCCTTTGCCTCCTCCCTTGAAAGCGAAAAGACCTTTACGAGGTTATTTTCGAGAGTCTTTCTGCGCGAACCGAACGCCGCCTGCACGACCTTTTTGTAGAGTTTTTCGTCCACTTCGCCCAGCCTGCCGCGCTCAATGTCCATGCGTACGACGGCGCTGTCGACGTTGGGCACGGGGTAAAAGTTTTCGCGCCCGACTTCGAGCACTTTTTTTGCGGTTGCATACAGCGAGATATTTGCGGTGATTGCGCCGTAGTCGGGGGTGTTCGGCAGAGCGCACAACCTTTCCGCCACCTCCCTTTGCACCATCACGGTGAGGGAGAGGCATTTTTTTGAGTGTTCCAGAAGCATCATTATGAGGGGCGTTGTAATATAGTACGGCAGGTTTGCCACCACCCTGTAGGACGGGAGCCCCTCCTCTATAACGTCGAGGCGGAGTTTTAAAAAGTCCTTGAAAATAATTTCGACGTTTTCGCACCCCGAAAGAGTCTGCGCGAGCACGGGCTGAAGGCTTTTATCAATCTCGTATCCGTGCACGAACGCCGCTTTTTCGGAGAGAGCGCGCGTTAAAGTGCCCGCGCCGCAACCTATTTCGACGACGTGGCAGGTCTTATCCGCGCCCGAAAGCCCGACTATTTTTTCAAGCAGGGCGCCGTCGGTTATAAAGTTCTGACCGAACTGTTTTTTAAAGGCGAAGCCCGAGCGGGCAAGCACGCCCCTTATGTTGTTATCTTCCATAATTTACATGCGTGTTTTAAGGATAATACTGTACGTTACGCCCATACTTTTAATGTGGACGGGACCCCTTCACTTTACAAAAGACGCGGAGGATTGCAAGCATTTTGCAGTCCTCTGTTTTATTTTATTTTGGGGAAGAGCCGTTTTGCGTTGTCGCGGACGGCATAGCAAAGTTCCTTTTCCCCCACCCCCTTGATTTCAGCCATGCTCGCCGTTATTTCGGGGATACTGCGGGGTGTATTTGGAAATTGCCCGAAAAGAGAAGCGGGCGAAAGATAGGGGCTGTCCGTTTCGGTGAGCAGTCTTTCGAGCGGTATCGCCTGAATGGAGCGGCGGGGTTTTTTGGAGCGCCTGTAGGTAGAGGTCCCTCCGAAAGAGAAATATGCGCCGAGAGAGAGAAAGTCCGCCGTCATTTCGGGGGAGTAGGAATAACAGTGCAAAAGAAAGCCGTTTGAAAGCAGGGCGGCGTTTTCCCTTAAAAAGTCCAGCGTGTCCCCGGCGCAGTCACGGGAGTGAATCTGCACGGGCATACCCAGCCTGCCGGCAAGCTCGAGCTGTGCCTTGAAAAACTGGTGCTGGCGGGGCTTATCCGTATTGGGATAGTGATAATCGAGCCCCGTCTCCCCCACCGCTATGCACTTGGGGTGGGAGCACAGTTCTTCAATTTTTGCAAGGTCGGAAAAAGTACAATGCTCAAGCTCGGTGGGGTGCAGACCTGCTGTAAAGTACACACCGTCGTACCACTCGGCAATCTGCCTGCACGTTTCGGAGGACTGAACGTCGTACCCCGCGGTGACGATCACGTCTACCCCGTCCGCACGGCAGTTTTTAATAAGTTCGTCTATCGAGGAATAGTCATTCAAGTTCAGGTGGCAATGGATATCCGTGTACATATCATGAGAGCAGGCTGCCGTCGGGGAGGTCCCTTTCGGGCGATACTAAAGAGAGCGTTCCGTCGGGGGCTTCGGCGCAAACTATCATGCCCTCGCTCATTATCCCCTTCATCTCTCTGGGGGGAAGATTGGTGACTACGATAACCTTTTTGCCCACCATCTCTTCGGGCGTGTAGTGCTTGGCTATGCCAGAAAGAATGGAAAGCGTTTTATTGCCTACGCGCACCGTTTCGTGCAAAAGTTTGCTCTTTTTCACGGCTTCGCAGGCAATTACCGTGCCCACGCGCATTTCGACCTTTGCAAAATCGTCTATGGTGATTTGCTCCTTTTGGTTCGCCTCGGGCGCGGGAGCCGCCTCAGCCCTCTGCTTTTCGGAAATGGCTTTTATCACGGGTTCGATATCCGCCTGCTTCAATCTTTCGAACAGCGTTTCGGGCGCATTGGTTACAGCATATTCCCGTGCCAATCCGAATTTTGAAAGGTCGGCAAAGTTCCTCATGCTTCCGCCCGTCTGCTCCAAAATTTTCTCAGCCGTCGAAGGCATGAAGGGCGAAAGCAGGTTCGCGCCTATGGTTATGGCTTCGAGGAGGTTATAGAGCACTCTTTCGAGGCGGGGCTTTTTATCCCCGTCCCTGGCGAGCACCCAGGGAGTGGTTTCGTCTATATATTTGTTCGCCCGGCGGAAGAGTTTGAACAGCTCGTCGAGCGCGTCGGCGATTTTGCACTCGTCGACGAGCGCAGCCACGCGCGCCGCCGAAGTTTTTGCAATTTCTGCAAGCTCGAGGTCAGCCTCCTCCAAGGGCGAAGAGGGCGCAACCCTTCCGCCGAAGTACTGGTTGGTCATGGAGACTGTGCGCTTGACTAAGTTGCCCAGCGTGTTGGCAAGGTCGGAATTATGCCTGTCGGTCATGAGCTCCCATGTAATAATGCCGTCGTTGAGGTAGGGCATTTCGTGGAGCACGAAGTACCTAACGCTGTCGACGCCGTAAACGGAGGCGAGGTCGTCGGCATACATTACGTTGCCCTTGGACTTGGACATTTTGTCGCCGCCCTGCAAAAGCCAGGGGTGACCGAACACTTTTTTGGGAAGAGGCTCGCCGAGAGCCATCAGAAAGATTGGCCAGTAGATGGTGTGAAACCTGATAATGTCCTTGCCTATGACGTGAATATCGGCGGGCCAGTATTTTTTGTAATTTTCCGAAGGGTTATCCACGTCGTAACCCACGCCCGTTATGTAGTTTGTGAGCGCATCGAGCCACACATACACTACGTGGCGGGAGTCGAAGTCGACGGGAACGCCCCATTTAAACGAGGTGCGCGAAACGCAGAGATCCTGAAGTTTGGTCTTAAGCGTTCCCTTTTCAATTGCCGCGAGCAGTTCTTCGTCGCTCTTGCCTATGAACTCGTCGGCAAGCAGGAAGTTGTTCATCATCTCGTTCTTTCTCGCTACGGGCTGGATAAAGTCGGGATGGGTGATTATGTGCTTTATGAGTCTGTCGGCATACTTGCCCATTTTGAAGAAGTACGCCTCCTCCTCGGCGGGCTTTACCTCTCTGCCGCAGTCGGGGCATTTGCCGTTCACAAGCTGGCTTTCCGTCCAGAAGCTTTCGCACGGGGTGCAGTACATGCCTTTATACGAGCTCTTGTAAATGTCGCCCTGCCCGTAGAATTTTTTAAAAATTTTCTGAACCTGCCTCTCGTGATAGTCGTCTGTGGTGCGGATGAACTTATCGTAGGAAATGTTCATTAACCCCCATATATCCTTGATCTGAGCGGCTACTCCGTCGACAAACTGCTTGGGGGAAACGCCCTTTTCGGCAGCTTTGAGCTCGACCTTTTGCCCGTGCTCGTCTGTGCCCGTCATAAAGAACACGTCGCAGCCCTGCATTCTCTTCATGCGGGCGATGGCGTCGGTTAAAATAATTTCGTATGTGTTGCCGATATGCGGCTTGCCCGAGGTATAGGTGATTGCCGTGGTGATGTAAAACTTTTCTGCCATATTTGCTCCTTATTTTTTACCCCTAAAATATACCATATTTAAATAAAAATGTAAAGCCCGCGCACAAAGAATTTGTGCGCGGGAATTATTATAAGTGCAATCAGATGTGCGAAGGGGGAAGGGCGTCGTATAAGTCCTCTATCCACTTCTTTTCCCTTAAGGAAATTTTGCCGTCCACCGAGCAGATTATGAGCGCGACGATAATAAGGTCGCCCCTTATCTCTTCGGGCAGGTTTACAAGCAGGTTTGTAACGCCGTCTTTAATCGCGTCGTAGTCGAGCCCGTTCTTTATGTACTCCCTAACGCTTTCAACCTTTTCGTTATAGCGGAAATGGGTGCCGTAGAATGTTTTGAGCAGGGGATAGCATTTTTCGTATTCGTCCTGCGATATTTTTCCGTCGACGGCAAGCGCGGCGAAAACGAGCCTTAAAAAGGCGTCCTCTCCGTCGTCGGGATCGTTTTTAAATTGGTTTATATAGGGAATTATAATATCTCTCTTGGACTCGAGCACGCGGGTGTAATCTTCGGGGTCCATATCTTCGTACAGTTTAAAAATTTCCTTGAACTTCATATAACGCTCCTTTGAAGTTAGCTTTGAATTATTATATCACACAAATTTGCAAATTGCAAGAGCATATAAAGGGCGGTTTTATAATATTATTAAGTTATGAATGTAATTTTTACCGCGGTATTTATCGCCTCGGCGGCGCTGTGCATAATACGCCCGGACTCATTTTTGCCCGCTCTGATAGAGGGCGCCGGCAGAGCCGTAACTTCGTTTGCCTCCCTCTTCTGCGTTTACGCGCTGTGGATGGGGCTTTCAAAGGTGTGCGAGGACGCAAATATCACGGCGTGGCTGGCAAATAAATTGGCGCCATTGACGGGCAGGATTTTCCGCACAAAAAACAAATCGGGGGCGCAATATGCTTCGATGAACGTGTGTTGCAACATGATAGGTTTAGGCGGCGCGGCGACGCCCTACGGCATTAAGGCGATGAAGGAATTTGACGGCGACGGCAACCTTTACGGGCGGAACCTGCTGTTTATTTTAAACGCAACGTCCGTACAGATTTTCCCCGCGACGGTTATAGGACTGCGCGCGGCGGGGGGAAGCGCTTCGGCTGCCGATATATTTTTGCCCGCTCTGATAACCACCGCAATCTGTACGGGGCTGGCGGTTGCGCTCTATATTCTTGCAAACAAGCTATGGCGATTGTAATCCCCTGTCTGTTCATAATAATTTTTACGGTTGCCGCGGCAAGGAAGGTAAACGTGTTCTCCTCCTTTACGGCGGGCGCGGGCGAGGGTCTTAAATTTACCCTTTCGCTCCTTCCGCTGCTTGCAGCCCTTTTTATGATGTGCGAAATCATGGAGGCGAGCGGGATAGCCGCTGCGCTTTCGGAAGCGCTTAAGCCCGTTATGAATTTTTTCGGCATACCCGAAGAACTTTCGCGGCTCGCACTCATTAAACCCTTTTCGGGGAGCGGCTCATTGAGCCTTCTGACGGACGTTTTGACGACATACGGACCCGACAGCTATGTAAGCCGCTGCGCGTGTACGCTGTATGCGTCGTCCGAAACGGTGTTCTATGTGTTTGCGCTCTACTTTTCGGGCACAAACAAAAAGGGACGCGCCCTGCCGCTTGCGATAGTGCTACTCTCCTGCGCTCTTTCCACCGTTATTTCATGCCTTTTGTGCAGAGTGATGTGATTTTACCTTTTTTATACAATTGAAAAATTATATCATAAAATGTATGTTTTTAAAAAAATTTGAACTTAAAAAAATTTTTCGATAAAATAATTTACTTTTCTTTCCGCTTGGATATAATAATACATGTAAACGATAAGTAGTCCATCTGCTTCATAAAAGTTTACAAAAAATATCGCTCATCATTTTCCCCCTTATCATATAGAGATAGCACGGACTCCGGTTCGTGCTATTTCTGTTTTTAATGATAATATATCATTCTGCGCGGGCGCGGCGCTCTTTTGCGTAACTTTTTGGCATGATTGAAAGGACGACAATAACCTACAAAAACCTGTCGAGGAATCTATTCCACAGCATTGACTGAACCTTTTCGCGGTTTGAGGTAAACCCACTGTAAGGCAGATAAATTTTTGCAAATAAATTTGTACAATTGTATTGACTGTATTAATTTTTTGTAGTACAATTATTACAGTACATACAGTTGATACAAAGGAGAAAGCGCAATGAAGGTGCAAAGACCGAGCCTTTACCAGGTAATAGGCGATAACATTAAAAAGAGAATTGCGGCGGGACAGTTAAAGGGCGGCGACAAACTGCCGAGCTGCCGCGAGTTTGCCGAAGAGCTCGGCGTAAACCCCAACACCGTTCAGAGGGCTTATACCGTTTTAGAGGAAGAGGGCGTTGTGTTCACCATTGCAAAAAAGGGCGTATTCATCTCCTCCTCACCCCGCCCCCGCCCCGACCGCGGTCAGGTGCTGGCTTCAAAAATTGCAGAAATCAAAAACATGGGCTTTACAAAAGAAGAAGTGCTTTCAGCCATTCAATCGCAATACTAAAAAATCCCTTTCTCTTAAGGAGAAAGGGATTTTAGATTTATTAGTGAATTATACTTTCAAGTGCACCAGGTGAGATAAAAAAGTAGTTCATATAAATCGACTGTGTTAGAATATAGTTGCAAGAAAAAAATCAACGCAGAGGAAATATATGAACTATACCCATCTTACCATAGAAGAACGCGCTTGTCTACGAAAATATTATGTAGAAGGAAAAAGTTACAGAGAAATTGCGAAATTGTTGGGCAGAAGTCCGAGCACGATTTCGCGAGAGATTTCAAGAAACTATACTCACAGATATGCAATAAACACATATTACCCACATACCGCACAAAAGAAGTATCTTTTGCGGCGCTCATTCTGCCACAGGGGTATGTTCTGGAATAAGGAAGTAATAAATTACATAAACGAAAAACTGCAACAGACATGGTCTCCTGAGCAGATAGCCAATACGCCTTGTGAGGGACTGAAATTGCCGAGTTTTAAGACAATATACCGCTGGATATATGAAAAGTACCTGGTAAAAGGCAATGTAAAGGTTTTAAGACGCAAAGGAAAAACGCGCAAGAGAATGGGCACAGGCGGCAGGTTTACGACAGGTAAAAGCATACGCAAAAGGGATAAAAGCGTATATAGCCGCAAGGAATTCGGGCATTGGGAGGCAGACACGGTAGTCTCCGGCAGAGGCAAGACAAAGGCATGTTTTGCGACATTGGCAGAGCGCACTACGAGATATTACATAGCAATAAAGATACCCGACAGAACGGGCGAGACAATGGCGAAAGCAATAATAAAAGCACTTTCCAAACTTCCGAGAGATGCGGTAAAGACAATAACGTGCGACAGAGGCAGCGAATTTGCCTGCTGGAGACAAATAGAAGAAACTCTGCATTGCGATATGTATTTTGCAGACCCGTATTGTGCATGGCAGAAAGGAACGAATGAAAACCTGAACGGGCTTTTGCGGGAGTTCTATCCCAAAGGCAGGAATCTTTCCCGTGTGAGCGAAGTCACATTAAAAAAGAATCTGGCGTTAATTAACGCCAGACCCAAAAAAGTTTTAGGTTACAAAAAACCTGTCGATTTATTCAACTTTTTTCTCTCTAAGTGTTGCACTTAGTTTGACAATTCATCTTATTTGTTGCGGATTTTTGAAATTATTTTTTGCAATATTGCGACGGAGTACTTTACCTCGTCGAGAGTGTTGTCTCTTCCGAAGGAAAACCGTACCGCAGAGCGCACCCTTTTTTCG
>CALVMP010000005.1 GCA_944346655.1 uncultured Clostridia bacterium
AATACTGAGGGCTCCAAGCCCCGCCACGGCGACAGGACGCCCCGCCCCCAGCAGGGCGCGCGTCCCGCAACCCAGGCGCCAGCCCGCCAGCCCGCCGCGCAGGCGGCAAAGCCGGCAAACAAAAATTTCGGTCCCGACAAAAAGAAGGGCGGCTATGAAAAGACCTATGTCGAAAAGGAGCGCCGCGCTCCCTCCAAGCGTTCGCTTGCAAAGCAGCAGGGACCTTCTGTTTCCGACTTCGACGAGGATAAGAGCGGCTACAGAAAACTGCGCGTAAAGAAGGATAAAAAGCAACAGAGCGCCCAGACAATCAAAATTGAACACGCCGTCGTGACGACTAACGAAATCCCATTAAAGGTTCTTTCCGAAAAGCTTGGCATCACCGCTGTGGAGATAACCAAGCGCCTCTTCAAAGAGGGCATAATGAAGACGGTAAACGAGAGCATTGACTACGATACGGCAGCTCTCGTCGCCGCGGAACTGGGCATCGAGCTTGAATATAAGCCCGAAAAGACGGCGGAAGAAATTCTTTCCGAAAAGCAGGCGGACACCGTAGAGGAGATAGAGAGCCTCGTTCCCCGCGCACCCGTCGTCACCGTCATGGGTCACGTCGACCACGGCAAGACCTCCCTTCTCGACTATATCCGCCGCCAGAACGTCGCCGCGGGCGAAGCGGGCGGCATTACCCAGCACATAGGCGCGTACTCGGTCTCCGTCAACGGAAAGAGTATAACCTTTATAGATACTCCCGGTCACGAAGCTTTCACGGCAATGAGAGCCCGCGGAGCGCAGGTTACCGATATCGTCATTCTAGTGGTAGCCGCCGACGACGGCATCATGCCGCAGACGGTGGAGGCAATCAACCATGCAAAGGCGGCAAACGTCTCCATAATCGTCGCCATAAACAAAATGGATAAGGTCGGGGCAAATCCCGAAAAGGTAAAGCAGGAGCTTACAAACTACGGGCTCGTTCCCGAGGAGTGGGGCGGCGATACGCCCGTATGCCTCATCTCCTGCAAGACAGGTCAGGGCATAGACGAACTGCTCGAAAGCGTTCTCATTGTCGCCGAAATGAAGGAACTTCTCGCCAACCCCGCAAGGGAGGCGCGCGGCACGGTAATCGAAGCCCAGCTCGACAAGGGCAAGGGTCCCGTTGCTACCGTGCTCATTCAGAACGGCACTTTGCGCACGGGCGACAACATTATCTCGGGCACCATCACGGGCAGAGTGCGCGCCATGATAGACGACAAGGGCAGAACGGTAAAGGAGGCAGGACCCTCCGCAGCCGTCTACGTGCTCGGTTTCGAACAGGTTCCCAACGCGGGCGACAGTATCTTCGCCGTCTCGCAGGAGCTCATGAAGTCTGTAATCGAGGAGAGGAAGAGGAAGGAGTCCGACGCAATGGTCAAGTCCGCATCCAAGATCTCCCTCGACGAAGTGTTCGGAAAGATCGCCGAAGGCAACATGAAGACCTTGAACCTCATTGTAAAGGGCGACGTTCAGGGTTCGGTCGAAGCGGTCAAACAGTCTGTATTAAAGCTCTCCAACGAGGAAGTGCAGGTAAAGGTCATCCACAGCGGCGCGGGCGCGATAACCGAATCGGACGTCATGCTTGCCGACTCATCAAATGCAATAATTCTCGGCTTCAACGTCCGTCCCGACGCAAAGGCTAAGGCGACGGCAGAGCGCAGCAAGGTGGATATAAGGCTCTACCGCATAATCTACGACCTGCTCGACGATATGGAAGCCGCGCTCAAGGGCATGCTCACGCCCAAGTATCAGGAGGTGTACCTCGGCAAGTGCGAAGTGCGCCAGACCTTCAAAATTACGGGCGTCGGCAACATTGCAGGCTGCTATGTAAAGGAGGGCAAAATCGTACGCGGCGGCAAGCTGCGCATTTACCGCGACGACGTGCTGATAGTCGAAGGCAACGTCCAGCAGCTCAAGCGCTTCAAGGACGACGTAAAGGAAGTAAACTACGGCTATGAATGCGGCTGCGCGATAGAGGGCTTCAATGATATCCGCGTCGGCGACATCATAGAGTGCTACATGGTTGAACAGATTCAGCCAAAATAATTTCAAGGGAAGCAACATGAAAGGATTGAGAGGAGAGCGGCTTGCGAGTCAGTTCCGCGAGGAGATATATTCGGTAATTTCCACCAAACTCCGCAACAGGTACTCGTCGCTCAGCGCCATAATCAGCGTAA
The DNA here is from genome assembly GCA_944346655.1 of uncultured Clostridia bacterium. Lineage (GTDB taxonomy): Bacteria > Bacillota > Clostridia > Christensenellales > Borkfalkiaceae > Coproplasma. The sequence goes on from CALVMP010000005.1 coordinate 2,208, forward strand.
CGCAGGCAGACGTGGCGCCCGATTTAAAGACCGCAAAGATTTATGTCAGCATATACGATCCCGACAGGGACAGAAAACTTCAGAGCTTTGAAATATTAAAGGACAACGCGGGCTTCATCCGCCACGAACTTTCCAAGGTTTTGCATCTCCGCACGGTGCCCGAGCTGTCGTTCATTCTCGACGAGAGCATGGAATACGGCGCAAAGATAGACAAAATAATTCAGAGCCTCGAAGAGGAACAGAAAAAAGATGATTGATAACGTGCTCGGCGAAGTTGTAAAACAGTTAAACAATGCTCATACGGTAGGCGTATTCTGCCACGTCCGCCCCGACGGCGACGCGCTCGGCAGCGCCCTTGCCCTTGCCGTGGCTTTAAAGAACGCAGGCAAGCAGGCTTATATGATGTGCGAGGAGCAGGCTCCCGAAAGATTGAAAATTTTTCCCTCTCTCGAAGGCGTGCTCACCGCTCTCCCTGCCGGCGCAAGCTTTGACGTTCTCGTCAGCTGCGACTGCGCGGATATTAACCGCATGGGCGTCTTTGCCCCGTTTTACAAAAAGTTCAAGGGTACGACCATCAACATAGACCATCACATTTCAAACGATAAATTTGGCAAAATTAATTATGTCCGAGAATGCACGGCAACCTGTGAAATAATGCCCGCAATTCTTTCGGCGGCAGGGTATGAGATAACCGAAGATATCGCCAATCTGCTTGCCATAGGACTTCTTACCGACAGCGGAAACTTCACCCACAAGGATGTCACCGGCAACACCTTTGCCGTTGCTGCTACCTTGCGCGAAAGGGGCGCCGACTTTTCGAAAATCAGCTACGAAATGTTTTCGCGGCAGAGCAAAAAGAGGGCTCTTCTCTATTCGAGAGTGCTCTCCTCGATGCGTTTCTGTCTCGACGACAGGCTCGTGTTTATTACCGTCACGCAAAAGGACTTTGCCGAAACGGGCACGGACAAGAGCCAGACCGAGGGGTTTGTCGACTATCCTCTCTCAATCGACACGACAGAGGTTGCAATCGCCCTCATGGAGGTAAAAAAGAGGCAGTATAAAGCTTCTCTCCGCTCAAAGAGGGTAAACGTAAACGCAGTCGCCTCGGAATTCGGCGGCGGCGGTCATCTGCTCGCCAGCGGCTGCATGCTGTTCGGCGAATACGAAGAGGTTATAGAAAGGCTGACCTACGCCGTCGGCAAACAGTTATGACGGGATTTATAAACATAAACAAAGCTTCGGGAGTAAGTTCCGCAAGGGAGGTTTCCGCGGTAAAAAAACTTACGGGTCAGCCGTGCGGACACATGGGCACGCTCGATCCCATGGCGAGCGGCGTGCTCCCTGTTGGCATAGGAAATGCATGCAGGCTGTTCGATTATTTTCTCACCAAGAGAAAAACCTATCTTGCAACCTTTAAATTCGGGGTCGGGTACGACACTCTCGATACCACGGGCACTTTGGTGCAATCGGGAGGAGCGGTGCCTTCAAAAGAGCAAATTCGGAACGTTCTGCCCGCATTTGTCGGAGACATTATGCAGGTCCCCCCGAAGTACAGCGCAAAAAACGTGGGCGGCAAGAGGGGATATGCTCTCGCCCGTGCGGGCGTCGATTTCGAACTTCAGCCCAAAAAGGTAACGATATATTCAATCGAACTTGTCTCGCAGAAATCTGACGACGAGTATGATTTCCGCATAGAGTGCGGCGGCGGCACATATATCAGGTCGCTCTGCCGCGATATCGCGCAAACTCTTACAACCTGCGCGGCTATGAGCGCTCTCGTGCGGGAGAGAAGCGGACCGTTCGCCCTTTCGGACAGCATCGGTAGCAGCAGCCTTGACAGGGAAAATATAAACGATTACATTATTCCCGCGGACAGCGTGCTTCCGTTTGAAAGGGCTGATGTCTGCGGAACCGAACAAAAAAAACTACTCAACGGGTTATCTGTTCCGACCGCGCTCGGCGACGGAACATATAAAATATATTTGGAGGACGGTCAGTTTTACGGCTTAGGAGTCGCCGAAAGCAGCCGTTTAAAGGTGAAAACAAAATTATGTTAAACATCATCGAATACGGAAAAGACGAATACTCTTACCCTTCACTCCTCGTGCTTGGTTGTTTCGACGCAATTCACGCCGGTCACAGAGAACTGTTCAAAAAGGCTAAACTTCAGGCAAAGATAAATGGTCTCGATCTGGGCGTGATGATGTTCAGGGAGGGCAAGGGCGGCAAACTCGTGTACTCTTTTGAGGAGCGCGTAGCCATGCTTGAGCCGTATAACGTCAAGTTTGTGCTTGTAATAGACTACACTCCCGAGTTCAAACAGACCATGCCCCTCGATTTCCTCGCCGCAATCGAGGAAAAGATCAATGTAAAGGGGTACATGAGCGGCAAAGATTTCCGCTTCGGCAAGGGCACCAAGGGCAAGTCATCAACGCTCAAAAACTATGCCGAGGACGAGGAAAACGGCGTATGGTACATGCCTTTAAAAGATGTCATGTGCGACGGTGAAAAGATCTCCACCACGCTTATAAAGAGCTGCCTCGACGAGGGCAACGTTTCAAAGGCGGCAAAACTGCTCGGCGAGCCCTTCTATGTCGAGGGCGTCGTTGAGGAGGGCTCCCACCGCGGTACCGGCGTGCTCGGTTTCCCCACCGTCAACATTACATATCCCGACTGGAAATACCCCGTAAAACACGGCGTGTATAAAGTTGCCGTAACCATAGACGGGCAGAAATATTCAGGCATCGCAAATTTCGGCGACCGTCCCACCTTTGATGACGACAGGGAAATTTTAGAAGTACACATAAAAGACTTTGAAGGCGACCTCTACGGCAAGACTGTCAAAGTAGGTTTCGAGGCGTTCATGCGCGGAATATATAAATTCAGCGATGCCGAGGCGCTTGCAGCCCAACTCGAACAGGACAAGGCTGCGCTCTCTTTAAGCGAGGAACAGTTCAACGCCATATATCCCCTGCCCGACGAAGCTCCCGCAATTGTAGAGGAAGTCACAGCCGAACTCGAGTCCGAGTCACAACCCCTCCCCGAGGTGTTCGAAGGCGCTCCCGCTGAACAGCCCGAGGCAGAGATTGTAACCGAGCAGGCGGAGGAACCTGCCCCCGAAGAGGAGACAGTAGTTGAGGAGAGCGCGACCGAGCCCGCCGACGAGACGGCAGAGGTTGTTGAGGAAACTCCCGAAGAAACGACAGAGCCCGCTCCTGAAGGGGAGACGGTAGTTGAAGAATGCACAACCGAGCCCGCCGAAGAGACGGCAGAGGTTGTTGAAGAATCTTCCGAAGTAACAGAAGAACCCGCTCCCGAGGAGGAGACGGTAGTCGAGGAGAGCATAACCGAACCCGCCGAAGAGACGACAGAAGCTATTGAAGCAATCCCCGGGGAAATAGAACAGCCCGCGTCTGAAACCGAAGAACAAAATTTGGAGCAGACAAGGGAGGAAGAGACGGAAGAGATAATAGAAGCGGAAGTCTCCGACGAGCTCACCCCCGCATGGGAACTTTTATCGGAGCCTGCCGATGAGGCTGACGCCGAAGAAAATACCGCAGGGGCGGAACCTCAGGAAAACCGCACCGAAGAAACTCCCGTTGAAAGCGAAGAGCCCGTTTCAGAGGAGAGTGCCGAGCAACCCGAAGAAGTGGTTTGCGATGCGGCGGAAGAAATTTCTGAAGAGAACACAGACGAGGGCGTTTCCGAGGAAAGCGAAACTCAATCCGAAGAGTCTGCCGAAACTCAGCCCGAAGAGAGCGCAGAATGGAATCCCTGGTCTGAAAGTCAGCTTGAAGAGGGGGACCAGAGCGAAGAAACTGTCCCCGTGGAAAGCGAAATTCAACCGGAAGAGCAGGAAGGCGGGGAAACGGAAGAGGCGCCCGTGTTGTACGGCGGCGAAGATTCCGCGAAATAAGTTTTAAAAGGAAAAGGAATGATCAAATTCGGACCGAGCGGCAACAGCGCAAGTTTTTATGACATGGGTTACAAGCACACAGTTCAGGCGCCCGAATATCTCGACAAATTCGGACTCGACTGTTTTGAGTACTCCTTCGGCAGGGGCATAACTGTGTCCGCAGATAAAGCGGCGGAAATAGGCAGGGCGTTTGCCGATGCGGATAAGGAGATAAGCGTTCACGCTCCCTACTTTATAAATTTCGCCAATCCCGACGACGAGGCCGTGCAAAAATCCTACGGCTATGTTATAAACAGTGCAAAGTATTTAAAGTTTTTCGGCGGCAAAAGGCTGGTGTTCCACCCCGCCGCCCAAGGCAAGGCGACAAGGGATGAGGCAGTCTCACGCACCGCCGACAGGCTGAAGATTCTCCGCGACATGATATACGAAAGCAATCTTCAGGATATTATGTACTGCCCCGAAACCATGGGCAAGCTCGCGCAGATAGGCACCCTGGAGGAGGTCGTCGCGTTCTGTAAAATAGACCCCGTATTCACTCCCGCAATAGACTTCGGGCACATAAACGCCCGCGAGCAGGGCAGTTTAAAGACGGTTGGCGACTACAGATCCCGGCTTGAGTATATGATTGACGAACTCGGCTACGACAGGGTCAAAAACTTCCACATGCACTTTTCAAAGATAATGTACGGCGGAAAGGGCGAAATAAAGCACCTCACATTTGAGGATACCGTATATGGTCCCGAGTTTGAACCGCTTGCCGTTGCATTGAAGGAACTTAAATTAGAACCTTACATTGTCAGCGAATCGGACGGCACGCAGGCGGAGGACGCCAGAGCCATGAAGGATATCTATTTTAATACCCCCGACTGTTGACATATACGTACATTTTTGTTAAAATATTTCTGAACAAAACGCAATATGAACAATAAACTTACGCAAAACATATTGGCGGCTACGGGCGCGGAAGCTCTCGTCGTCAGCCAGGACGACTACAGATTTTATCTCACGGGTTTTCAAAGCACCTTCGGCATAGTAATAGCCGACAGTCAAAACGCCGCCTTTTACACCGACAGCCGCTATCTCGAGGCGGCAAAGGCGCAGATTAAAGGCTTCGAGGTTCTGGAATATCCCAGAGGGCAGGGGCTTGAACACCTTATAGAGGACTACAAAAACATAGCCGTTCCCCTCGACAGGATAAGCGCAAACGAATATCTTTCGTTTACCGCCTCGGGGCATATCTTAACCGACAGCACCCCCGCGTTTGCAAAGGCAATGTCTGTCAAAACGGGCGAAGAACTTGCAAAGGTAAGGTCTGCCTGCATTGCGGCAGACAGGGCGTTTACAGACCTTCTGCCTGAAATTAAGGAGGGCATGTCCGAAAACGACGTAGCTGCGCTCCTCGAATATCTCATGCGCACGCACGGTGCTTCGGGCACGAGCTTTTCAACAATCTGCGCCTTCGGCGCGAACGCCAGCGTGCCCCATCACGAAACGGGAAACAAAAAACTCGCCTTCGGCGATATTGTTTTAATCGATTTCGGCTGTAAGGTCGGGGGATATTGCTCGGACTGCACGCGCACTTTCCTCTTCGGCGACGACGGCAAACACGGCGAGTTCAAACAAACTTATGCCCATGTGCTCAAAGCGCATATGCTTGTAAAGGAAAATTTCTGCGCAGGCATGACGGGCAGGGAGGGCGACGCCATTGCAAGGGACTACTTTGCAACGCTAGGCATTGATAAATATTTTACTCATTCGCTCGGGCACGGCATAGGAATAAACATTCACGAAAGCCCCAATCTTTCGCCCAAGAGCGAAGATAAATTTGAAAACGGCATGGTGTTTTCGGATGAGCCCGGGGTTTATTTCGAGGGCAGGTTCGGAATAAGAATAGAGGACACGGTAACGCTTGAAAACGGCAGGGTCGTCAGCCTTACCGACAGCGACAAGTCACTCATTATTTTATAAATTTAATCGAAAAAATTAATTTAGGAGATTTTTAATATGGCATCCATTTTAGCAGGCGACATCAGAAAGGGCGTAACTTTCGAATACAACAACAAGGGCGTTTACACCGTAACCGACTTCCAGCACGTAAAGCCCGGCAAGGGTGCGGCGTTTGTCCGCGCAACCCTCAAAAACGTAGTTACGGGGCAGGTTCTTTCGGACATCACTTTCAACCCCACGGCAAAGCTTGAGACGGCTCAGGTTGAAACGAGAAAGATGACCTATTCCTATACCGACGGCGAGTTCTACTATTTCATGGATCCCGAAACATTCGAAATGACCACTCTCAACTATGAGCAGGTTGAGGACGCCCTCAAGTATATCAAGGAAAACGACCCTGTGACCATCAAGTCTCTCTATGGCAAGGCGTTCTCCGTCGAGCCCGAAAACTTTGTCGAGCTTAAGATAATCGAGTGCGAGCCGGGCGTAAAGGGCAACACCGCAACCAACGCCATGAAGAACGCTACCGTTGAAACGGGTGCAACCATTCAGGTGCCCATGTTTATCGAAGAGGGCGAAATTATCCGCATCGATACCCGCAGCGGCGAGTACATGGCAAGAGTCGGCAAGTAATTAATGAAAGCTGTAATCCAGCGCGTAAAACACACAAGCCTGTCGGTGGACGGAAAACTTATATCCCAAATTCCTTTCGGGCTTGCCGTCTACCTCGGCGTAAAGGTCGGGGACGGAGAGGAGCTGTGCGCACAGATGGCAGGCAAAATTTCGCGGCTCCGCATTTTTGAGGATGAAGACGGAAAAATGAACAAATCCGTTATCGACGTCGGCGGCGAGGTTTTGCTCATTTCCCAGTTTACCCTATACGGCGACTGTTCACACGGCAACAGACCTGGGTTCACTCTCGCAGAAAGACCCGAACGGGCAAATGCTCTGTATAAAAAGGTGGCAGAGGAACTTAAAGCTCTCAACGTGCCCGTGAGTACGGGAGTGTTCGGCGCAGACATGAAGATCGAACAGTACAACGACGGTCCTGTGACAATAATCTACGAAATATAAAATTGCAGGGCGAGCAATCGCCCTGCTTATTACTGTATATGAAAATTACTTTTTTGGGGACGGGTGCCGCCGAAGGAGTGCCCGCCCAGTTCTGCAACTGCGATTTCTGCAACAGTGTACGGGCTTTGGGGCAGGGGGAGGTCAGGACCCGCTCGCAGGTGCTCATTGACGAAAACCTTCTCATAGACTTCCCGCCCGAAGCGTACTATCACTCCTTTGCCTTCGGTTTTAACCTCTCGCGGGTAAAGACTCTGCTCGTAACCCACTCCCACATGGATCATTTTTATGCTCACGACTTCATTCTCCGTGGCTACAAATATGCAACCCTTGAAGAGGCCGTTCTCACTGTCTACGGCAACGAAGAGGTATATAAGGTTTTCCGCGAATGCACGGCAAGGGAGATGAAGCCCGAAGTCGAGCACCATGTGCGCTTTGAAAAAATCTCTTCGTATTCCGTTTTTACGGCAGACGGCTGCAAGATAATCGCTCTTCCCGCCGAGCACACCAATAAGGAGGACGCCCTCTTGTTCTATGTCGAAAGGGAGGGCAATGGCTATCTTCACCTGCACGATACCGGCAATCTTAGCGCTCAAGCCATTCGATTTTTAAAACAAAACGGAGCTAAGGCGAATGTCGTCGCCTATGACTGCACATTTGGCGAAGGTTCAGGCAATCTCAAAGCCCGCCATATGGGCATTGAGGACGCCTCAATAATAAGGCGCCTGCTTGAAGAGAGCGGCATAACAGACGGGGAGACTAAAAACATACTCACTCACTTTTCCCATAACAGCAAGCCCTACCGCGCCGATATGGAAAAACTTGCTTCAAGCCGCGGGTTTTTAGCCGCTCACGACGGAATGGTTATAAACGTATGAAATTTTTAAGGCATTTGATTACAATAACGCGGCACAGGCACAAGGTGAGAAAGCTCTGTTTCAAAGTCGGGCTGTACAGGCAGGGGCTTCTGCATGACCTGTCAAAATATTTCCCGTCCGAATTTATCCCCGGGGTAAAATACTTTCAGGGTAACCGCAGTCCGCAGGCGAAGGAGAGGGAGCTCTTCGGATATTCCGCGGCATGGCTCCACCACAAGGGCAGGAACAAGCACCACTTCGAATACTGGGTGGACTCTGGCGCGGATAACAGCTTTGTCTTCGTAAAAATGCCGGCAAAATATTTTGCCGAGATGATCTGCGACAGGATTGCCGCAAGCAAAATTTATATGGGCAAGGACTACGACGATTCAAAGCCGCTCGAGTATTTCTTAAACCGCACGCACAAGGCGGGCATGAACGTGGAGACCTGTCGCGACCTTGAGTATTTTTTAACTTTGCTCGCGGATAAAGGCGAAGACCATATGTTCTCCGAGCTCAAAAAATTTGTTAAGGATAATAAGTAAAGCGATGATACGCATTTTAAGCCAACTTTTAAAAGAACAGACCCTCTGCGCCGTGTATACCGACCCCTCCGATATGGGCGGGTTTACCGTCGGCATCGTAAAGTATGTCGACAGCGACTGGTTCGTCCTCGCTCTCGTAAATCCCTACGGCGGTTTCGACGGCTACAAATGTATAAAAATCTCCTCCGTCATGAAGATATCCTGCGGCGATATGTACCTCAATAAGCTTGCTATCCTCATCTCTGACGGCAACAGGGTATACGATGAATTTATTCTGCCTTCGGCAAAGGACCTCATTTCGGCTTTTCTGTATTATTGTAAGGAGAATAAGGAAATCCTTACAATAGAGCTTTTAGAAGATTTCAGGATAGGTTTAAGCGGCAGGCTTGCAGATGTAAGGCACGATATAGTTTCCCTCAATGAAATAGACCGCTTCGGCAGGGAGGACGGTATAAGTTATATAAACACAGAGGACATCTGCTCGGCTATATTTTTATCTGAAGATGAAACCATGCTTTTAAAACTCAATAAATAAAAACAAGCGGGCGCAATCGCGCCCGCTTGTTTTTATTTTGTTCTGGCAATCTGCGTGTTGTCCCTGGTTCTGTCGCGAAGTTCCTTTACGGGGTGTTCGGTGTCCTGATAACGGTAATCCTTGCCCAGTTTTTCTATCGCCTTTTCAATTACGAGGTGCGAAGGATTCCTTTCGGGGTCGCCCATAAAGTTCTGATATTCGAAGTATCTGTGGTCGTCCGAAATTCTCTTTATATCCTTATAGTCCATATTGTCCGCGGTTAAGGTTACCGTGCTGCCGAGTACGCGCCTTACGTAATCCTTGTTGCTGCCCAGTTTTAATAGTTTGGGGAATTCGCCCTCGCCGACAATTTTCGTGTAGGAGGTATTTTCGTACTTTTTCAACAGCTTTGCCGCTATTTTCAGATGGCAGACTTCCATTCTGAAGTGTTCAGCCCAGATTTTTTTAATCGCCTCGTCGGTTTCATCCTCTATAGCCGAATAGTACAGCCAGCATTCGCAATACTCATGAAGCAGCCATTGCTCGAGCCAGGTCATGGTAGGATCCTTCAGGCTCTCGTACTGAGTCACGTGCGCTTCCTCTATCATGGCAATCTCGGCGTAGAGTTTGCGTCCCAAATCGTTTTTGTACCACTGGGCGATGTTCATGTAGTAGTTCATCGTCTGCTGCTCCGCGGCGGTTATCGTTGCGGCGACAAGCTTTGTGTAAAGGTCGGCGCTGTCTCCGTTCATGTGCGGCTTCAAATCGTCCGCAGGGTAGCGGTGTTCGGCAATGGTGGGGCGCCCGGGCATAATTTCGGTCATTTTTCCGACTAAGGTATCCGCCTCTATGCCCTTGTCCATCTTCAAAAGATTGGCGTAGCGGTAAAGGTGGTCAAAGTCCTCCAAAAGGGCAAAGTTGAGCGCCTTAATGTTATTTTCGTCCTTTTCGTTGCGCGCAAGCGTCGCGGTAAGGTCCACCGCCAGCTGCTCGTAACCTATCGTCGTTTCAAGTATGCTCTCGTTCAGGGGCTTAAGGCAGCTTATGCGTTTTTGTTGCTGTTGCTCCTGCCGCCTCACAACCGAAAGCGCCGCAAGTATCTCGGGCTCGGTACAGTGTCTTGCAAACTGATGCATGAACCAGTTGCTTTCAAACTCCGTGCCGTTCATAAGTATTACCCTCGTCTTGGTGTAGGGGGAGGTGCGTTCTTTGTTGTAGCTCTTGGGATACATTTTTTTCATTGGTAAAAAGTTTTTTTCAAGGTTTCTGCTCTTTTCATTGAATGGATTCATAGCTCAATTCTCCTTGAAATAATTTGTTGCCAACAAAAATTTTATTTAAACGGTCATTTCCGCTTTTCTTTTTGAATAATTTGTGCTATAGTATAAAGGTAAGTAAATATTGCAGGCGTCGCCTATCGGTATGGCGTCAGCTTCCCAAGCTGATTTCGGCGGGTTCGACTCCCGTCGCCTGCTCCAATAACCCTTCCCGTGAGGAAGGGTTTTATTTTTATAAAGAAGTGTTTTTTATTGTAAAGCGGTATGAAAAGATAAAATAATTGTGAAATTTTTTTGATTGCCATTTTAATCAAATACATAAATAATTGCATAAAATTTTGGATAAATGTATAAGTGTCGCCAAAATAAAATGCAAACTAAAGGGGGTTATAATTTTTTCTTATTAAAAAATTTGATAAAATACCGTTAAAATACTTTTTTTTGTTGGTATTTTGTTATATAATAAAGGAGTAAAAAAGTTATCGGAAAAACCGCTGATATTTTTGCAAGAAAATTGCATATCAATTGCATAAAAAATAATTCACAAAACAGTTTTCAAAATTTTAAAAGGAATAGGTTTTGTGAGTTTTTGTTGTGCTTTTTGATTGATTGGCAAATACTACTTGTGTCGTTTCGGACGCACAAAAAACACGGAGGCTTAATTTAGTGAAATCAAAAGTCAGGAAGGCATTGTCTGCCGTCTTTGCATCGTTGACTGCGGTGTTCATGGGTCTGTCTGTCGTATGCTGTCAGACGGAGAATTCATCGTCGGGCAACAACTCGTCGGAAAATTCGGGGCTCATCGACGTCACCGATTCTTTGGGGAGCAAACTCGACTCATCGCAGTTCATGAACGAGGACCTTCTCTCTTCGGCAAAAACGAAGAGCGACGGCTCAAGGCGTGTAATCGTTGAGCTTGAGAACAGCTCGCTGCTCGACGTATATCTTTCGAGCGCGGCGATACAGAGAAGGTACAGCGACCTCACCAGCTTTGTAAACGCGGCGGAGGGAAGGCAGTATGCCTCCGAGCTCACAGCACAGCAGGCTGAGTTTATTTCGGCACTGAACAGAACTTCTGTGGACTATGAAGTCCGTCATTCTTATTCGTCCGTAATAAACGGCGTCTCGCTTGTCATCGACGATTCCGACGTTTCCGCAGTTGAAAATCTTCCCGGCGTCAAGAACGTTATCTATTCCGAAAGCTATGCCGTTCCCACGGTCGAAGCCACCATGAACGACGTAAGCGTGTACAGCACGGGTATTTACGACTCTGAAAATATTGCGGACGAATACGGCTATACTGGCAACGGCATGGTAGTCGCCGTGCTCGACACGGGCTTCGACAGAAGTCACGCCGCATTCCAGAGAATGCCCGCAGAGGAGAACCAGGGGCTCACCTACTCGCAGGTTCTTGCCAGTTTCAACGACCTTGAAGCTACAACGCAGGGCGGCACTATAACCATCAACGACGTATATTACAACGCCAAGGTGCCCTTTGCGTACGACTACGCGGACAACGACCCCGACGTTTTCCCCAAATCGTCTTCGCACGGTCTGCACGTTGCTGGCGTCATAGGCGGCTACCAGGAGGATGTTGCTCCTTCCGAGGGCGAAGCCTTCGAAAATAACTCCACATTCAGGGGCGTTGCTCCCGACGCGCAGCTCGTCATATGCAAGGTATTCCCCGACGAGGAGGACGGACTAAGCGGCGGTGCCGAAACGGACGACATCCTTGCCGCCCTTTCCGACTGCATAACCCTCGGCGTCGACGTTATAAACATGTCGCTCGGCGTATCTGCGGGCTTCTCGAGAGAGGAGGACGGCAACGCCATAAACGACGTATACGACAAGGTTTACGATGCAGGCATCAACCTCGTCGTAGCAGCCTCCAACGAGGGCAGTTCCGCCCAGAACGGCGCGTACGGCACTACCAACCTTACAAGCAACCCCGACAGCGGCACCGTCGGCTCGCCCTCAACTTACGCGAGCGCGCTTTCGGTCGCATCCATTTCGGGTCAATTGTCGTCCTATCTCCAACTTTCGGACGGCACGGCAATATACTTCAACGAGTCCTCTACCGCGGCAGGCGAGCAGGGCGATTTCGTCGCTGAAATTCTGGATAATTACTTTGAAGGAGCAGACAGCGCCGAAGTAAACTTTATAACCATTCCCGGATACGGCGCCAACTCAAACTACACTACGGCTATAAGAAACCAGATGTCGCGCACGCCTACGATTGCCGTTGTTTCGCGCGGCGTTTCAAGCTTCGAGGACAAGCAGCGCATAGCGTTCGAAAACGGCGCAATCGGCTGTATCATCTATAATAATATGTCGGGCAGAATAAGCGCTTCGCTCGGCACTGGCAAGGAAATCCCCACGTGTACTATAACGGCAGATATCGGTCAGACTCTCGTCTCCATGGGCTCCGGCGCAATAACGATAGACAGGTCGTACAAAGCCGGTCCCTTCATGTCGTCTTTCTCCTCATGGGGTCCCACGCCCGATCTTAAAATCAAGCCCGAGATCACGGCGCACGGCGGTGAAATTACTTCCACCGTCGTCGGCGGCTATTCAATCTACAGCGGTACGTCCATGGCTTCGCCCAACATGGCGGGCGCGGTAACCCTTCTCCGCCAGTACGTTTCCGAATACTACGGTCTTTCGGGCGTGGAGCTTGCCGACCGCGTAAATTCCCTGCTCATGAGCACGGCAACCATTATCAACGACGAAAGAGGACTGCCCTACGCCGTTAGAAGGCAGGGTGCCGGGCTCGGCGATATCTATAAGGCAATTTCGAGCAACGCATACATCTCCGTGGAGAACAGCACAAAACCCAAGCTCGAGCTGGGCGACGACCCCAACAAGACGGGCGTGTATACCATGGAATTTACCGTCAATAACGTATCGGACACAACCAAGACTTACAGCCTCGACGCATACGTTATGACGGAGAGCGTTTCAATAGACAACATAACCGTCTCCGAGCAGTCGTACATGCTCGACGGCGCAAGCAAAACCTTCTATGTAAACGGCACGCGCGGCAATACCGTTACCGTCGCCGCAAATTCAAGCGTTCAGGTCAAAGCGGTTATCGAACTCACCGACGAGGAAAAGGATTACCTCGACGAGAACTTCGAAAACGGCATGTATGTCGAGGGCTTCATCACCCTTTCCAACGCCGACGAGGAGGGGGTAGATCTTTCCGTTCCCTATCTTGCGTTCTACGGCGACTGGCTGGCTGCGCCCATATTCGACCATACCACGTATGAAGTCAGCGCCGACGAGCACAACTCGGCAATAGAGGATGCAGATAAAACCGTCGCTGCTGTCTATGAGTCGGTTGCAATAGGCAGATATTACCGCGGCACGGAAACATATATCCCTCTCGGACAGTATGTGTATGACTCCGAGGGCGGCGACGAGAGCGGAATAGAGGCTATGGTCGATAAAATTGCCGTCGGAAACAGCGACTACGGCGTCTATGAGTTCTATGCCGTTTACTTTGGTCTCCTCAGATCGGTTGAGGAGATGGAGGTGGAAATCACCAACTCGGCAACGGGAGAGGTGGTGTGGTCCGACACTCTCAACATGATAGGCAAATCTTATTCTTCCGCGCCTTCTTACGCGGAGATCGGACTGCAGCCCAGAGAGTACAACCTTCAGAACAATACACAGTATACCGCAACTTTCAAAACACGTATCAACTATAATGGCAGAACTTCGGAAGAGGAGACCCAGGTCTTTACGTTCTACGTAGACTACGAAGCCCCCTTCATATACCGCAACGAATATGTTGTGCGCTATGAATACGACGTCGACGATACAACTCTCCGCCACGCCTACCTCGACCTCTATCTCTATGACAACCACTATGTGCAGTCGGTACAGCTGTTCACCTATGCCGATGCCGAAAGCAACGTCGACTGGGCAACCGACACGATGGGCGAAGTCGACTGGCTGACGGAATACGCCATTCCCGTCGACAGTTCCCGGGGGGCTGTAAACAGAGTTACGGTAGAAATTACCGATTATCTCGACAACCTCATTACCTACGGAGACGACACCGATAAATATATCGGCGTAAGAATTGACGATTACGCGCTCAATTCGACGGCTTATCTCGTTCCCGTTCAGACACCCGAGGTCAGCAAGGTCGATTTGCAGTATACCCGCGGCAGCCTTACTGGTTCTCTCGAAAACGGTACAATTCTTATGACCGCGGGCGACGATCTCGACCTCGGCGACGATACTGCGGATATTGTTACCGCTTCGGGCGAAACGCTCAACGGCGTCACTCTCGATCTCAAACTCTATAACTATGCAATCTATACGTGCGCGGCTGTCGACGCCCACGGCGCAACCTGCGGTTTCAGATATGACGAACACGAAGGGTACACCTATTCCGAGGGGGACTATTACTATGACTCAACTCTCGGAAGTGTCCGCCGGTTAGCTGCAAACGAGAATTTATCGATTGCGCCGTACACGCTGTTTACTTCGCTTATTGCCACGGGCTCGGGATCCGATTATACGAGCACGCACTTCGTATGTCCCGACTGCGGCACCGAAGTAACATTCACCTACAACAGGCGCACTCAGACCATCTCGCCCAACAACTTCTCCAAACTGACGCCCGACGCGATGAGCGAAGAGGTGGTATGGTGGAGCTCCGACGAGAGCGTCGTGCGCGTCTGGAACGGCAGACTATACGCTGCGGGGGCAGGTACGGCAACCATATATGCATATGCTCCCGACGGAGGCGTTCATCCCTATCCCGCGACTGCCGACGGAACAAAGGCGTTCTCCTTCAACGTCGAGGTTGAGGGCGCAGCCGATCCCGCAGCTCTCAGAAGTATCTCTATATCCGCATACGACAATCTCACCCTCGGCACGTCGCGCAAGATCACCACGGGAGCCGTCACGGTTGAAAACGGCACCAGACTCGTTCTGTATGCCGACGTCAACCCCTGGTATGTCGACGATTCGAGATATTCTCTCAATTGGAGCGTGCTCTCGTCCGTCGTCGACGGCGTCGTGTTCGAATCGGAACAGCGCGGCAACAGCGTGACTGTTCTCTGTGCAGAACCCGGAACTTATACCGTCAGCGCAAGCTATGGCATTTACTCAGGTTCGGTGACAATAACTGTTGGCGAGGACTACGTTTTAACCAGCACTTATTTCTATGAATACAACGGTCCCGGCTATACCGAGACTGTGGACGGAAGGAAAGTCCTCGTCATTCCCGCCGACCTCGGCATTACAAATCTCGGTCAGATCATCGCCGGGCGCGAGGGTCCTTTCCTCGAAAACACCGATCTGGATACGGTCATCGTCCCCGAGGCGGTAACTACGATAGGCTACGCTGCCTTCCGCGATTCATCTATACGCCGTATTTACCTGCCTTCGTCGCTCATAAATATTGCGCAGGACGCATTTGCCGGGTGCACCAACCTTGAGGAAGTGTACTGGTACGACGCGAGCGAGGACAGCAATTCGGGCATTGTTTACGACGGCGAGGATAATACCTATAACTGGGAGGCGTTCTTTGACAATGCGGGAGAGAAAATAACCTCGCAGAGTCTCGTAATAGGTCCCAATGCGTTTGACGGTTGCGTCAAACTCAACACCTTTGACTTCTCCAAGGTAGTAGGTCTCTATGACTTTGCATTCAACGGATGCCTGACGCTCGACGGTACCGTCGACTTGTCAAATCTCCGCTTCAGCGGCGTGGGCGTGTTCAACGGCTGTTCGGGCATAACAGGCGTTCAGCTCGACGGAAACACCGTACTCAACGCCTATATGTTCAGCGGCACAGGCATAACCTCCGTTGAGTACTACGGTTCATTTGTCGCCGACATGGCGTTTGCAAACATGCCCGAGCTTACAAGCGTAACTTTCAACAGCGATTCTACCTATTCCAACGTATACACCATAGGCAACAGGGCGTTTGAAAATTGCCCCAAGCTGAAAAACGTATCCTTCAACCGTTCCTTCACATCCATAGGCGACTACGCATTTGCGGGAACGGCGTTGGAGACGATTGAACTTCCCGCATCGCTTACGGCTCTCGGGAGCTATGCATTTGCGGATTGTGAGTCTCTTGCGAGCGTTGTTGTCGACAGCTCGTCGCACATCACCTCCATGGGTGCGGGCGTGTTCAGCGGTTGCGGCGTCCTTGCTTCAATCGGACTCAGCGACGGCGGCAGCGAATACTATAATGAACTTACCTCCGGCGCATACTCCATGATAACCGACAAGAACGGCAATCCCGTCCTTGTTCCTCCCGCATATTCGGTTTCGGGCGACGAGAACGTAATAACGATAGGAACGGGACTTCAGTCGATAGGTGCGCTTGCATATGCAAACAACGCCTCCCTCGACGGCAAAACGCTCATTATTGCCGAAGGCGTAACTTCTATCGGCAACTATGCCTTTGCGGATACGGGTATAACGAGGGTAATAATTCCCGCTTCCGTAACTTCATTGGGGCAGTATGCCTTTGCCGATTGCGAAAATCTTGCTTCGGTCGTATTCCTCGGAAATATCTCTGAAATTCCCGCAGGTCTCTTCAGCGGCTGTTCAGGACTTGAAAGCATTTCCATTCCCGAAAGCGTTACCTTAATCGGAGACTCGGCGTTCGACGGCGCGGGTCTTAAGAGTGTGGAGATAGGCCGCAACGTTGTTTCAATAGGCAACTATGCGTTTGCCGACAATGCAAGGCTTTCCGCAATATCCTTTGCCCCCAATGCACGGCTTGAAACTCTCGGCGACGGCGCTTTCGAGGGCTGCACGGCGCTTACTTCCGTCTCCCTGCCCGACGGCGTCGCTTCGATAGGCGCAAGAGCATTCTACGGAGCGGAAAATCTGCGCAGCGTATATATTTCCTCATCTCTTGAAGAAATGGGCGCGTATGCCTTTGCTAACAACACCTATCTTACGACCGTCACATTCGGCGACGGCGCGAAGGTGGTGGGCGATTATGCTTTTGCGGCAGTCAGCGACGGCGAGGTCGTATATCAGAACTACCTTGCAAACGTTACGCTGCCCGCAAGCGTGACTTCAATAGGCAACTACGCGTTTGCCGGCAACGCAGCGCTCACAACGCTCAGCCTTCCCGGCGTCGACAGCATAGGTTCGCATGCCTTCTACAACACGCCCGCACTCAGCGTGGTCACCCTCAAGGCGGACGGCACGGACTATATCGGCGTAAGCGCGTTTGAAAATTCTGCCATAAGGACCGTAAACGGTCTCGATAAGGTAACTTCAATCGACGCCCGCGCGTTCTATGATTCGGACATCTCGAGCGTAAACGGCGTGTTCGATCTCTCCGGAGCGGTCGAGATAGGCGAGTACGCCTTCTATAACTGCCTCAATATTACAGGCGATCTCATTCTCACCAACGCCGAACAGATATATGCCGCGGCATTCTATGTGCCTTTCGGCGAATCCATCAGCACGGGCTCGCAGGGCAATATCCAGTACATCGAACTTGGCGACAACCTGAAGGGTCTCGGCGGCGGCGCCTTCTTCAATTCGGCGATTGTATCGATAACCCTTCCTTCGTCCCTTGAAATTGTGGGCACTCCCGCATTCTCCGGTTGTCTGTCCCTCTCAAGAATTTCAATGAGGGGTTCGGACGGTACGTACTTTGCCGAAAACGGCGCACTCTACAAGCGCATTACCGACAGCACCTATGAACTCGTAGCCGTTCCCAACGGTCTCGGCAACAGCACACAGTCGGTAAGCTTCACTATAAAGGACGGCACCGTCCGCATCGGCGAATATGCAATGGCTTACTGCAGATATCTCTCCGGTGTAACCATACCCGCCTCCGTCAAATCTATCGGTGCGTATGCCTTCTATTATCTCGGCATGGCGAAGCTCGACAATGCGTCGTTAGTCGATTCTCTCACTCCCGAAGACTACCCCGAGTATATCTTCGAAGGACTCGAGGCTCCCGCGCTTGAAACGCACGAAGGGGAGGACGAGGGTGCTTCGCTCACTTCGCTCTACTTCAACTTCAGCTATGACATAGGCTATCAGCTCGGAAGGATTTCCTATCCCGTAAATGCTAACGGCTTTGATTCTCCCACGTATGAGTTCTGCTTCGCCATAGTAACGTATACCGACGAAGTGATAGAGGAAAACACCCAGTCCCTCGTTGACGCTCTTACGGCGCTCAACGTAGACGCCCTCACCGAGGCTGACGCCGACATGGTAAATTCTCTCAATCTCGAATATACCATGCTTACGAGCGGGCAGAGGACATTCATTACCGCAGAACTTCTTTCCAAGCTCAACGCCGCAATGGAAAAGGTCGGACTGACCGAGGAAACTCCCGGCGGTGACCAACCCGGTGATGAGGGCGATACCGGCTCCGACGCCGACGCGGGTTCATCCTGCCAGAGCGTGGGCGTGGTCGGCGGCAACGGCGGCTTCCCCGGCGGCGGTGCGCTCGTCGCGGTGCTCGGCATAATTGCGGTCCTGGCTATCGTCCGCAGCGCAAGAAGGGCGGCGGTCTCCAATTCAAACAATAAAAAGGAGGGTGAGTAATATGAACAAAAAGTTACTTGCGCTCGCCGCATTGATTTCAGCATTTTCTCTCTCCGCGGCGGCTTTCGCTGCCTGCGGAGACGGTGAAAACGGTTCCAATACGGGGAATCCTTCCACAGGCGACGATAATCCGTCGACGCCCTCCGTCTACACGGTAACTTTTGATACGAACGGAGCCTCGGAAATAGAGGCGCAACAGGTAACTCCCGGGCAGTCCATCAATCTCGGAAGCTACACCGTAAGCGTTCCCGACGACAACTATTTTTACGGGTGGTATCTCGACGAGGAGTTCACCATGCGCGCTCCGTCAACATTTACGCCCACATCCAGCGTCACTTTGTATGCATATTGGGGCACAACCCGCACTTACACACTGACGTTCGACAGCTGCGGCGGCAGCGAGGTGGCGCCCCGGGAATACTATGCCTACAGTTTCCTTGCCGAGCCGCAGGTTCCCACAAGGGCGGGCTATACTTTTGCAGGCTGGTATTGGGATGAGGATTATTCCAAAGAATTTATCTTTGTCGGCAATACCATGCCCGCAACCGACCTCACAATTTATGCAAGATGGACCGAGCAGACCGTAACGCTCACCTTTGACAGCAATGGGGGAAGCGCGGTTGCGAGCATTGAGACAGAGGCGGGCGATACCGTCTCCGCTCCTGCCGCTCCCGAGAGAGAAGGATATATCTTCGACGGCTGGTACGCCGACGAGGACCTCACTACGCCCTATATCTTCGGTACGCTCACCTCAGATACCACAATCTACGCAAAATGGCGCGAGCATGTAAGCGTGTCACTTACAGGACACTACAACTTCGGCGACATGACTGCTGTTTTTGGACTGAGCGGCAATGAAGGGACACATATTCCTGATGCTTCCCATCCGTCATGGCAGGCAATGGTCGACAGGGTCAACAACACATTCGGCATGCCCGTATATATTTTCGGCGGCTGGTTCTTTGACGAAGAGTGCACTCAACCTTGCACGGTTTATCCCGTCGGAGGCGACGGCACTGACGTCTATGCACTCTGGCTGCGTTCGGCTGCATACTGCGCCGTAACATTTGTAAACGATACAACTTCTTTAACCGTCTACGTTCAGAAGACGGGAACAATCTCCGATACCTCCGGAATAGAGAGTGTGTTCGGTTCGTCATTTGTCGATATGTACGGCAACGCATACGATCTTACCTCTTCGTTTGAAAGCGACGTGACTCTATATGCCGCGCAGAGCTCTGATTTGACTTTCGAAGCCAACGCGTCTTACGGCTATACGGTAACGGGTTATGCCGGGGACGGCGGGGATATAGTCATTCCCTCAACCTACAACGGCGAGCCCGTCACTGCGATTGCCTTTGAAAACGTCAGCGCACAGTCTGTCACTATTCCCGACAGCGTGACAAAAATTTCGGCAAACGCATTCAGCTCTGTAACTTCTGTAAACGGCGGCGATTACCTCACCGAAATAGGGGAAAATGCCTTCGGCTCCTATGCGGGCGTTGAAGCAAACGGGCTTGTCTACCTCAACGATAACAGAACGGTGCTTCTTTCCTATAGCGGCTCGGCTTCTGCGGTAACTATCCCCGCAAGCGTAAAGGTCATGGCTGACGGCGCATTCGCCGGCAATGCAAATGTAATTTCCGTGCGCTTTGCATCGGGCGGAGTGCTCATTGCAATCCCCGACGGCGCGTTCGAAAATTGCACCAATCTCGTTTCGGTAAATCTCTCCGCACTCAGACTCAGAGAGGTAGGGGAGGGTGCGTTCTCGGGCACTTCGCTTTCGGAAATTGTCCTTCCCGAAACAACTAGTGCAGTCGGAGCCTCTGCGTTTGAAAACTGCACGCACCTTACCTCCATTTCCGCAGCGGGACTGCGCGAACTCGGTTTCGCCGCCTTCAAGGGGTGCACCTCTCTCGTTTCGGTCGATTTCACGGGGGTAAATCTCTCCTTCATTCCCTCCGAGGCTTTCGCAGGCTGTACCTCGCTTGAAACCATAGTTCTTCCCGAAGTCACCCGCTCGATAGGCGGCGGCGCTTTCAGCGGCTGCACTTCGCTTACAACGGTTACGGTCAACGCTCCCGACGAGTGCCTTCTCACCGAAATAGGCGGCGGCGCTTTCAACGGCTGTTCTTCGCTCAATACGATAATTCTCTTCTCCGGCTCGGTAAACGGCGAACTCGTGCAGATTGGCGACGGCGCCTTCGAAGGCTGTGCATCCGATCTCGTTGTGTTTGTATCCGCTGAATCTCCCGATTACGACAGGTCCAGCCCGTGGTATGACGCCGAGAGCGACTCCATGCTCAGCTACGTCGAAATTTATTCGGCAGTATACGAAGGCATAACTTTTGCCGAGGGCGATCTTACGGTTCCCGTCATAAAGGCGGAGAACTTCAGCATTGTTTTTTCGCTGAGTCAGGTCGGCGAAAATACAGACCTCGTCTCTCTGCTCGTTGCAAACGGCGTAAGCGCGACGGACAACAGCACTGCGGCTGAAGATATAGTTATTTCCGTAAGCAGGGTCGGAACGGCTCTTCCCGTCGACGGGGAGGAGGATACAACCGCGCTGACGGCTAATGCAGACGGCACATACAACCTTACGGAAACGGGCAATTACTATGTGTCCGTCCGCGCGACAGACAGATTTGGCAACTATGCATCTCTCACGGTTGTGGTGTCTGTAATATCATAAAATAATTCCGCCGCCGGATGTGTGAAAAATATCTGACGGCGGGGCTATTGCTTGACTTGAAAAATCTAATCTATTATAATAGTGAATATACATTCATGCACTCGGCATGCAATGAATATGCATTTTAGGTAAACAGGAGACTTTCGCTTTGAAAAGCGCATTCTTAAGAAAACGCAATATAATTCTTGCAATCCTTATGGTGTTAGCCGCAATTTTTATTGCATGCGGGCTATCTGCATGTTCTTCGGGCAACAGCGAGGATAACGTAATTGAAGAAGGCTATGTCCATCTCGTTACCTACGACGCAGGTTGGATGCTTGATGAAGATAATAAGAAAATTTACGCATCCTTTGACGCAAACCAAGATAATGAAGATATTGAGGAACCTCAATATTCCTACGTGCGCGTTATGAATGAGTCGCTCACGCTCAGACCGGGCTATGTTCCCGCGGGCGGCAGCGAGCGCGACTCGATTGCCGAGCCCACCCTTACGGGCTACAGGTTGCTGGGCTGGCTGCTCGTCGAAACCGACGAGGCGGGCAACGAGACCATATCCGCCGAATACTGGGATTTCAACAGCGACGTTGTCACAGAGGATATAACCCTCCGCGCCGACTGGCGGCTGAATACCTCAGTAAATATTGTAGGTCAGATTGACGGTCAGCAGGTTACGCTGAGCAATTTCGAGGTGGACCGCGGCGAGAACTTTATCGGCAGAATATATTCCGCTCAGACTGACGGTTCGTACAACTTAAGGGCAGACTATATACAAAACACCTTCCTTTATTATACCTCGGGCTACGATACCTACACGGCAACAGGCTTCTACTGGCTTGACGGCGAGGGTAACAGAGTCGACCTCAACGAGTCCAACGCGGTGTATGACAGCGAAGGGGAGACAATGACCCTCTATGTCGACGTGCTCGCGGGCAGATACGCGATAGTTTCGCAAAGGACCGTTTCGTCGTTGAGGTTTACAGCCGGCGTCAATTGGTATCTTGTCGAGGATATCGACTTGGGTATGACTTCCCGCGACGACGTTGACGACAGCTGGTCAGCCCTTACGCAGTTCAACGGTTCGATTATAGGCAACGGTCATAAAATGTCGAACATATGGGTGACAAGCCTCGTTGCAAGAAATACTCAGAACAACATAGGGCGCGCAATCTTCGGCACTATGTACGGCAGCGTCGTCGACGTAACCTTTGAAAATGTGGAGTTCACGCTCTATTCAACCTACGGTTCCAATTTTGTAATGTCCAATCAGCTCAGCACAGCGTTCCTCGCGGTCTCAATAGAGGAGGGAGGTCGCTTTGGTCAGGGAGCAAGCGGCACGGGCGTAGTTCTCGAAAATTGCACGCTCAGCATTGTAAACGCCGAAGTTGAAGGCAGAACGCTCTTCACCTACCTTGTTCCCGAGGCGCCGTATTACTGGCAAGGAACGCCCGACGGGCAACACGTAACCGGTGAAGTCACCCTCAACGAAAACATGATTGACGTAAATTTATAACTTGCGGTTAGTCAGCCGTTTAATATAAAGTTTTTTATCCAGTACAGGAGGATTTTACATGAAATCAAAATGGTTAAAGCTTACCTGCCTCGGACTTGTGGCTGCAATGACTCTGCCCTTTGCGGCAGCCTGCGGCAACGGTCAGCAAATAGAGGAAGGGCTTAACAATGAAACGCGCGCTTTAAGAGTAAGCTCAGGCGAGTTCGACGGCGTATTCAATCCCTTCTTTGCCTCGTCCGCATACGACAGCACAGTCGTCGGGCAGACGCAGATCTCCCTGCTCGGTTCCGACGAGGATGGTTTACAGGTAACATACGGTCCCGACTATCCCGTCGTCGCCCTTGACTACAGCGAAACGATGTACAACGGCACCAGCGTAGTGGAAGACGGAAGCATGGCAACGCGCACCGTCTATCAGATAGTACTTAAAAACGACATTAAGTTCTCAGACGGCGTAAAGCTCACCGCGCACGACGTGCTCTTTAATCTGTACATGTACCTCGACCCCAACTATACGGGTTTGAACACACTCTATTCAACCGATATCGTGGGGCTTCAGGATTATCTTGCGCAGCGCTATAATGCAACTGAAGAGGATGTCTCGAGCATCAATCAGACCTTTAATTCGATTGCCCGGGCGCGCGTAAATGCAATCCAGGCATATTGCAGACAGCAGAATACTGTAAATACCCTTATAGAAAATTATAATAACTTAATGCTTCAGCTGTTCAATACGTATGACAGTGACAACGCCTCAACCGGAGCGAACATCAGCGAGTCTTACGTCCCTTACACGACGGCTGATATTCAAGCTGACATAGAAGCCGTCCGCGAACAGTTTGAAACGGATATAAATTCCGACTGGAATGCGACCGATATGACTTCGTATTCTACCGAAAACGACATGGACGCAACCCAGACCTGGCAGGGCTTCTTCTATCAGTACGGCATTCTCCAGCGCAAATATCAGCTTGTGGCAGGCGTTCCCGTATACGATAAAATAACCGACACCAACTCGGAAGGTGAACAGGTCGAAAAATTTGTAATCGACTGGGATAATCCCGCGGTTGAGCTCAGGAACGGGCGCAACTCAAATTACACAAGGGAAGAGGCTATCCAGATCGTGCTCGATTATTATACCTCGACCGACCGCGACGTCGCCGATATTTTCGACACCATGACGTCCGGCTCCACAATGGAGACCACTTTTGCCGCCGAGGCAAAGGAAACTTACTACGGGGCTGTTCAGGAGGACCGCGGCGGTCTTATCGTTCCCAACATCTCCGGCATAACTGTAAAGAGCGCCACCGAATTCAACAAGGAAGGCACCAGTTACAGTGACGAGTATGAGATGCTCGAAATAGCAATCAACGGCATCGACCCCAAGGCTAAGTGGAACTTTGCGGTTACGGTCGCACCCATGCACTACTATTCGACTCCCGAGCTCGTTGAAGCGGCAATGGCGGATACCGACTATTCCGACTCCTTCGGCGTTGAGTACTCCTCAAACACCTTCATGAACTTCGTAAAGTCGCGCAACAAAGTTCCCGTTGGCGCGGGCGTTTATCAGGCGTCTACAATCAACGACGACGTTCTCGAGTGCGAGGTGGACGAAAACGGTAATTTCGTTTCATTCAACGAGCAGAGCCTCACAACACTTCGTAACGGATTTGAAAGCAACAATATCGTCTATTTTATAAGAAATGATAATTTTGGAACTACGGGCGGCAATGAGGATGAGGTTTACCCCGCAAAAATAAAGCACCTCCGCTATCAGGTATATTCAACCGTCAACTTAATGACGGCTCTCGTCTCCCGAACCGTTGACATTGCCGACCCCTCGGCAAACGAGGACAATGTAAACGAAGTTGCAGCCCACAGGGATTATCTGACGGGCGTCACGGTAAATACTGCCGGTTACGGCTACATCGGCATCAACGCCAAGTATTTCCCCAACCCCTTCATCCGCAGGGCGCTCATGACGGTTATGGACGTTTCACTCGTTCAGGAGTATTACCCCAACGATCTTTCGCAGCCACTCTATCGTTCCTTCTCGAGGACGAGCTGGGTATACGATTCGTTTGATAACCTTGAAGCATGGAATCCCACAAGCTACTACGGCTATGATCCGACAGGTCAGCTTGCAATACAGTATCTGCAGATGGGCGGCTGCACAAGAACGTCCAACGGCTGGATCGACGATGAGGGTGATCTTATTGAATTCACCTTCACAATTGCCGGCGACACCACCGACCACCCCGCAGAGCAGACCTTCCTCAACGCCATCGAGGTACTTGCAAAAATAGGCATCGAGGCTACGGTTGTTCCCGACTCCCGCGCACTCTACAAGCTTGCCTCCGGCGGACTTCCCATCTGGGCTGCCGCATGGTCGTCAACGGTTGACCCCGACATGTATCAGGTTTACCACATGAACAGCCGTGCAACCTCCGTTCTCAACTGGGGCTACGACTATCTCGTAACCGAGGGACACTGGACCGACTACACGGATGTAAGCGGTTATGATGACTCCCTCGTTCAGACGGGCAACCAGCAGACCATTATCAGGGACCTCAGCGAACTTATCGACGAGGGCCGCGAAACGCTCGTCAATTCCGAGCGCGTGAGGATCTACCGCCAGGCCGCCGACAAGGTAATGGAACTTGCCGTAGAGCTTCCCCTCTACCAGAGGTGCGACTACTATGTATACAACAACAATGCAATAGACCCTTCAACGCTCTATCAGAGTCCGACTCCCTACATGAGCCCCATCTCTGAAATATGGAAGGTAAGTTACTGGAATCAAGATTAACGGAGCAATATGTTTAAGTATATCATAAAAAGACTGCTCATAGGACTGCTGATACTGTTCGGTGTCTCCGTAATTCTGTACACGTTGTTGCGTTGCCTCCCCGGCGACTACGTAACGAGGACTTTTACAGCCAACACGAACACCGAACTGTCGCAGGACCGTATCGATCAGTTAATGGCAATATATGGTCTGAACGATAATATTATTGTCGGCTATTTCAAGTGGCTGTTCGGCAATCCGGAAACGGGATCGAGGGGGGCAATTCTCTTCGATTTCGGTCAGTCTTTCCTCTATCAGGAGTCGGTGTCGAGCGTTATTGCCGACCACATGTGGATATCCTTCCTGCTCACCTTAATAAGCCTTATCATTTACTACCCGCTCGCCGTATTTCTCGGTACGCGCGCGGCGGTTAAGCAGTACGGCGCGTTCGACTATGCAACCACCGTGCTCACCATGATAGGCATTTCCTTCCCCACGTTCTTCTTCTCGGCTATCGTCGTAAAGATTTTCGTGTATGACCTGGGCTGGTTTGAGCTTGGACTGCAATCTACAAATTTAAGCAATCCCACGGGATGGGAACTCTTCTGGAACCAGGCATGGCACCTTGTGCTGCCCATGCTTGTAGTGGTGGTGCTCAGCATCGGTTCGATAATGCGCTACACCCGTACGAACATGCTCGAGGTGCTCAGCGCCGACTATATCCGCACAGCAAGGGCAAAGGGACTTTCCGAAAGTTCTGTAATCTATAAGCATGCGTTCAAAAATACCATGATTCCCATGGTAACTGTGCTTGCTGGTCTCCTGCCCGGTCTCTTCGGCGGCTCGATGATTCTCGAGGACTTCTTCAATATCCCCGGCATAGGTCTTATTGCCTACAGAGCCATGGACGCAGGCGACATACCCTTTGTTATGGGTTACAACATGTTCCTTGCAATGCTCACCGTAATAGGCATGATACTTACGGACATCATGTACGTAATCGTCGACCCGAGGGTCAAAATCACAGGATAGGAGTAGGTAAATGGAAGATAAAAATACTGAAGGCATCATTGAAGAAGCTTGCGAGCTTCAGGTCAATGAAGCCCTTGCAGAAAATTCAGAAAACCCCGAACCTGCTCCCGAGTCTGCGCCCGAAGAGGATACGATGTCCATTGCCGACAGCGTGCGCTCTTTAAGCCCCACAAGGCTGGTTTTAAAGAGGTTTTTCCGCTCAAAGCTCTCTGTCATCGGTCTTTCCATGATAATTTTCCTCTTTGCATTCTGCTGGTTGGGACCGCTGTTTTCCCCTTATGAGGAGAACGACAGGGCTCTTGCACAGCCGGGCGAATACAATGTAACGGTAACTCCCGTAACTGTCAGCCCCGATCCCGACGAGGGGGAGGACTTCGAACCTTATACCATTTATATCATAAGAAGGACCGAAGCCACGATAAGCACATATGCTCCGCCTTCGGCTGAGCACTGGCTGGGCACCGACTCCGCCGGCAGAGACATTTTAACGCGCATAATGTACGGCGGCAGAGTTTCGCTCACATTAAGCCTCATAGTCGTATTCTTGGAGGCGTTAATCGGCATCGTTCTCGGCGGCATAGCGGGTTATTTCGGCAAATGGGTCGATTCGGTTATAATGCGTATAATCGATATTTTCAACTGTATTCCCACATTGCCGTTGCTCCTTATACTCGGCTCCATTCTCGACGGTGCGAACGTTGACCCCAACATACGAATATACTTTATGATGGTATTCTTAACCTTGCTCGGCTGGACGGGTGTTGCGCGCATCGTCCGCGGTCAGATTCTGTCTCTTCGCGAGCAGGAATTCATGGTCTCAGCAACTGCAAGGGGGCTCACCACCACAAGAAAGATATTCAGGCATCTCGTTCCCAACGTCATTCCCCAGCTTATCGTGTCCATGACCCTCGGTCTCGGTTCGGTCATATTAATGGAAGCTTCGCTCTCCTATATGGGGCTCGGCGTGCCTTTAACGCAGGCATCGTGGGGCGGCATGATAAACGCGGTAAAGACCCCCATAGCGCTTACAAACTATCTGTTCGTTTGGGTACCCCCCGGAATATGCATCGTTCTTGCGGTGCTTGGTTTCAACTTTATCGGCGACGGTCTCCGCGACGCGTTCGACCCTAAAGCAAAAAGGTAAGAGTAAAAATGTTATTCAGAAAACGCAACACAACTCAATCCGAAGCTCAGGGCGAAGAGGTCAAAAAATCCGCGCCCAAGGGCAATGCTCACTATCTCTCGGCTAAGGAATCGCGCGAGATTGCAAAAAGCAACGCGCGCACCATCCGCGAGTTTGAAAAGAAAAATAAGGTCAAGCACGTCGACGAAAGCGTTTATACCTGCGAAATGAAGGATGAAAACAATATCGTCGAGTTTGACGACCTGCACACTTATTTCTTTACCGACGCGGGCGTATCCAAGGCGGTTGACGGCGTAACCTTCTCCATTCCCAAGGGAGCTACCGTCGGCGTGGTCGGCGAGTCCGGCTGCGGTAAATCTGTGACCAGTCTTTCGCTTATGCGCCTCGTCCAGGCTCCTCAGGGTCAGATTGTCAGCGGCGCTATCCGTTTCAATATGGGTGACAAGGCGTACGATATCACCAAGATGCCCTTAAGCGAAATGCGCAAAATCCGCGGCAAGCAGATTGCCATGATCTTTCAGGAGCCCATGACGAGCTTAAACCCCGTATTCCGCATAGGTTATCAGCTTGACGAAATGAGCCTTTTGCACAAAAAATGCACGAAGGAAGAGGCGAAAGCGCACAGCATCGAAATGCTTAAGCTTGTCGGCATAGCCGCACCCGAGCGCGTATACCGCTGCTATCCGCATGAACTCTCTGGCGGTATGCGCCAGCGCGTAATGATAGCGATAGCTCTTTCGTGCGAACCGCGCCTTATAATTGCCGACGAGCCCACAACCGCGCTCGACGTCACTATTCAGGCGCAGATTCTCGACCTTTTAAAAGAGGTTAAGGATAAAATCGACGGATCGGTCATGCTCATCACCCACGACCTCGGCGTAATTGCCGAAATGGCTGACTTTGTCGTCGTAATGTATGCGGGCAGAGTAATTGAAACGGGCACCACGCAGGAGATATTCAACAATCCTCTCCACCCTTACACGATAGGTCTGCAAAAGAGCAAACCCGTTGTAGGGCGCAAGGTAGACAGGCTGTACAATATCCCCGGTCAGGTCCCCAACCCCATAGACATGCCCAACTTCTGCTACTTCAAAGACAGATGCGACCGCTGCATAGAAAAGTGCAACGGGGAATATCCTCACTTCATTCAGGTTTCCCCCACGCACCGCGTGTCGTGCTATCTGTACGAAGATATGCAGAATAAAGAAGGAGGCTCAAATGAGTGAAGCTCTCTTGATGGAAGAAGAGAAGGAGGCGCTCGCAACAGAACAGAGCGACGAGATAGTTGAAGAGGTTACGGAGGAGGTTGTCCCCGAGGAGCCACTCGACCCCAACGCTCTGCTTGAAGTGCGCCATCTTTCAAAGCACTTCCCCGCAAAAAAGAATTTCTTCGGCAAGCCGTTAAGCTACCTCAAAGCCGTCGATGACGTAAGTTTTAAAATAGAACGCGGCACGACTCTCGGCATCGTCGGTGAGTCCGGTTGCGGCAAAACGACTCTCGGCAGAACAATTTTAAGGCTTCAGCCTGCAACGCAGGGTAAAATTTATTTCAACGGCATAGACATAAACGCCTTAAAGACCGCGGAAATGAATGCCCTCCGTCCGCAGATGCAGATAATATTCCAGGACCCTTATTCCAGCCTTTCGCCCAGAATGCCCATCGGCGAAATAATCGGCGAGGCTGTCGTCCAGCACAAACTCATGCCCAAGTCGGAGGTAAAGGAGTATGTGCTCGGCGTAATGAAGAGCTGCGGTTTGCCCTATCATTATTATGAGCGCTATCCGCACGAGTTCTCGGGGGGTCAGCGCCAGCGTATCTGCATAGCTACGGCTCTCGCGCTCAAACCCCAGTTTGTCGTCTGCGACGAGCCCGTATCCGCGCTCGACGTGTCCATTCAGGCACAGATAATAAACCTTCTTAAGGACATGCAGAATAAGATGGGGCTCACCTACATCTTCATTTCCCACGACTTGTCCGTAGTCGAGCACATATCCGATAAGGTCGGCGTAATGTATCTCGGCAGCATGGTTGAATACGGAAAAACTTCCGATATCTTCGATAAGCCCATGCACCCTTATACGGAGGCGTTATTCTCCGCCGTGCCCATTCCCGACCCCAACAGGCACGCAAGCCGCATAATTTTAAGCGGCGATATCCCCAGCCCCATAAATGCGCCCTCAGGCTGTAAATTCCATACGCGTTGCAATCATTGCATGGATATCTGCAAGGAAGTTGCGCCCAAGTTCAAGGACTACGGCGAGGGGCACATGGTGGCTTGCCATCTCTATTCCCAGGATTAATTTTCGTGAAGAGTAAAGAAAAGAAAGAAAAACCTGTATTTGTCGACGACGGCCACACGATTGCCAGCATGGACTGCGAAGTAATAACAGGTTATAAATCGGACGAGCAGAGAAAAAAACACGAAGAGATACGTAAACTCAATCTCTCGAAAAAGGAGAGGAGGGCGATTTACCTCGGCGTATTCAAGTATTTTCTTCCGTATTTTCTCTGTTTTGTCGCGGCGTTCGTCACCATTCTTTTAGTAATGTACTTCGGCATGCGCTAAATAAAGCTCATGGATAAGTACAGGTTTTGCAAAGCATAATTATTTGCAATAAGCCATTGGCTTGATATATTTTGATTTTTTCATTCAGTGTGATAAAATAAAATAGCAAATTTCAAATTTCCCACGGAGGAATCTATGAAGAAATTTTTTAGTACAGTCCTTGCCGCGATGTTGGGTGTCATACTCATATTCTCGGCGGCTTGCGTCGACGGCACGGGCGGCGGCAACGGTGTCAGATACACTGTCAACGTTGTTTCCATAGGCGGTCAGCCTATCGAAGGGGTAACCGTTACGGCATCGCTCGACGGGTCTGTCCAAAGCACCGATATTTCCGATGAAAACGGGCAGATTGTTTTCAATCTTCCCGCCGCAGAATACGGGCTTCAGGTAGACGAAAACACCCTTCCCGCGGGCTACACTCCCGCAAGGCGCACGGTATACACCGAGGCAAGGGAGATGGAGGTCGAAGTTGTACTCAACAGCGCGATAATCGATGAAAAGGCGCCCGACGATCTTATCTATCAGGAGGGCGACGTCATCTATAACTTCACCTATACCGAAGTGGATTCGGGCGAGGAGAGAACGCTTCTCGACGCCTTCGAGGTGGACGGCAAGAACATGGTTCTTATAAACCTGTTCTATACCACATGTACCCCCTGCATAAACGAAACCCCCGCAATGGTTGAGGCTTATACCGAGGAACACCAGCAAAATGTCTCCATTATCTCTATAAGCTCTTATGCCCGCGATACGGCGGCGCTTGTAAGCAGTTTCAAATCGCGCTATGAAATGACGTGGGACGTCTGCTACGATGAAACGGGCGGCGATATCATTACAAATAATATCGACTATAGCGACAGTGCCACCCAGGGCTTTCCCACTAACATAATCGTAGACCGCTACGGCGTAATCTGCCTTATCGAATACGGCGGCATAACCGACTCGCGCATATTCAGCCAGTGGTTTGAAATGTACGGCGGCGACGACTACGATCAGAATATCGGCAGTGACTTCGAGCCTGTTGTTCCCGATATAGAAAATCCCCTCGCTTCCGACATAAAGGAGGCAGTAGTATCTTCCGACGGCTCAACCTCTGCAAACGGCAGAAGCTTCGAGTTCAGATGGGAGGAAGGCGACTCCGCAACCTATACATGGCCCTGGCTTGTAAACGAGGAAGGCGGCATCATGAGCTCGAATGCCGGCGTGCTCGGTTCATATGCCATTGTGTATGTCGACTTCACAATAGAGCAGGACGCCATACTTGCTTTCGAATACATGACGGATATAAACGAGGGCGATGCGTTCTATATTTTCATGGACGGAGAAATTCTGCTCACCTTCACGGGCGACAGCGGCGGCTACCAGACCTGCTATGCCTTTGCGGGAGACGGCGAGGAACATGAACTTGCCTTTGCATATGTAAAGGATACAATCATAGATACCACCACGGATACGGTCTATGTGAGAAACCTCAGGGTTACCGACAACGAGGAGTTGGTAGAAAGAGAAGAGTCGCTCAGCGTTCTCCGCTCGGCTGCGACAGGTCTTGTAGAAGATACGGACGGAACTTCGCACTTCACAAATTACATCGATATCAGATATAATTCCAACGACGGTTTCTATCATAAGCTCAACGAGGACGGATCTTTCGGACCTATCGTCTATGCAGAGATGAGGGACGATACCAACTGGAACTACGCTCTGTTTGATATTCTGTATCAGGCTGAACAGAGTGGCGCCACTGCCGATAATAACATTCTCATGGAATATCAGTATCTCATACGCACCTACTCGGTCTATGAAGTTACCATGAATACTCAATACGGCATAGATATGGCTCCTTTAACGCAGCCTCTATACGATGCGTTGTATGATATCGTCGGCGAACTCGGCGACGACAGCGTGGCAGATGAGGATGAACTTCTCGAACTCTGCTTCTACTATGAAAGCTACGGCGTAACTGCGGACAATGTGTTTGAGGGCAACCCCCTCGAAGGCATCACGGCTGAGTTCCCCATCACTGTGGCAAACGCCGGCGATACCATGACAATGGATACGCTGCCTAAATCGCCCAGAGGCGCATATTTCACCTTCACCCCTGCGGTGGACGGCGTATATGATATAATTGCAAGCAATCCCCAATCAGATTTGGCAGATTCCACAACGCTTGGCATTGATATGTGGTATTACGGCAGCGATTACGATACTTCCGATTACTATTACATTCTCAATCCTCCCACTATAATGGATGGGGACAATGGCTTGCAGTATGACGCCGAAAAGGGCTACTACTTCACCCTCGAACTCGAGGCGGGCGTAACCTACTACTTTGCAGCCGCCCTCGACGATATAAATATAGTGGGTACGTTCGATCTTGAAATTCTGTTTAGCGACGAAACTCACGTCGTAAGAAGCGCCGCCGCAAACTTCTATGAGATTGAAATGGATGAAAACGGCAATGTTCCCGAGGATGCAGAGATTTACCTGCCCAAGTACATCAACCCTGTTCTTGGTGCCGACGGATACTATCACGCTTACAGCCTCGACGGTACAACCGACTACGGTCTGCTCTATGTTTCGTTCAAACAGGGTACCAATTACGGCGAAACTCCTCTCGAGTACTTCATTCACGAGGTTACCATCGAAAACGAAGATGGCACAACCACAACCGTAGGTCGCAACAATGGCTTCGACTTCACCGAAAGCGGCTACTTCAAGGGTTATTACGACAGGCTTGAAGCAGAATACGAAGCAGATCTTGCCGAGTGGCTCGCTGATAATCCTAACGCAACCCGCGAGGATTATGAAAATCTGAACGGCGTATTTGTCAACAGGTATGAACGGCTCAGCGCAGCTCAGCGCGTAGACTACTCCGACGTTATGCTTGAATATCTCGCTCAGGCTGATCGGAACGACTACGGATTTGTAGCGGCTACTCCCGAACTGGTCGGAATTCTTCAGATACTTACCGAACTGGAGGGTGCGTTCACGACGGATACATGGTTGCAGCTCTGCTACTATATCCAGTACTTCGATTGATCCAAAACATTTATTGCGGCGGGTAACCCCGCCGCAATAAAATAAATAATTAAGGAGAAAGTATAATGACAAAGAAAATCAAAACAGTTCTTCTGCTCTGCTTAACGCTTTGCGCAGCCGTTTTTGCGCTTGCATTTGCCTCCTGCGGAGAGACCAGCGATATACCCGAAGGTCAGTACAGAATAACCGTTCAGTATGAGGACGGTACCCCAGTTCAGGGAGTTGACGTTCAGCTCTGCATTGTCGAAGAGGACGGATCGCTCGGCATGTGCCTTCGTTCGGTTTTCGTTGACGAAAACGGCGTTGCCTATGTAGACTATTCGGAGGGTACAACCTATCACATTCAGGTCAACGGTCTTGAGGATGGTCAGGAATATTCTGATATCTACACCGAGGAAGGTGTAAGGGATTACGTTGTAACAGTTTCCTGAATTATACTCAAATCTTAAAATCCCCTGAGAGTCAGTCTCAGGGGATTTTTGTAGGTTTAAAGTCAAATGCTATGGTACGGTTTTAGAAATTATAACACCATATCATAGCGGGTTTGCTGCAATATCTGTGCCCATACAAAACAATAAAAAACCCTCCCATGGGAGGGTTTTTTGTTGTTATATTAATTGTTTTGTGTTATATCGGTTTGCTCTTCGTCGGCGGGATTGAGCGCGTCGAGGATATGCCCCTCAAGCGTCTCATAATCCATTTTGCCGTCCTGGCAGACGGTGATTGTACCGTTGATGTCAACAATTACCGTTCTGGGGAAGTAATCTGTTCCGCCCAGCGTTTCAAACACGGTCATGCCGTTATCCTGCATGCTGTCCTGCGCAAATATAATGTCGTTTGTAAGCCAGTTGCCCTCGCGTCCTGCAAGGAATGCGGTAACGTCCTCGGTTATCTGAACGTCGTGTATTGCTACAAATGTTGCGCTGTCCCTGTAGTTGGCGGCAGCCTCGATAAATTCGGGCAGCTCTTCAAGGCAGGGAGTGCAGGTTGTGTACCAGAAGTTGATTACAAGAACTTTGCCCTGTATTTCGCTTGCGGTAAATTGTTCGGCTTCGCCCGAATATGTTTCTACCGTAAAGTCCGGAAGCTCGTCGCCTACTTCTGCAACAACGCCGAAGGTATTGGGTGCCGAAACGTCAAAGAAGTTGTAATAAATGATTGCTCCGACAAGCAGAAGAGAGGCTAAACATACTGCAACTATCTTTAATATTTTCTGACCCTTTTCGTTTATGTAAATGCGGCGGGGTACCTTTCTCATTACCGCCGCGGCAGAAGCGGATGAGGAGAGGGAGGGAGCTTCGCAGACTGCCGTGCCCTCTATCGCCTGCATGTCCGCCATATCGGGCGTAACCACAGTGCCGCTCTCGGTTGCAGCCGCTGCGGGCGCGGGCTGAACAAAGTTTGTAAGTGGAACTTTAACCGTGTTTTCGCTCTCAAGGTCGTTGGGCTTTACAAATATAGAGGAACCCTTCCAGACAATCGCCTTAGTGGGGCATACGGAAATACATTCTCCGCAGTTTATGCACTCGTGGTCGCCCACATGCTTTATGTCCATTTTGCAGTGCGCAACGCACAGTCCGCAGTCCACGCATTTATCCTTTTCAACTTTTACTCCCAAAAGCGCAATTTTGTTGAAGAAGCCGTAAATAGCGCCGAGGGGACAGATAAATCTGCAGAAGGGGCGGTACATGAACACGCTTGCAAGCAAAATGAGAGCAAGCAGACAAAACTTCCATGTAAACAGCCCGCCGAGCATTCCGAAAACATTCTCGTTTGCGGGATTTAACAGGAGCAATACCGCGCCGCCGAGCGTGCCCGAAGGGCAAATGTATTTGCAGAACGCGGGCAGAGGCGTGTCCTGAAACATGAACGCCAGTGGAACGGCGATTACAAGCACGACGAGCAGAACATATTTAAAATAAGAGAGAATGCGCGTTACTTTGCTTTTCTTAAGTTTCGGGGTATGTATTTTATACAGCAAATCCTGCAAGAGACCTGTCGGGCACAGGAAACCGCATATGGTTCTTGCAAACATAAGTCCGAACAGCGCCAGTATGCCCAGCATAAATACCGGAGTGCGGGTGTCCGAACTCGCCAAAGCGTTTTGCAGAGCACCGAGAGGACAGGCGCCGACGGTGCTCGGACAGGAATAGCAGTTGAGCCCCGGCACGCACATATTCTTTGTGCCGCCCGTGTAAATTCTGCCCGTAAACAGTCCCTTTATGTTTGCATTTGTAAGCAGCGCGGCATAGAGCTGTATAATGCGCCTTCGCGTCGGCGCGTGATTTTTGAACCACAGACCTATCTTCTTGAAAAAAGAGCCTGTTTTAGATAATATCTTCTTCATATCAACCCAGTCCTATACACTCCGTGCAAATCTTTATCGCCTTAGCAAACACGTCGTACATGCTGCCGTTCAGAACACCCCAAATAATAAAGGCGACGGCTAAGGCGAACACAACAACCCTTGCAACTAAAAGGGTAAGGGGGGAGGACAGAACTCTTTGCGCCGTATTTTGGTTTGAATTTTCTTTCGGCGCTCTGCCTCCGAGAGCAAGCATGCGCTTTGCCTTGGGCAATATCTTCTTTGCCGAAACGGCGTCGTAAATTGTCACGCCGCAGCAAATAATAAATGCCGCCGCGCAGCACGGCATAACCACGGCAACGAGCCTTAAAACAGCTTCGTTGGGGTCGGAGGGGTAGGCTTCGAAGTTGAACGCAAACCCCAAAATTATCCCTGCGCAAACTGCACATATCAGCAGACATGCATACCAAATAATCCGGGTGCGCTTGTTTTCGCTATGTACTTGGTTTGCTAACTCAAAAAATTCGGAATCCTCGCTTTTATCCGCAGCCGTAAGTCTTGTAAGCCTGTTTACGTCCCCTCTCGCGTCGGGCAGCCTTTTAAGCTTTTTCTTTTCCAACGGATAAATGGAAAGTACTGCGCCGCCAATAATTATTGCGGCAATCCATATCCAGAACGGCGCGGCTATGGCGGCGCATCGCTCGGCGACCAGCTCGCGGGTAAATTCGTGTCCGCTGTAGTATATATCCGCCGCCTGTGAGATGAACAGTATTGCGACGACAGCGGTTAGCACCGACATGAAAATGCCGTACCAGAAGTGCAACCGCCGTCTGACTTCAGGTGTCATGTTGACCTCCGTTTATACATTTATTAATTATTCATTAATTATACGCATATGCCGCCGCGCTGTCAAGTTATTATTTATTATGTCGCGCACATGCGCGTATAATGTATTTTAATATATACTATTATATTTATAATTTGGCTATTTGCTTGACATAAACCATGCCTTGGCGTATGCTGTGTGTATGGATAAAAATATTTACGAAAGCTGCATTGCCGTGCTTAAGGACGAGCTCGTTCCAGCCATGGGCTGCACGGAACCCGTCGCCGTCGCCTATGCGGCGGCGCTTGCGAGGGAGATGCTCGGAGCCGTGCCGGAAAAAATCAAGGTCGCCGTCAGCGGAAACATTTTAAAGAATGTAAAAAGCGTTATAGTGCCCAATACAGACGGCATGCGCGGCATACCCGCCGCCGTCGCCGCGGGAGTAGTCGCCGGCGACGCCTCTTTAAAACTCGAGGTTGTTTCAAAAATCAATGATGCTGACCGCAAAAACATTGCAAAGTATCTCTCCGAAAACCGCATTGCCGTCGAGCAGTCGGATACGGGTTGCGTGTTAGATATTGCAATCGCAGCCGTAAATGGCAGCGACAGCGCTTTTGTCCGCATTTCGGGCAGTCACACCAACGTAGTGCATATAGAAAAGAACGGCAAGGTGCTCTTCGACAGGGAGACGACTGACGATGACGGCAACAGCCTTTCGAAGTTCAAGGGCGAGCTTACGGTAAAGGATATCGTGGAGTTTGCCGACTCCGTC
Organism: uncultured Clostridia bacterium; assembly: GCA_944346655.1. GTDB lineage: Bacteria > Bacillota > Clostridia > Christensenellales > Borkfalkiaceae > Coproplasma. Next base: position 39,563 of record CALVMP010000005.1, read on the forward strand.
GACCTCGAAGAGGTGGAAGATATTCTTGATCGCCAGATAAAGTATAACTGTGCAATTTCAAAAGAGGGAATGGAGAGGGACTACGGCGCGAGGGTTGGCAAAATACTCGTCGATGCCTTCGGCAATGACGTACATAACCTTGCAAAGGCTTCAGCCGCGGCGGGTTCCGACGCCCGCATGAACGGCTGCGAATTGCCCGTTGTTATAGTTTCTGGCAGCGGCAACCAGGGTATGGCGGCTTCCATACCCGTAGTGGTGTATGCCGAACATATGGACGCCTCGCGCGAAAAACTTCTCAGAGCCCTTATAGTTTCCAACCTCGTCACAATCCATTTAAAAGCGGGAATAGGTTGCCTTTCCGCATATTGCGGCGCAGTAAGCGCGGGCTGCGGAGCAGGCGCCGGCATAAGTTATCTGCGCGGCGGCGGTTACGACAGCGTTGCCCACACCATAGTCAACGCTCTCGCCATAGAGTCTGGAGTCATATGCGACGGAGCCAAGTCGTCATGCGCGGCTAAGGTTGCCTCGGCAGTGGAGGCAGGACTTGTGGGAATGGAAATGTACGAGCGCGGCAGCCAGTTTTACGGCGGCGACGGCATACTCGAAAAGGGCGTGGAAAATACCATACGCAACGTCGGCGATCTCGCCCGGAACGGCATGCGCGAGACCGACGAAGAGATTATACGCATGATGATTAAAAATTTAAAATGACAACCGCAAAAACAGCCAGGTTTTTCAATAAGTAATTCTGATGTTTTCGTTAAGCAGAATTACTATCTGATTTGGGGCGCGCAGGCGCAAATGTTTGACAACGTCCTTAAATTTTTTGTATAATATTCGGGTAAATATTCATTCTCAATTACTTTTTGTTATCTTTATCTTTTATGGAGGACACAACAGGATGAAAAAATTTGCATGGCTCGCGGCAGGCGTAGCTGCCCTCGGATTGGGCATATTCTGTGCATGCGGCGACAATACCAATCCCACGCCGGGAGGAGACGGCGGTAACGGTGACGACGACACCCCCACCATAACCGAACAGCTCGGCGCGTTTGCCGAAACGAGATGGGTCAGCCATGATGGCATGCTTGATTTTGCCAATTCCTCTCTCGACGGGGCCCAGTCGTTTACCGTAAATTCTATCGAGGGTTCGGGCGGGGAGTCTGTAATAAACTGCACTGCGGACGGCGTCTCTTACGACCTCTCCCTTAACGAAAACGGCGCGCTCGAAATGCGCGTAGAGGACGACAATACCTTGTACCGCACTTTTATGGCGGACGCAACCCCCTTTGCGGGCGCATGGTATAGTGAAAACAGCACTGCATATTATTATGTAATCTCCTCGACCGTAGATGAGAACGGCTACTTCAGCTGGAAGCAGTTTTCCACATCCTATGCAACGCCCGGAGACGCAACAAGGGCTGTCACCGTGTTCGAAATAAACGCGGACGGCTCGGGCAGCATGTCCTTCTATATTCCCGATGCGGGACAGTATTATTATTACTCCGGCTCTTCCGTTTACATGAGCGACGGCTCGAGCATTGCCACCGAAACGGTCGTTCCCTATACGGGTGTGTTCGGCGACGTATATGTAAATGACGAAGGTCAGGAAATTACTATCGATTCCGCAAGCATGTCTCTTACCTACATGGGTTCTACGGTAACGGCACAGGTGGGCGTCAGCCTTCTCGGCGCGGGCATCTGGTTCACCGCGGGCGAAACGGAATACTCCCTCGTTTATATGAACGACGGCGTGTTCCTTGTATCCGAAAATTCAAAGGAGTTCTATGCCTACTACGACGCCGAATGGCTTTCCTCAGACGGCGGCGAGTGGTCCAACGGTTCCTCCACCGTGTATGCAAGCTTTGAAAACGACAGCGTCATAACCTATGACGGCAACGACTATACGCTGACGAGGGGAGTGGAAGGCGGAGAGCTCGTCTATACGTTCACTGTCGGCGATTCTCAATATACGATCCGCCCCGTATACGGCAGCACCGACGTGTTTGAGCTTGCAACGGAAACGGGCGACGCTTCGGTTGCGGGCTATTGGTTCCGCGAGTCGGCAAAGCAGGAATTCGCGCAGAATTATACTACCAATGCCGAAGATCTCACGGTAAATTCAAGAGACTACCGCGTAACCATCAATTATCATATTGTCGGCGCAGACGACGCTTCGAGAACGGTGGCAGGCACATTTATCTGGATGGAAGAGATGGCTGCAATGTCCCTCAGCTTCGAACATCCCCAGTTTAGCGACAACGGCGATGTGTCCGGCAGCATACAGCTCAATCTTCTGCTTGCAAACACCAACGGCATATATTGGGCGCTTGCGGGCGTACCCGGCAACTACGGCTATTATTCGGCTTACCTCACCGAAAGTTATGAAGCACAGGCGGTGCAGGAGATCACCGATTCCCTCGAGGCGAACGACTATTTCACCACGGGCGGCACAAATCCCAGCACTATAGCCTTCGACTTTGATCCCGACTCCCCCGACTACGGCACGGTAGTATTGGACGGTCAGACTTATTACTTCTCATGGGGCTATTACTATATCGACGAGAACTCGACAGAGCCCGACCTCTATCTTGAAATAAACGGCGAATTTGTTCAGGATACGGCAAACAACACTATAACCTACGACAGATACATTCTCCTGTCCACGCAGTCGGGCATGAACGTGTCCACGTCTACGGTCAGCATAGACACACAGACAGGCGATAGCGATGTAACCACGGGCGGGGAGAGGTTCTACCTTGCCCAGAGCACGTTTTCCGCTCTCTGCGACACAGTGTTCGAGTATAACGGCAGATATGAAACGTCGCAGTTCTTCATCGATGAAAACGGCGCGTTAAACCTTTCGACCTATAACGTTGCCGACGGCAGCTCGTCCTTGCTCACCCTTTCCAGGTACGAATATACTCTCAACATGGAGTATGTCAACGGCAGAGAGATTATCACTCTCACATATACGGCAGGGGAAGAGGAGAATACTATTGTCGTCACCGACAGACTGTATGCGACGGTAAACGGTCTTGTCTACGGCTGGGAGAGCCTCAATGAAATAACGGGCACTTACGTAGACCTGGACGGCAACACGTTCCTTGTCGTAAATGCCGACGGAACTATTGCCTACGGCGATTCGAGCACGGTAACGATTTCAAATATCGAGACCGTCGACGGAGCTTTCGTTTATACCTACACCAACCGCGGTCAGCAGGTCACCGCAACCTTCAACGGCACGACGGTAACAATAGGCGGCGTAACCTATTCCAAGGCTCAGCCCTTCAGCCCCGAAAGCTTTGTGGGAACCTACTCGGTTGGCGGCGTCAATATCATTATCTCCAACGCTGTGGGCAGCGTAAACGAACGGTATGCGCTCCGCATCATGGTAAATAACGTTGTTGTTCCAGGTACTTTGAGGTATGTAGGCGGTAAGCAGGTTCTTTCGTTCACGGGACACAACAGCCAGGACTTCAGCACATACAGGTGCACGTTTACGCTCGACGGCTCAGCTCTGTCGATTGTGGTCAACAATGGAACTCCCGTATCGGAAAATGTTGTTTCATGGTCGTATAGCGATTTTATTGTCGACGATGAAACTCTGAATGTGGGTGAGTTCACCTGTACTGTAAAAGGAGGTGCGCCTTTATACCGTCTCAAAGGTGTGCTCTGCGACAGTATGGTCGTTTCGATAGACGAAGAGGGAGTCAAAACTCTCACCTTGACCTTTGGCTCTGTTTCGGTAATCGTTACAAACGATTCGGATGTTGTTTCTGTGTCCGTTCCGGGCTCAGATGCTATTCTATAAACTCAAAAAACTTCCCCTCTGCGAAAGCAGAGGGGAAATTGTAATTTGAGCTTATAAAAATATTTTAAATTTTTTTATAAAAACAGCTGAAAATAGTTTGCATTTTATAATTTTTCAAGTATAATAAATAAGCTTGTTGCTGAGGTGTAGCGCAGTTTGGTAGCGCGTCTGGTTAGGGACCAGAAGGTCGTGGGTTCAAGTCCCGTCACCTCAAC
>CALVMP010000006.1 GCA_944346655.1 uncultured Clostridia bacterium
GGAACGGGAAGTCCCATAAGGGTTAAAAGAGTGGGGGCAAGGTCTGCAAGTATGCCGTCCGTGCGCAGTTCGGCGTTCTTATACTTTTCCGAAACAAGTATTACGGGCACGGGGTTGGTTGTGTGCGCCGTAAAGGGCGAACCGTCGTCGGATAAGAGCCTGTCGGCATTTCCGTGGTCGGCAGTCACAATCGCCGCGCCGCCCATGGCAAGAATTTTATCGCACACCTTTTTAACGCACTCGTCCACGGTGTGCACCGCCTTGACGGCTGCAGGTATAACACCAGTGTGCCCTACCATGTCGCAGTTTGCGTAGTTCAAAATCAAAACGTCGAATTCGCCGGTATCGAGCTCTTCCAAAACCTTGTCGGTAACGAGGTATGCGCTCATCTCGGGCTGCAAATCGTAGGTTGCAACCTTGGGCGAGGGAATAAGGTCCCGCACTTCGTTTTCGTTGGGAGCCTCAACGCCGCCGTTGAAAAAGAAGGTTACGTGCGCATATTTTTCGGTTTCGGCAATTCTCAGTTGCTTTTTGCCCAGCTTTGCAAGGTACTCGCCCAGCGTGTTGTTGAGGACCGTCTTGGGGAAGGCGATTTCAACGTTCTTGAACTCGGCATCGTACACGGTAAAGCATACGTAAACGGGCTGTAAAAATCCCGTCTTTCTCTCAAACGCCGTTCCCTTGGGCACAATAAACTGTTCCTGCGAAACCGCTCTCGTAATCTCCCTCGCGCGGTCGGGGCGGAAGTTGAAGCAGATAACCGAATCGCCCTTCTCCAAAAGACCTATGGGTTTGCCGTTTTCATATACCTTTATGGGCTTGATAAATTCGTCGGTCACGCCCTCTTCATAGCTTGCATGCACAGCCTCCACGGGATCGGTGCACTCCGTGCCGGTACCCAGGGTGAGCATGTCGTAAGCCTTTTCAACGCGGTCCCAGTTGTTGTCGCGGTCCATGGCGTAGTACCTGCCCACGACCGAGGCAACCTTGCCGCAGCCGATATCCGCCATGTGCTTCTGAAGTTCGGCGATATATCCCGCGCCGCTCGTGGGCGAAACGTCCCTGCCGTCCATAAAGCAGTGCACATACACGTCCTTCACGCCGTGCAGTTTTGCCATATCCAAAAGCGCGAAAATGTGAGTTAAGTGACTGTGTACGCCGCCGTCGGAGCACAACCCGTAAAGGTGAAGCTTTTTGCCGTTTTTGGCGTTCTCCATAGCCTTTAAAAGGGCGGGATTGGTGAAGAAGTCGCCGTCCTCGATGGCTTTTGTAATCTTTGTAAGGTCCTGATATACGATGCGCCCGGCGCCCATGTTCAGGTGCCCCACCTCGCTGTTGCCCATCTGCCCTGCGGGGAGCCCGACGGAAAGTCCGCTCGCGCCGAGGGTGGAGTGGGGGTAGTTCTTTTCAAGTTGGTTAATGTTCTTGCTGCCGTCTAAAGAGATAGCGTTGCCCGCTCCCGCGGCGGCAAGACCGTAGCCGTCCATAATAATAAGTGCATAGGGCACTTTCTTAGCCATAAGTTAATTACCTCTGTCAAAAAATTCTTACACAAATATTATAAACAACTTTTCGCCCGTTAGCAACTTAAATTATCGCATTTTAAAAAATTCCCTGCTTCTCGTCCGTTCTTCCCAAAAGGTAGTCTATCGAAACGCCGAATTCATCTGAAAGAATTATCAGATTATCAAGGGAGGGAATATAGCCGAACTTCTTCCAAGCCGAGGTATAACTCGTCGTCACATGCAGTATCTGCGCTATTTTATAGTCGGTATAGCCCTTTTCTTTCTTTAAAATTGACAGTCTTTCATAAAACGAGGGGGAGGCGGCAGACCTTTCAAATTTCATTACGGCATCAAACTATGAGTATTTCCGCATAATTCTCGGAGAGGACGGAAAGGGCGTCGTTCAGTCCAAGGGCGCCGGAGCGGGAGGGGCAACCTACGAGGCTGAAGGCACTTACACCTACGAGGACGGCGTAATAAAATTCACCTCGTCAAACGGCTTTGCCTCTGTAACCGAAGAATACCAGTACGACGACGGCGTTATCACCTATACCGTCAGCAACGACCAGATGAGCTTTACCGTAATTTTCGAAAAAACCGAACAGCAAAATTAATAAAACCGGACGGACCTGTCGGTCCGCCCGGTTTTGTGTAAATTGGTTAATCTTCAAAATAGTTATCGTAATTTACAATCTGCGCGAATTCTTTTTTGAGCGAAGCCGAGCCTATCAGTCCGCCGTCGATGTCGGGTTGAGCCATCAGACCCTTGCAGTTGCCCGCGTTCATCGAGCCGCCGTACTGGATTATCACTTTTTCGGCGCACTCGGGGCAGAAGAGTTCGCCTATCGTCTTTCTTATATAAGCTATGGTCTCCTGCGCCTGAACGTTGGTTGCCGTCCTGCCCGTGCCTATCGCCCAAACGGGTTCGTAAGCTATGACAACTTTGGTAATGTCCTCAACGCCTGCAAGCCCGTCCTTAAGCTGTTTGTAAAGCACCTTTTCGGTGACGCCGCTCTCGCGCTCTTCAAGCGTTTCGCCGACGCATACTATGGGGGTAATGCCGTTTTTAAGGGCTGCCAGCGTGCGCTTGTTTACGCCCTCGTCCGTCTCGCCGAAGTACTGCCTTCTCTCGCTGTGCCCGATAATGGCATACTTTACGCCGTACTCTTTGAGCTGCGCGCACGAAATTTCGCCCGTGTATGCTCCCTTCTCCGCCCAGTGCACGTTTTCGGCGCCTATCGCAATGTTGCTCCCCTCTGCGGCTTTAACCATGGCGGGGATTAAAATGGCTGGCACGCAAAGGGCTATGTCGCAGCTTGCGTCCTTTACGAGCGGTTTAAGCTCCTCAATTAATTTTGCTCCGCTCTCCGCGGTCATGTTCATCTTCCAGTTGCCTGCAATAAAAGGTTTTCTCATAAAATCTCCTGATTCCTTATCTTTATTTATAAAATAAAATCAATTCAGAGTATAGTTTGCCTGCTTTTTAAGGCTTAAAGTCTTTGCCACGGCTTTAAATGCTTTTCCGGGGTCAGCCATGATAAATTCAAGCACTTCGCCGTTGTCAACCTTTATGCCGAACTTTTTTATCGTCGCATAAATCTTCGTGCCGACTGCAAACGAGGCGGTGAGTTCGTCCATGTCGAACGCGACCCTCGCCTGAACTCCCTGCTTGTCATACCACAGTCCGCACTCGGCGGTTATACTCTCGTACTTAAAAAGCGATTGCCCTACAACTATGCCGTCCCGGGTGAACGAAAGCTTGCAATGCCGGGCAATCTTCAGCTTTAAAATATCGCCCTCAACGCGCTTTTCAATCTCATATACGGTGTGCCTTTCGTCGCTTGTGTTGTCGTTATAGAAGAAGGGTAAAAATTGGTTTTGGTCGACTTCGTCGCAGACAATGTATCTGTCGGCAAGGGTGCAGGCAAGCGTTTCGGCAGCGCTCCGCCCGTACAGAGTCACGCACTCGTCTTTATCAAACGGATCCGCGGCGTAGTAGTATGTAACGGCTGGCAATACAGCCTCAAAAGAGATATCGCCGTCCCCGTCGCAGGGCGAAAAGTTGTATTTTGCCAAATCGAGCGTCGCCTGCTTTGCTCTCATGCGCGGCATAATGAACAGCGCAAATATAACGGGCATGAACAAAAGGTAGCCGTAGCAGATTGAGGCGAGCGCGTATGCGACGGGCAGTTCGGGTTGTGAAAATTCAAGTATGAGCAAAAACGCCGCCGCGAGCAGTACAGCCGTCCCTAAATAAACGGGCAGACATACCCTGTAAAAGGCGTTTAAAAACCATGTCCGTTTGGGTTTTGCCTTCTTTATTTTTAACTTTTCCATATTCTATATTAATGCCGCGGCGACGGGGTCGCCGCGGCATAATATTTTTAAAAGATTAATTTAAACTTTATCGTTTAAGCAGGCAATGCCGGGAAGAGTTTTGCCTTCGAACAGCTCAAGCGAAGCGCCGCCGCCCGTGGAGATATGGGTCATCTTGTCGGCAAAACCGAGCTGCTGTACTGCCGCCGCGCTGTCGCCGCCGCCGATAATGGTCGTGCACTTGCCGTAAACGTCAGCAAGCGCCTGAGCTACGGCAATGGTGCCCTTTGCAAGGGTGGGGTTCTCGAACACGCCCATGGGTCCGTTCCAGATAACCGACTTTGCGCCGTGTATGGCTTCCGCGTAGAGCTCCCTCGTCTTTTCGCCTATGTCCATGCCCATCTTGTCTGCGGGAATGTGGTCGGAAGGTACGGTCTCAACTTCTATCTCGGCGTCTATGGGATCGGGGAAGGAGGAGGTGACTACCGTATCGACGGGCAGAAGAAGCTTTTTGCCCATCTTTTCAGCCTTTTCAATCATCTCCTTGCAGTAGCCTATCTTCTCCTCGTCCAAAAGGGAAGTGCCCACTTCATACCCCTTCGCCTTGAGGAAGGTGTAAGCCATGCCGCCGCCGATTATAAGCGTGTCGCACTTTTCGAGGAGGTTGTTTATAACGTTGAGCTTGTCGGCAACCTTTGCGCCGCCGAGAATGGCAACGAAGGGTCTTTCGGGATTTTCAAGGGTGGCAGCCATTACGGAGAGTTCCTTTTCGATGAGGAAGCCGCAGACGGCGGTCTTTATTATGCCGTATTCGACGATGGCTGCGGTGGAGGCGTGGCTGCGGTGAGCCGTGCCGAAGGCGTCGTTGACGTAAATTTCCGCGTCGTATGCAAGCGCCTTGCAGAAGTTTATCTCCTTCTTTTCCTCCTCCCAGTGGAAGCGGAGGTTCTCCAAAAGTACGGCTTCGCCCTCCTTGAGCGCGTCCCTCTTCGCCTTTGCGTCGGGACCTATGACGTCGTGCGCAAATGTAACCTTGCCGCCCAGCAGTTCATTGAGCCTCTTTGCCACGGGCTCGAGGGTGAGCTTTTTGGGCTCTTCCTTTTTCGCCTTTTCAATTATGGCTTCGGCAGTCGTTTCTCCCGCTTCAACCTTCTTTAAATCCTTTTTGTTGAGCTTTACTTCATCGGAAAAAATGGAGTGGGGCTTGCCCATGTGCGAGCAAAGCGTAACCTTTGCGCCTCTCTCCAAAAGATACTTGATGGTGGGAAGAGCGCCTATAATTCTGTTCTCGTCGGTGATCACGCCGTCCTTCATGGGAACGTTGAAGTCGCAGCGCACAAGCACCTTTTTGCCTTTAAAATCCTTAATGTCTTTAACCGACATTTTGTTCATAGCAACTGTACTCCTTAAAATAAATATTTTATTAACGACTTTATTATAATTAATTAAAGTTGTCTTGTCAATTATTTATAAAAGATTATCCCAAACAAAAACAGGTGTGAATTTTGCATAAAAAATTACGCAAAAACATTGTACAAAAATGCCATGCTATGTTATAATGGCTACGTATAAATTATAGGTTACGGCACATTATGAAAACGGGAATCGTAGGTCTCGGTTTAATCGGCGGCTCGCTTGCCCTCGCCTTAAGGAGGGCTGGTTACTTCGTCGTCGGCAAAAACCGCTCCCAGGCTCCAACTCAATACGCGCTCTCCCACGGGGTAATAGACATGGCGGGGGAAGTCTCCGGCTGCGACGTCGTGTTCGTCGCTCTGCCGCCGAAGGCGACGGTCGATTTCGTCTGCACCTATCCGTTCAAAGAGGGCGCCGTCGTCGCGGACATCTGCGGCGTAAAGAGGTATATCGAACGTGAGGTTCTCAGAAGGCGTCCCTCGCTTAAATACGTCGGTACCCACCCAATGGCGGGCAAGGAGGTCTCGGGTATCGAAAACGCCTGCGCCGATCTCTTCGACCGCGCTTCAATGGTGCTTACCTCCAACATATATACGGACGAACGCGCCTATGAGCTCATAAAAAAGCTTGTAAAGGACATAGGCTTTGCCCGCCTTGTCGAGTGTTCGGCAGAAGTCCACGATAAAAAAATCGCCTACACCTCCCAGCTCGCCCACATAGTTTCCAACTGCTATGTAAAGGATAAGACGATTGAAGGATGCCTCGGCTTCACGGGCGGCAGCTTTCAGGACATGACGAGGATTGCCGGCGTCGACGAAAACGTGTGGACGGAACTCTATCTTGAAAACGCCGACAACCTCTCGGCAAGCGTAAGACTGCTCGCCTCAAACCTTACGGACATCGCCTCGGCGATAGAGGGGGGAGACCCGCAAACCCTGAGCGCCCTTCTCCGCGCCGGCAGGGAGCAGTTCGAGGACGGAAAAAACAACTCCTTCCAGGGCAGGGATATAAAAACGACTTCTCTGAAATAAAATAAGGAACTTACATGGCTCTTTCAATTTTCAAAAACAGATACTCTTCCGCCGACGCCAAATTCATATCGGATAAGGCGTTCTATGCAGTAGTTGCCGCAACCCTTCTCTTCGGCTTTGCGGTAAACGCGCTCGAAGTTATCCTTCTCGGCGACATAATCTCGCAGTGGGTCTACGGAGGGGGCAACTACCTTATCTTTGTAATCTGCTACTTCGTCATGGCAATTGCCGGAGTATGCATAAATTCTTTCAGCCGCAAGCCCCTTTTAAGCTTCATCGGCTATTGTCTCGTTGTGCTTCCCATAGGAGCAGTGCTCGCGCTCGTCGTGCCCTACCAGTCCCTGGGCGTGGTGCGCTCGGCGTTTCTCGTCACCACAATACTTGCCGTCGTGTTCGGGCTGCTCGCCGTGCTCTACTTCGTGTGGAAAATTCTCTCCTTAAGCCTTCTCATAGCGCTCATCTGGTCGCTCATTGCCATGTTCACGGGCGCTTACTTCACCTCCGGCTATGTATGGCTCGACTGGCTCGTCGTGCTCATATTCTGCTGCTACATCGGTTTTGATATCTCGCTCGCAAAGAGCCGTCCCAAAACGCTCGACAACGCCGTCGACTCCGCCTGCGGGCTCTACCTCGACATCATAAACTTATTCATAAGGCTGCTTGCCATCTTCGGAAGAAATGACTGATTGCCGCCTCACCATAAATTCGCAGGGAAACGGGTGGAAAAATGACGTCGTCTGTCCCGCCCGCCTCGAGGTGGGGGAGGGAACTGCGCGCATAGTCTATCAATTGGAGGGCGACGATTGTTCCTTTTCCTTTTCGAACGGCAGAGCCGAGCAGGTAAGAAAGGGCGGCGTAAACGTGCGCATAAGCTTCGTGCAGGGCTCCAAAACGGTGTGCGTGCTCGGCGACGAAAACCTCCGCGGCGGCTACGGCGTTTTTACCCAAAAGCTCTCGTGCGTGGTAAAACCGCACGGTGTAACGGCTGTTATCGAGTATCTTTCGGGCGACGACAGGGAAAAGATTACGGTAAAGCTCAGGGCGATTGCCCTGCATATATAGTTCAACCAATGCAAAAAAATAAAATATTCAAGGGAAAATCATGAAAATAAGATATCTCGGTCACTCCTCATTCAAACTTACGGAAAGTACGGGCATCTCCGTCGTAACAGATCCGTACGACGATTCCGTCGGCTACACCTATCCCGCCGTCTCGGCGGACGCGGTTACGGTGTCGCACCGTCACTACGACCACGACGCCGTAAAAAAGGTGGGCGGCAATCCCGTCGTCCTCGAGGGCGAAACGGCGTACATTTTAAAGGACAGCGTAGAGATTAGCTCCATAAAGAGTTTCCACGACGAAGTCCGCGGCAAAAAGAGGGGCGAAAACATAATCTTCAAATTCCGCATGGACGGGCTGGATATCTGCCACCTCGGCGACCTCGGCGAGGACTGCTCGTCCGACCTCATAGAGATGATTCTGCCCGTCAACGTGCTCTTAATTCCCGTCGGCGGTAACTATACAATCGATGCGAAGATGGCAAAGGAGTACGTCGACAGAATAATGCCCGACATCGTAATCCCCATGCACTACCGCCAGAAGGGGTGCAGGATAGATATCGACAAGGTGGACGATTTCCTCGACGAATTCGACGGCGAGGACGTGACCATTGTCGAGGAGGGCAACGAAATCGAGATTGACCGCGATGACCTCGACGGCGAACATACAACCATAATCGTAATGGAGAATGCCGGTTAAGTGAACGGACTTTTGGATTCTTTGACAAAAAAACTTAATGCGAGCGGCATTCACGCCCTACGTCAGCTCGGCAGGGCAGTCGGCGTCTACAGTCCCACCAATAAGAAGAAGGACGAACTCGTTTCGGCAATTCTCTTAATCGCGTCAAACCGTGCCGACCCCGTGCCCGCAAGCAGAAGGGGTGCGCCGCCCAAGTCCGACTCCTACGACAGAAGTCTGCTTGCCGACGTCGAGCGCTGCCGCAGATATTTTGCGGGAAGTCCCGAACCCGGAGATGAGCCGCAGCCCGACTATGTCGCTTCTCCCGAACTTTCCGTGGATGAAGAGCTCTATTCCGGCATACTCGAAAACGACGGCAAGTTCTGGTTTGTCCGCACTGGCGCTGGCGACGTGTTCGTCAACACCTCTTTTGTCGCCAAGTTCAGGCTGCGCAAGGGCGACGGCGTCGTATGCAAGGGCGCGATAAAAAATCTCAACGAGTGCCCCTCGGCAACGTACATCGTGTCGGTCAACGGTCTCAATCCTGAAAATATGCGCCGCACGGACTTTGAAAGTTTAACGCCCTGCTATCCCGAATCCCGCCTCACCCTCGGATACGAAGGGTGCCCTTTAAGTTGCAGGATAATCGATTTGTTTTCGCCCGTGGGCAGGGGTCAGCGGGCGCTCGTAAGCGGTGCGCCCAAAACGGGCAAGAGCACGCTTTTAAGGGATATAGCGGGGGCAATTCAAAAAAATCACCCCGAAGTCAGGCTTATCTACGTCCTCATAGACGTCCGCCCCGAGGAGGTCACCGACTACCGCCGCGCGGCTCCCGGCGCAACGCTCTTTTCCTCTGTGTTCGGCGAGGGCGACGCCAACCATCTGCGCGTTGCCGACCTCGCTGCCGAGCATGCCAAAAGGCTTGTGGAGTGCGGAAAGAGCGTCGTTTTAATATTTGACGGAATTACTTCCGTAGTCCGCGCCTGCTCCAATCTCGCAGGGGGCGGGGCAATCGACGGCAGAACCGTTTCAACGCCTAAGCGCATCTTCGGCGCCGCTCGCAATACAGAAGAGGGAGGTTCGCTCACCGTCATAGCTTCCGTTGCAACCGAGGGCGCAAGCGCATTCGACGGGGCGGTTTACGAGGAGTTCAAAGCGGCTGCCAACATGGAGGTGGCGCTTTCCTCCGCCCTCGCGAAAAATAAAATATTCCCGGCAATCGACTTCAGGGCTTCGGGGGCGCTCAGGGAGGAAATGCTCCTTTCGGCGGACGAACTTAAAGTCTCGGGCGACCTCCGCGCCGACCCCGGTCTGACTGCGCAAAAGCTTCTTTTAAAAATTTCGGAGACTGCGGACAACGCGCATTTTATATCGGAACATCTCAACGGATAATTAAAGTATGATAGATAAAAACCAGTTTACCGACAGGGTAAGGATAACCATAAAATCGGGTGACGGCGGCGACGGAATGAACTCCTTCAAGTCCTTCAAGGGCAAGCCCGCCTGCGGACCCGACGGCGGAGACGGCGGCAAGGGTGGCGACGTGTACCTACTTGCCGACAGGTCTATGAACGATCTCTTGTCATTCCGCTTCACCAACAAATATGTGGCAGGCAACGGCGAACGCGGCGGCACAAACCGCTGTTCGGGCAAGGGCGGCGCGGATATAGTCATAAGGGTGCCCGTCGGCACCATAGTCCGCGACTACGAAACCAAAACCGTTATCTGCGACATGTTCCGCGACGGCGATAAATTTCTGCTCGCCGAAGGCGGCAGGGGCGGCAAGGGCAACGTACGCTTCACCACCGCGAGGAGGCATGCCCCCAACTTTGCGCAAAAGGGCGAAAAGACTGAGGAGCATATAGTTCTTTTGGAGCTTAAAGTAATTGCCGACGTCGGCATAATCGGCTTCCCCAACGTGGGCAAGTCCACCCTTCTTTCCAAAATTTCGGCAGCCCGCCCCAAGATAGCAAACTACCACTTCACAACGCTTTCGCCCAACCTCGGCGTCGTGCAGTACTACGAAAATTCCTTTGTCGCCGCGGATATACCCGGTCTTATCGAAGGCGCCTCCGAGGGCGCGGGGCTTGGACATGACTTTCTAAAACATATCGAGCGCACGCGAATGCTCCTTCACGTCGTCGACGTCTCCGGCGTCGAGGGCAGGGATCCTTTAGAAGATTTCGTAAAAATCAACGAAGAGCTTGCGGGCTACTCTGAAAAGCTCGCCGCCCTTCCGCAGGTCGTGGCACTCAACAAGTGCGATATCTTCGGCGCCGAAGAAAATGTAAAGGCGTTTAAAAGAAAGTACGGCAAAAAATATAAAATTTATGAAATTTCAGCCGTCAACGGCGAGGGCACGAAGGAGCTCATTGAGGGCGTGTTCGAAGTTTTAAAGGACCTGCCCCCCGTTCAGCCCGTCGAGGCGGACGAAAACTTCACCTACCGCAAGAGCGGCAATCTCGACTACGAAATTTTCATCGACGAAAACGGTGCATATGTCGTCGTCGGCTCGCTTGTCGACATGCTCTGCCGCAACGTATCTTTAAACGACCCCGACTCCATGGCATACTTCCAGAAGATTCTCCGCGAAAAGGGCGTCATTGCAAAACTCAATTCCATGGGAATAAAGGAAAGGGACACCGTCGTCGTCGGCGACGTCGAATTCGAATTTGTAAATTAAAAAAATTGCCGCGCGGCTTTCCCTGTCGCGCGGCAGATTAAGTTAAAAAAGGTAAAATCATGTCACTCACTTCAAAACAACGCAGCAGGCTGAAGTCGCTTGCGGCAAACATCACTCCCGTAGGTCAGGTGGGCAAGGAGGGAATAGGCGAAAACATGCTCAAAAGTTTTTCCGACTGTCTCGACGCCCGCGAACTCATAAAAGTCACCATTCTCGAAAACGCCGACGGCGACCCCAAGGCGATAGGTCACGAACTCGCCGACCGCCTCGGCGCCGAATGCGTCATAGTTATAGGCAGAAAGGCTGTTCTTTACCGCCGTTCTCCCCGGAAAAACTTCGAGCATATTTCACTCGACTAACTTCCGAACAGCAGGCACACCGCCGAAAAGGCGAGCATCACTCCGCCCGCAACGATATAGTAGACGGGAAAAAAGGTAAAGTAACTGAAGGCTGTCAGCCACAGCCCGCACATCATCCAGCGCAGCGCGTAACTCTTTTTAACCGCACCCTTGAGCGTGTACATAAAATTTTTTTTCTTTCCCGTTTTAAAGGGATAGCTTTCGGGCAATTCTCCCTTTTTTTCAAGCTCTTCATACAGCCCGTCCGCAACAGCCACGCGCACGTCCAGTCTGTCCGCAACGGCTTTGGCTTCATCGCTCAAAGAGTTGCACACCACAACTTTTTCAAGTGTGCTTGCAAAAGCGGTTGCGCGGCAAATATCATTGGACGAAAGGGGCAAAGGGGTGAATTCGGCGACGTAAATTCTGTCTCCGCTCACAAGCGCTCCGTCCTTTATCTCTCCGCCGTAAGCCTTCTTTAAAATATCCATGCGCCCGCTTTTATCGAGCGTGCAAAGGTACAGCTTAAAGTTGCTGCGCTTTCCCTCGCTCTGTCCTAAACTTATTGCCCTTCCCCTCTTCGCCTTAAGGCGCAAAAAGCACAGCGCGCCCAAAACCAGGGCGGCGACAATGCCGAAAAAGAGGGCGAGCGGCACGTTTCCCGTGTAAAATCTTATTGCGGTGAAAAATATAAACAGCGAGCACGCGGCGGCAAAAATGCTGTCGGTTATCACGGCAAACAAACTTAACTTCTTCATGCGCAAATTATTGACCGCGCACGCGCAAATAATACCATAGTTTATAAAAGCATGCCATCTGTAATTTTATACGGCGGGGCGTTCAATCCCGTCCACAAAGAACACGTCGCCCTCGCAAAGGCGGCTGTAAAAAAATTCAATCCCGAAAGACTCATCGTCATTCCCACCGGCATAAGTCCGCATAAACAGGGCGGGCTCTCGGCTTCGGCGGAGGACAGGCTCAATATGTGCCGTCTCGCCTTTTCGTGCATTCCCTGCGTCGAAGTTTCCGACTATGAAATTTCTTCGCCCGTTGTCAGTTATTCATACCTGACCTGCGAACATTTCCGCGCTCTCTATCCCTCGCATGAAATTTATTTTCTCGTGGGCGGCGATATGCTGGCTTCCTTTCCTTCGTGGAGGGAGCCCGAAAGAATTCTCTCCTGCGTAACCCTCGCGGCTGGCGCAAGGGAGGGGTCAAGGAGCTTAAAAAAGTCCCGTTCCGAGGTGGAGGAAAGGTACTGCGTAAAGGTAGAGCGCGTGCGCTATACGGGCGCAAACGTGTCCTCGACCCGCGTGCGTACCCTCGCATGTCTCGGCGAAAGCACTTCGGAGTATGTTTTGCCCGCCGTCGGGCAATATATAAAGAGCAAGGGGCTCTATCTCAACAGCATTCTCGCCTCCGTCTCGGAGCTGGAAAAAAAGTCGCGCTGGGCTCACTCTGTCCGCGTCGCCGTCATGTGCGCCGAAAACGCCTCAAGGGCTTATATTTCGGAGGAGCAGGCTGTAACCATGGCGGCGCTGCACGACGTAACCAAAAACCTCTCCGCCGACAGCCCGTTTTTGCAGGGCTTCGTCCCTCCCGAGGGCGTTCCCTCGCCCGTCATGCACCAGTTTTCGGGGGCGTACGTCTCGCAAAAATATTTCAATTTGACCGACGAAAACCTCTTAAACGCCATCCGCTACCACACGAGCGGCAGAGCGGGCATGAGCGAGGCGGAAATGCTTTTATACCTTTGCGACATGCTGGAAGATGGCAGGGACTTCGACGGGGTGGAACAGCTTCGTAAGATTTTCCTTACCGAAGATCTTCCCCACGCGATGCTTGCCGCACTCGAACATCAGATAACTTATTTAAATTCCTGCGGCGGGGATATATACCCTCTCACGCAGCAGGCATATCTATACTTAAAGGAATTCCTTACATGACATCAAAAGAAAAATGCTTAACAATCTGTAAACTTCTCTCCGACAAAAAGGCAGGCAACATAGTGTATATCGACGTCGCCCAAAAGACAAGCCTCTGCGATTACTTCCTTGTTTGCAGCGGCAGGTCCTCGACGCAGGTCAAAGCGCTTGCCGAAAATTTAGAGGAAAAACTCAAAAAGGACTACGACGAAACCCCGAGAAGGGTGGAGGGAGTCCGCGACGGCAGATGGGCTGTTCTGGACTATGCCGACGTTATAGTGCACATCTTCAACGACGAGGCAAGGGATTTTTACAATCTCGAGCGCCTTTGGGAGGACGGCAAAAACATCGTCCGTTACGAGGACTGATCGTCGTCGGCTTCTTTCCCGCGCGGGGCTCTTTCCTGTTTTTTCTCAACCACGTAATAAACCTCTCTCGGTTTTTGCGTTCTCTTTCTCGGTTTGCTCTTCTCCGCAACCTTTTTCCTGTTCAGGCTCTCCAGCCCCAGCTTTGCCAGCCGTACAAGCTCAACGGCTATAAAACTGCATAAAAACAGCAATATACAATAAAAAAATCCTGCCACTGCCATGCGTACATACTAACTCTTTTAAGGAGTTGTATTTTGCAATAAAAGGGACAAAGGAGTATTTTTATGCAGAATAACGATATTCAAACGCAGGAAAACGGCAACGGGGGGACACTCTCCGCGGAGGAGCTCGCCCAGTTCGAACAGTTTAAAAAGGCAAAACTGATAAAGGAAACGCAGGCGCGCATTTCAAAAGTTGAATGCGACGCCCTTTCGCCGTCGCTCACCCGCACGGAAATCAGGGCGCTCTGCCGCGAAAGCGAAAGGGTGGGGCTGGGCGGCGTATGCGTGTTGCCGGCATTTGTAAAACCTTGCGTAAGCTGGCTGGGGTCCGACCCTGTCTGCTCGCTCATAACGCCCGTATCCTACGGTCACGGCGGCGACACGACTGACGTTAAGGTAAAGGCGGCAAAACGTGCGGTAAAGGACGGCGCCGACGAAATCGAGGTCTATGTTCCCGTCGCCGCCATAAAGGAGGGGAACCTTTCCTACTTCAAGCGCGAGTGCAAAAAGCTCAAAAGGGCATGCCGTCCCCGCACCCTGCGCATTGTGCTCGACTGTTCGGTTCTGAGTGAAGAGGAGCTCGTCCGCGCTTCCCTCTGCGCAGCCGACAGCGGCGTAAACGTCGTGCGGCTCATAAATTCAAACGGCTTTGCATGTCTCCCCGCCGTAAAGTCGGCGCTTAAGGACAGATGCCTTTTAAAGGCAGACGCCCACTCGCTTTTAGAGATGGAGGAGGGCGAAGCCCTGGGGCTTTCGCTCGTCAATTGCAACGGCGCCATAGACATCTGTTCCCGCCTTCTCACAGCCGCAAAAAACTCATAACAAAACCCCTCCGTTCGAGTGCGAACGGAGGGGGATATTTTTTAATAGGGCGGCACATATTCCTTAACGAACGCAACCTATCTTACGAGAATCAGCTTTTCCCTCGCCCTCGTAATCGCCGTGTACAGCCAGCGGTTTCTGTCGCTCTTAAAGGCGTAGCTCTCGTCAAAAACTATGGCGCTGTCAAACTCCGAACCCTGTGCCTTGTGGCAGGATATGCAGTAGCCGTACTCGAACCTGTTCAGCGTGAACACGCTCACGGGGTTGCCCTCCTCGTCAAAGGTCTCAAAGTAATCGCCGTGCTTATAGCGGTATTGCCCGTCCATAAAAACTCCCAAATCGAACGGCAGGGCTTCCGGGCACTTTTCGTACAAAAATTCGGGCTTGAACTGCATGAACCCCATAAAGTGTTCCTCGTCGAAAAAGGGCTCTATGGCTGTGCCTATAATGCCGTTCACAAGGTTAAACTTCATCTCGCCGTCTATGTACTGCTCCCAGTTGTTCTGCGTGCATATCAGCTTTTCGCCGTCCTTGGGAAGACCCGAAAAACCGTAAATCGCCCTCATCTCGTCGTTTATCCTCGCCCGCGTCTTGTTAAGCCCGCATATAATCTGGTCTGCCCTCACCAAAAGCTTTTTCCGCTTTTCGCCAACAAACCTCCTGCGGTCTATAACAAACGCCCTGTTTCCGTAGTTGCCGAAAGGTATCGGCTTGCCCTCACGCGCCATGGCGGAAAGGGCTATAATGGGGTTGTCCTCCGACTGCCTCACAATCTTTTTCAGGCTGAAATCGGGAACCTGCAGATAGCTGTTGAACCCCTCCACGGGCGGCAGCTGGCAGTCGTCGCCGCACAGCAGAACCTTGACCCCGAAGTTGAGCACGTCGAACAGAACCTCGTCCGAAACCATGCTCGCTTCGTCCAGCACGATAAGTTTTATGTTCTTGTCAATCGACTCCCTGCGTCGGAAGGTCAGCTTTTCGACCGTAACTTTCCTGCCGTTTATCTCTATCTCCCGTTTTTCGGGTATCAGCTGGTAAATCAGCCTGTGCACCGTGCAGGCGGGTATTCCCTTTTTAATGAGCACCGTCGCCGCCTTTCCCGTCGGGGTCACAAACGCCGCGCTCTTGTCCGGCTCCAGCTCCAGCCTGTCGCACACGGTGTGGCGCAAAAGCTCGGTCTTGCCCGTGCCCGCAAACCCCGTCAGAACAAAGGTCTGCCTGGTCGAACGTTTAAACCAGTCAACTATTCTGTTTTGCGCCTCAAGCTGCTCGGCGGTAATAACAAAAGCCATATTTATATTGTACAACTAAAACGATAGTTCGCGCAAGTTTTTTACCCTGTTTTTTAAATATAAAAATTAACTTTGCATATTGACTAACTTTTGTATTTGGTATATAATGTAAGGGTAAAAAATGCGGCAATCCGCAAAATATTGGAGGAAAATGATGGCTTACAAGACCAGGGAATGGCGCAACTCCATGCGCGTCACAGTCGACTACAATTACATGATGTCCAAAACGCTCGGCGATAAGGGCATAACCGACGGACAGCTCAAGGCGATAAAGGGAAAGGCGGAGGAGGCTTTCAACTATGTAAAGGCAAACCGCGGCAGGGACGACCTCTTTATGGGTTGGACCGAACTTCCCTACAACCAGGACGAAATCGTTGCAGATATCTTAGCCACTGCAAAGCAGATAAGAAAGAAGTTCAAATACTTCGTCGTTTTGGGCATCGGTGGCTCGGCGCTCGGACCCATAATGGCGTTCAACGCGCTTTGCCACCTGCACTACAACGAACTGCCCCCCTCAAAGCGCAAGGGTCCCAAGTTCTACGTTGAGGACAACGTCGACCCCGTCCGCATGGCGGCTCTTCTGGACGTAATAGAACCCGAAAAGACCTGCTTCAACGTCATCTCCAAATCGGGCGCCACTTCGGAGACCATGACCCAGTACCTCATCATCTCCGATATCTTAAAAAATAAGGGTGTCGACATCGCCGAAAACATGGTGTTCACCACCGACGCCGCCCGCGGCAACCTCTTAAAGATTGATGCAACCTTCGGCGGCAAAATCAAAAAGTACGTTCTCCCCGACGGCGTCGGCGGCAGGTTCTCCGAACTCTGCCCCGTGGGCTTGCTGCCAGCAGCCGTCCTCGGCATAGACATTAAGGGCATGCTCGCAGGCGCGGCCTACATGGATAGCCTGTGCTCCAAGCCCTCAATCTCCAAAAACCCCGCCCTCGCCTGCGCGGCGTTGCAGTACATAACCATGAAGGACGGCAAAAATATCAACGTTCTCATGCCCTATTCCGATAACTTAAAGCTAATGGCTGACTGGTACTGCCAGCTCTGGGCGGAATCCCTCGGCAAAGCCGTTGACTACGACGGAAACGTCGTCAACGCGGGCACCACCCCCGTAAAGTCCCTCGGCGTAACCGACCAGCACTCCCAGGTCCAGCTCTATATCGAAGGTCCCTACGACAAGGTAATCACCTTCATTTCTGTCGGCGAGTACGCAACGCGCATGCCCATTCCCCACGGCTGCGAGGACATCCCCGACGTCGGCTTCCTCGGCGGCCACACCATGCAGGAACTCATTCAGGCAGAAAACAAAGCCACGGCTTACGCTTTAGCCATGGCAGGCAGAATGAACTACACCATAAACCTGCCCATGGTCAACGCCTTCACATTGGGTCAGCTCATGTATCTTTTGGAGCTCCAGACGGCTTATACGGGCGCCATGCTCAACATAAACACCTTCAATCAGCCGGGCGTAGAAAACGGCAAAAAGGCGACCTTTGCCCTGCTCGGCAAGGCGGGCTATGAGGAGAAGAAGAGGGAGATCGACTCGGCTCCCGCCTCCGAAGATAAGTATATCGTCTGATGAAAGCGGACAACTTCTTCGAAGAGCTGCCGCAGGGATACAGAGAGGCTTATCACATAAACGCAAAGTCGGCTAAGTGGGGTGTAATTTTCACTCTCGGCTCGCTTTTAATGGCTCTTGCCGTCATTCTTCCCTGTCTTTTAGCCGTCGACATTGTCGGCGCGGCTTCGTCGGACAGCTTAGCAACCCTCATAGCCCTGATTGTGCTCTGCGTCTGCATGATTGCCTACATTGTCTTGCACGAACTCGTGCACGGCGCGGCATATAAGGCGCTCACGGGCGCAAAGCTGACCTTCGGCATAACTCTCACCGTCGCATTCTGCGGCGTGCCGGATATCTATGTCACCCGCAAAACGGCTTTAATTGCCCTGCTTGCGCCGTTCACGCTGTTCAGCATAATTTTCGGCGCGCTTGCGGTCTGGCTGTATTTTGTAAATGCCGTTTACTACGCCGTCGTCATAGTTCTTATCGGATTGCACTTCGGCGGCTGTATAGGCGATTTATTCACGGCAATATTGCTCTTCGCCAAATACAGGGATAAGCGCCTTTTAATGCGCGATACGGGTCCCGAACAGTTCTTCTATCTCCCCGGGGAAGGGGACGCCGTAAAATAGACACAAAATTATGCGGGGCGGGCGCGTACGCGCCCGCCCCGATATAATTATAATAAGGCAGGATATTAAAAATGGATTGGTATTGGATTTTAGTAATCGCGATAATAGCGACGATAGCCATTGTGCTTATCGTGCTGTTCGCGCTCGCGCTCTACGCCCACAGGCTCGTGTTCGGCAGGCGCATGAACCGTAACGTCAATTTAAAATATTTCGAACCATCCGACTTCGGGCTAAACGTGCGCAGGCTTGAAGTTACCTTCGATAAAACTCCCCTGTATGCCGCCGTTTACACCGACCGCCCCGCCGAAAACTGCGCCAAGGTCGTTCTCTTCTGCCACGGTCTGGGCGCGGGACACGCGCCGTATATGACCGAAATTGCTAAGCTTGCCTCCTACGGCTATGCGGTAGTCGCCTACGACAGCATCGGTTGCGGACTTTCGCAGGGCAAAAACACACGCGGTTTTTATGCAAACGTTCAGTGCGCCACCGCCGCATATATCGCGGTAAAGAGAGATGAAGAGCTGTGCGCGAAGCCCGTTCACCTCTTCGGGCACAGCTGGGGCGCCTATACCGCGCTCTGCCTCACAAAAATTGCCGCCGTCCGCTCTGTCGTCGCGCTTTCGGGTTTCAACTCCCCCGCAAAGGCGCTCGCCGACAGCGCCGCTCCCGTCATGGGCAGAGCCATGGCAACGCTGTGCCGCCCCATGTGGTGGTTGATTAACTTTTTTAAGTTCGGTCCCAATGGCAACGCCAATGCTTCAAAGGCAATCGAGGGGGTGGAGGTTCCCGCATTCCTCGCCTACGGGCAGAGGGATAAAACCATTGCCTCAGACAATACCCCCGCAAACACCGCCCGCGGAGTGTTCATTCAGTCGCAGGTCTACGTCGATAAGGGGCACAACGTGTACAACACCGTCCGCGCCCAAAAGCTTGTGGACGAGCTCAACGCTGCGCTCTCGCCCTCGCGCTTTTCATCTCCCGCGGCAAAAAAAGCATATTTTGAAAAATTCGATTTCGCCGCCGCCACCGAGGAGGACGAAAACGTCATGAACGCCATAAGGTTCTTTATCGACAGCCATTGAGCCCCTGCTCTCTACACTGTAAAAACAATCGCCTCCTTTTGAAAGGCGATTGTTTTTTAATGTTTTATGTCGTATGCAAGAGTGCCCGCGTGCTTTTTTACAATGTAATCCAAAAGCCCTTCGCACGACTTGTAAATGTCGTCGTACGCCCTCTTAAAGTCGCGGGTGTAGTAGGGGTCGGATATGTCCGTCTGCATATGTCCGAACTGCCCGAGCTTAAAAATTTTATCGCCGTACTGCCCGCCCGTCAGCCGCACTATATCTCTGAGGTTCATGTCGTCCATAACGAGCACGTAGTCCGAATTTTTAATGTCGGAAAGTTTAACGGGGGCAGAGCGGTGGGCAAAGCCTTCAATGCCGTGCGCCTTCAGCTCGCGCTGCGCGGGCGGGTAAACGGGGTTGCCCTCCTCGTAGTCCGAGGTCGCAAAGGACAATACATCGAACGATGAGGAAATACCCCTGTCTTTTACGAGTTTTTTGAATATCGCCTCCGCCATGGGCGAGCGGCATATATTGCCGAGGCAGATAAATGATACTGTAATCATGCTCAGTCGCCCAGCTTGAGTTTCTGCCAGGGCGTGCCGTCGGGGCGGTAGTTCTGAACGTAATTTATAACGTCGTCCATGTTGTCGTAGTTCTCATATAGGTGGCGGCACTTCTCGGTTATAAACTTTCTCTTGTACGCCGTCTCCATAAAAATCTCCATGCCGTCGTAATAGCCGTCTATATCAAAAATTACAATGCCCTTGTCGTGGCGGTTGAGCTGCTTTAAGGTAAGTACTTCAAAGAGCTCCTCAAACGTGCCTATGCCGCCGGGCACGACGACGAAGATGTCCGCTTCGTCCTCCATAATCGCTTTGCGCTCGCGCATGGTTTCGGTATAGGTTATCTCGTCGCAGCCCTCGTAAAGCTGTTCTATGCCGTTGTCGCGGAAGAAGGAGGGGACCACGCCGTGAATGTGACCTCCGCCCCGTTTAAAGCCTCTTGCGGCAGCGCCCATAAGCCCGGTGCCGCCCGCGCCGAACACAAGGCTGTGCCCGAGCTTTGCCAGTTTTTCGCCCAGCTCCTCAACCTTTTCAATATAAATTTTGTCGATGTGTGCGCTCGAAGCGCCGAATACGCATATTTTCATGAATCCCCGTTCCTTCAGGTAAATTTGTCGGTAAAAAACCACTATATATAATATACCTTAAAGCATAAAAAATGTCAACCCCAAAAAAAGGGAACGGCTCCGCCGTCCCCGTATAATATGCACAATTTAATTATCCTTTTTGAATTTGGAAGCTATCGTCTTTATTACAGAGCTCTTTTTCTTTGCCTTTTCCTTGCTTCTGTCGTCGCCGAGGAAGAAGAGAGCCACCGTGCCGGGTCCGACGTGCGAACCCGTGCATATGTCGTAGACCTCGATAATTATGTCGTTTGCGCCCTTTTCCCTTATCATGTCGGCAAGCGCGTTTGCGTCCTCCTCGCAGTCGGCATGGCAGATGGAAACGGTCTGCCCCGAGGGGTTGACGACTTCTTCGGCAAAAAGCTCCGCAAGCCTTGCAAGCGCCTTCTTTCTGCCGCGCACAGTCTCCTTCATCTCAATCGTGCCGACGCCGCCTGCAATCAGTATTGGTTTAATGTTCAAAAGCGTTCCCGCAATCGCCTTGGTCGAAGATATCCTGCCGCCCTTTCTCAAATACTTTAAATCGCTGACCGTGAACACGGAGTGCATGTTGAGTTTGTTGTCCTCAAGCCACTTCGTAACCTCTTCGAAGCTCTTGCCTTCCTCTCTCATGCGGGCGGCGTACAGCCCGAACAATCCCTCGCCCATGGAGGCGTTGAAGGCGTCGAAAACGTGCACTTTCCTTTCGGGGAAGAGCTTCATCGCCTCGTCGGCGGCTTCCCGGGCCTGCTTGTTCGTTCCCGAAATGCCCGAAGATATCGTAGTTATAATAACGTCCCTGCCCGCTTCGAGCGAGGGGGTAATTTCCTCCAGAAAGCGCTGTGAGTTTATGAGCGAGGTGGAGGTCTCGCAGCCAGCCCTCATGGCGTTGTAGAATTGAATAGCAACGTCGCGGCTGGGCGTACCCTTTTTGTAGCATGCCGTTTCAACCCCGTCGATATTGCACATGAACGAAACTACGTTTATGCCGTATTTTTCCACAATCTCGTCGGGTATGTTCGCCCCCGAGTCGACATAGATGTCAAATGTATTCATTGCATCTCCTTTTTGTTTTCAGGCAACTAACTTCCGCAGCATTGCGCACCGCGGCTTGCCCGTATTTTAAAGACTGCGCCCTGTTTACAAAAATCCCGCGCCTCTTTTATATAGATAAGTATATTCCAACCCTTTAAAAATTTCAATTTTTCTTGCCGCGCTTCCGCTCTATTTTTGCTTAAATTCTCTCAACAAACAGCAAAATTAACTCTACTGTAAAAAATTCACACTCTACTCACAGTAGAGTTGTCCGTATCTATTGCAATTTTGCCTTTTATGTGGTAAAATATGGGCATGGAAGATTTAAAAGACATAATAGCCGAAAATCTCGTCCGTCTCCGCCAGCAGGCGGGGCTCACGCAGCTTAAGCTTGCCGAAATGCTCAACTATTCCGACAAAGCCGTCTCCAAGTGGGAGAGGGGGGAGTCCGTTCCCGACCTCCGCGTGCTCATACGCCTTGCGGAAATTTACCACATCAAGGTGGACGACATAATAACCAAACAGCCTGAAGGCGCCGTAAAGCCCAAAATCAACCTCGGCAAAAAACGGCTTTTAATAGTGCTTCTTTCAGTGGGGCTCGTGTGGTTTATCGCCACGGGCGTGTTCGCCGTCGTGTACTTTACGCCTTCAAACGAACAGTTTGCGTGGCTCACATACGTCGTCGCGCCCCTCGCAAGCGCAATACTTCTCACCGTCTTTTCGGCAATCTGGGGCACAAAACTCACAAATGCCATTTCGTGCACGCTCATTCTTTGGTCCGCCGTCGCCATATTCCATGTCTTTTTCGCCGTGTTCGCGCCCGCAATCGACAAGTGGTGGCTCTTCTACGTAGTGGCTGCGCCCTTCCAGATTTTAATTATCTTCTGGTTCTTTTTCCGCAAGGTCAAATAAAATGTTGCAATTTCCGACAGAAAGAGTTATAATGTATAAAAAGCAATAAAAGCCATACTTTTTGTCAGATAACAAGGAGAGAGCATATGTACAAATTATTTTGCGACAGCAACTGCGAGTTGTGGTATAAAACGGTTGAGGAGCTCGGGCTGGAAGTCATCCGCATGCCCTACACTTTAAACGGCAGGGAATATTTTTACGATATGGGTAAAGAGACCGACTTCGAAGGCTTCTTTGCCGCCATGCGCGGCGGGGCCGTACCCAAGACGAGCGCTCTGAACGAATACGCCTATACCGAATATTTCGAGCCCGTCCTCGCCTCCGGTCAGGATATATTCTACATAACCTTCTCCCATCAGATGAGCGCGACCTTCAACGCCATGAACTCTGCCATCGCCGCTTTAAAGGAAAAATATCCCGAACGCGAGGTGCGCACCGTAGACACAAAAACCATCTCGCTCGGCGCGGGCTTTATCGTATACTATGCCGCTTTGAAATATAAAGAGGGCGCCACCATGGACGAGCTCGAAGCTTACGTGAACGAACTTGTTCCCCACACCGCAACCTACTTCGCCGTAGAGGATTTAACCTATCTATACCGCGGCGGAAGGGTATCGGGCGTTTCGAAGGTTTTCGGCAATCTTCTCGGCATTAAGCCCATACTATGCTTTAACGACGAAGGCAAAATTGTAAATATCGAAAAGCAGAAGGGCACCAAAAAAGCTCTTGCCGCGCTCCGCGGGTATCTGAACGCCAAATGCTCCGAGCTCGATAAATACAAGGTGTTCGTCCTTCAGGCGGACTGCAGGCAGGCGTGCGAACAGTTCGTCGCGGGAATAAAGGAAGATCATCCCGAAGCGGATATAGTCGTTCAGCCCGTCGGTCCCGTCATAGGTTCCCACTGCGGACCCGGCACCATAGGGCTCATATTCCATGCCAAGGAAAGGTAAATTTTCCCGTCAGTGCGCGGCTCTGTCCGCGCATTTTTTTTGCGCTTCGCACAGGTGTTTTGCACAAATAGTTTGACTTTGTATTTTGGTTTGATATAATATTTTTGTATGGAAACGCAGCCCCTCACAATGCCGCAAACCGCCGCGGCGGAAACACTTGAAAACGAGCGCCGTCACTTCGACCGCGTGCTCGCCCTTGCCCTCGGCATAGGCTCGGGGCTTCTTTCGTGCGGTGCCTCCGTCTCGAGGGTGGAAATCGCCGTCGAGCGAATTTGCCTTGCCTGCGGAGCAAAGGAGGTCAACGTCATGTCGCTGCCCTCGGTAATCAATTGCTCCGTAAGAATGGTCGACGGTTCCGAAGTTTCGCAGCTCAAGCGCTGCTATGAAGTTACCAACGACTTCCGCAAAATGGAAAATTACAACCAGCTCTCCCGCGATATATGCGCGGGCAAAATAACGGCGGAGGAGGCTGAGTCAAGGCTTGAACAGATTAACGTCTCCAAGGGCTATCCTCTTCCCGTCGCGGTCCTGAGCGGCGGACTTGTCGCGGGCATATTCACAATCTACTTCGGCGGCTCGCTCATCGACGGCATACCCGCGTTTTTAATCGGCTGCCTCATGCTCTATGTGAGCACACTCCTTTCGCGCAGGGATTTCAACGCCTACGCCCGCACCTTCGTACTCTCCGTAATCGGCGGCGTCTGCTCCATACTTTTAACCCGCCTGTTCATACTCTGCGGGGCGCGCTGCCACGTCTCCATGGTCTCTATCGGCACCATAATGGTGGTGGTTCCGGGGCTTCTCATCTGCAACGCCGTACGCGATATGTTCCTCGGCGATATCTATTCGGGCGCCTTCGAGCTCATGAGCGGACTTTTGACCATTCTCGCCATAGCGGCGGGCTACAGCGCCTCGATAATGATACTCCGCTCCGTAATGGTCGAGCTCGTCGATACGCGCACCGGGACAGAGGACTACATATACAGAATAATCACCTGTCTTTTCGGCGCGTGCTCCGTGGGCGTAATGTTCAACTGCGACCTCAAAAAAATACTTATCGGCGTGGGTAACATTCTCGCCACGTTCGCAGTCTATCTCGTCATCGAATACTTCTACGCCGATAATTTCTTTCTGCAATTTTTTATACCCACACTGCTTGCCGCGCTCATCTCCGAAATTTTAGCCCGCCTCTTCAAGGCTCCGTCAACCATATTCCTCGTGCCCGCAATAATAGTTCTCGTCCCCGGCGGTTCTCTCTATTATACCGTAAATTATATAGTCAACGCCGACATGGCTCAGGCGGCGGCATGGGGCGAACGCGCCGCGCTCTCCCTCCTCGGCATAGCCGTCGGCATCTCGGTTATCTCTGCAATCTTTCAGATAATCCACCCCCTCAAGGGCAAGGCGGCTATAAAGCGCTTTCTCCGCTTAAAAAATAAACACTCGGAAGGTGACAAATAATGGACCTCAAAAAACTCGCAAAAACGCTCATTCCCGACGAAAATCTTCTTCCTCTCGAAGAATATGAAAAAATGTATCCCCCCCGCAATTTGCCGAAGGGAGCGGAGGTAACCCGTCTCGCGCCTTCGCCCACGGGCTTTATTCACCTCGGCAATCTCTATTCCGCCCTCGCTGACGAGCGCATAGCCCACACCACGGGCGGAGTTTTTTATCTGAGAATTGAGGACACCGACGAAAAGAGAAAGGTAGAGGGCGCCGTCGAGTCGGTCATCCGCTCTTTAAAATACTTCAACATAAACTTCGACGAGGGCGCCGAAATAGATTCACCCCTCAACAGTTACGGTCCCTATTACCAGAGGCAGCGCGCCTCAATCTACCGCGCCTTTGCAAAGGACCTTATCGAGCGCGGGCTCGCCTATCCCTGCTTCTGCACGGAGGAGGAGCTCAACGCCGTAAGGGAGGAGCAGACGGCGAATAAGGAAATTACAGGCTACTACGGCAAATACGCCAAGTGCCGCAACCTCTCCGAAGAGGAAATATACTTAAATCTCTCCGCGGGCAAACCCTTTGTAATAAGGCTCAAATCGCACGGTTCGACCGCCAACAAGCTCACCTTCCGCGACAGAATAAAGGGTGAGATAACCGTAACGCAGAACGATCAGGACGTGGTCATCTTAAAGTCGGACGGCATTCCCACCTACCACTTCGCCCACGCCATAGACGACCACTTCATGCGCACGACTCTCGTCATACGCGGCGAGGAATGGCTCTCCAGCCTGCCCGTGCATATAGAGCTGTTTGAAGTGCTCGGCTTTCCTATGCCCGCGTACGGTCACACCTGCTCACTCATGAAGGTGGACGGCGGCACAAAGCGCAAACTCTCAAAGCGCAAAGACCCCGAACTATCCCTCGACTATTACCGCAAAGACGGCTATTACCCCGTCGCCGTGGTCAAGTATCTCATGACCATTTTAAACTCCAACTTCGAGGAATGGGAGCGCAAAAACCCCGCGGCGGACTACACTCAGTTCAAATTCACCATCGAAAAGATGGGCAAAAGCGGCGCCCTCTTCGATCTCGACAAACTCAACGATATCTCCAAAAACGAACTCTCCAAACTCTCCCCCGAAGAAATGTACGGCTTCCTGTACTCGTGGGTGAACGAGTTCGGCACCCAAGCCGACATGGAGCACTTCAAAGACAGGGATTATATAATCGCGGTTTTGAATCTCATAATGGGAGTGGGCGGCAAAAAGCGCCGCAAGGATATCGAACGCGCCTCGCAGGGCGTCCGCATGATAGATTACTTCTTCGACGATACTTTCAGCCCCGACTATTCTTTCCGCTTCGACGGTCAGACGGTAAAGGGAATAATTTCCTCCTTTGCCGAAGTTTACGACCCCGCCGACGACAACTCCGCATGGTTTGCCAAGGTAAAGGGAGTGGCTGCCGCCCACGGCTTCGCCGCCGAAATGAGCGAATATAAAGCCAATCCCGAAAATTACAAGGGTAGCGTTGCCGACGTTGCGGAAATTCTGCGCATAGCCGTAACGGGTATGGCGAACTCGCCCGACCTCTGCACCATAATGGGCATTCTCGGCAAGGACCGCAGCTTAAAGCGTCTCGCCGCGGCTATGGAAAGCTGACATGACAATCTTTTTATCCCTCTGTTTTCTCTTCTTTGTGGGCAGCTGCCTCGGGTGGGTTGCCGAACTCTTTTTCCGCCGCTTCGTGTCGGCGAAAAAGTGGGTCAACCCCGGCTTTTTAACGGGACCGTACCTGCCCATCTACGGCTTCGGACTCGTCGGACTGTACGCCATGTGCGCCATCCCCGTAAACACCGGCAGCTACTGGGGCGACGCCGTCGTTACGATGGTTCTAATGGGCGTCGCCATGACGGCAATCGAATATATCGGCGGACTTATATTCATCAAGGGCATGCACATAAAGCTGTGGGATTACTCCAATCAGTGGGGCAATATTCAGGGCATAATTTGTCCCCTCTTTTCTGCAATCTGGACGGTCGCGGGCGCCGTATATTATTTTGCGGTGGACCCCTTTGTCATCTCGTGGGTGGAATGGTTTGTCTCCCACATGGAGTTCTCCTTCGTCGTCGGCATGTTCTTCGGCGTATTCTTCGTAGACCTTGCGCATTCGGTCAATCTCTCCGTGCGCATCCGGGCGTATGCAAAGGAGAAGGGCATAGTCGTCGCCTATGAAAAACTCAAGCTCGATATCAGGACGCGGCTTGATAATCTCCGCGCAAAGTCGCGCATAGACGATCTGCGCGCCGCAGTGGAACGGCAGGGCAAAAAAATTAAAAAAGCAAGCTTTTTCTTTCCCTTTAAATCGGACAGGAGTCTTGAAGACAGCCTTAAGGACTATGCCGACCTCGATTCGAAGGATAAGGGTGCAGACTATATCGAAAAGAAGAACAAAAACTGAAAATTGCGTGAAGTTAAACATTTTCAGCCGCGCTCCGTTGACATTTCAAGGGGCGCGGTGCTATTATATTAAAGTAATCTGACTAATCAATCCGACGGAAGGATTTATAATATGCTTGAATTAAAGAACATTAAAAAAGAGTACGAAGTTGCGGGCGGCGTGGTGCCCGCTCTCAAGGGAGTATCCTTAAAATTCCGCAAGAGCGAATTCGTCTCCGTGCTCGGTCCCTCGGGCTGCGGCAAAACTACCTTACTCAATATCATAGGCGGTCTCGACCACTACACCTCGGGCGACCTTATAATAAACGGCGTCAGCACCAAGGAATATACCGACAGGGACTGGGACACCTACCGCAACCACTCCATAGGCTTTATTTTCCAAAGCTATCATTTAATTCCCCACCAGACCATTCTCCAGAACGTCGAACTCGCCCTCATGATTGCGGGCGTGGGCAAGCACGAAAGGAGGAAGAGGGCAATTGAAGCGCTCGACAAGGTGGGCTTGAAGGATAAAATCCACAACCGTCCCAACCAGCTTTCGGGCGGTCAGGCGCAGAGGGTGGCAATTGCCCGCGCCCTCGTAAACGACCCCGAAATTGTGCTCGCCGACGAACCCACGGGCGCGCTCGACTCCAAGACCTCCGTCCAGATAATGGAGCTTTTAAAGGAGATCTCCCGCGACCGCCTCGTAATAATGGTCACGCACAACCCCGAGCTTGCCCAAAGGTACTCCACGCGAATCATAAGGCTTTTAGACGGCGCAGTCATCGGCGACAGCCGTCCCTTCACGGTTGAGCCTCCCGCGCCCGCTGCGGAACTTTCGAAAAAGGACAAAAAACACGCGCAGAAGGAGCGCAAAAAGAGCGGCAGAAGGCAGTCGGCAATGCCTGCCCGCGTCGCCTTTTCCCTCTCCTTAAAGAACCTTCTCTCCAAGCGCAAGCGCACGGCAATGGTTTCTGTCGCGGGCTCCATAGGCATAATCGGCGTATCGATGGTGCTTGCCATCTCCTCGGGCGTTCAGGCGTATATAAACGACATGCAGGACGACATGCTCTCCGGCAACCCCGTCTCCATAACCGAAACGGCTGTGGACTTCACCTCGCTCATGTCGCTATCTTCGGCTTCGACGCCCGACATAGACATAACCAAGCTCGACGACAAGGTGTACGTCAACTCCTTAATGGAAACTTTGGGTACCTTCGCGGGCGAGTTCTCCACCACAAACAACATAAACGAACGTTACCTCAGCTATATAAATTCCATTCCCCGGGAGTACTACAACGTAATGCAGTACGACTACGGGTTCGACGTGGCAAACAATATATATACCGACTTTAAGGTAGACTCCGCGGCTGAAACCGCCGCCGACGGCACTTTGTCTATCACGGCGATACGCGGCATGTATGCTCAGATTTTAAGCGAACAGGAGGACTATGCCGAATTCGCAGGCACAATTGCCACCGTCGCCACCTTCGAGGAACTGCCCGACAACTATCAATATATTTTGAGTCAGTACGACATAATCGCCGCATACGACGGAGGGGAGATAATAACAGACGCCTCTCTCCTCACGGACGAACAGCTCGAAGCTATCTTTGACGACAAAAGCTCCCTGATAATGGTAACCGACGCCGAAACCATTCCCGACTTAATGCTCGGTCAGTTCGGGTATCTTACGCAGAAGGAATTTTTAAACTACGCCTTTGCCGCAGTCGACAACGAACTCTATGACGAGGAAGTCGGTCTCGTGGGCAGCGGTCAGGGCGACGACGAGGGCTTCGACTATTCAAAATTCATAGGTCCGGACTCTAAAACGTTCACATGGTATCCCAACAATCAAATTTACCAGCAAATTCCCGGCATGTTCGTCTACAAGCCGTACCTTTCGGGCAACTTCGCCGAGTCGGAGGAAAACGGAATAACCTACACAACTCCCCCTGCCCGATATCGACCAATCGTGCGAAGAGGCGGTTGACCTCTCTGTAAAGCTCATTTTGCAGAAAAAGGAGGATATCTCCTACGGCTGTCTGTCCACGGGTTTCTACCACACGAACGCCCTCACGCAGTACATGCACGAGGACAGCCTGAATAGCGACATAGTGCAGTATATCAACGCTACCGAAGAGGGATACCTGTCCATACTTCCCTATTTCTTCAACTACGTCAACTTCTCCGACGTCAATTCGGACGGAGTGATAGACGGCGAGGACTATGCCGCAAACACCTCAACTGCAAGGAGCGCCGTCTACGACTCGGGCAACATAATGGATATGATCACGTCCGGTCTCGCGGGCAGCAATACCGGAAACCCCGAGGACAACACCCTCATGCATGTCAAGGCTTCCCTTCTCGGCGGTGCGGAAATTCCCGTTTCGGTCTATATCTATCCCGTCGACTTCGACACAAAGACGCAGATCACCGACTACCTCGACGAATGGAACTCCCTCTGCGAAAGCGGAGCCGAATATACCTGGACCGATTCGGACGGCGTCGAGCACATCGATGTGCTCGGGGTGGGCGACAAGATAACCTACACCGATACGGTAGGGCTTATCATAAACATGGTCAACGCCATGATTCAGATGATAACCATAGCCCTCATAGCCTTTACGGCTCTGTCGCTCGTCGTCTCCACGGTAATGATAGGCATAATAACTTATGTCTCCGTCGTCGAAAGGGTAAAGGAGATCGGCATCCTCCGTGCCGTCGGCGCAAGGAAGAAGGATATCAAGAGGCTGTTCAACGCCGAAACCTTTATAATAGGTCTGGTTGCGGGCATAATAGGCATACTCATAACCTACATTCTCTCCTTTATCGTCAACATTGTCGTATTCTTCATTGCGGGCATTTGGGGGATTGCAGCTCTCCCTTGGTGGCAGGCGCTCATAATGATAGCCCTCTCGGTTGCATTGACCCTCATCTCGGGTCTCATTCCAGCCGCGGCGGCAGCCAAAAAGGACCCCGTCGTCGCTCTCAGAACAGAATAACTTCAACCGTTAACTTGCCGGCAAGCCTCTTGCCGGTAAGTTTTGTCTATAAAGCGCCGCCAGGGACCAAAGCGTTCGGCTTAAAAATATTTCACTTATGCGGTCATTTTTTTATCAAACGGCTCAACTGTTATTGACATTCCCTTCATTAACTGGTAAAATATTATCAATAGAACAGGAGTTAATATGAGCGGTAAAAAGTTTTTAAAAATAATTGCGGCAGCCGGGCTTGCAGGTTCTCTCTGCGCGGGCGGCTTCGCGCTTTCGGGCTGCGGCTGGACGACCGAAACCGTTTCGGGCGAATATCACTATGCCAATGCGTGGAACGACGCCGCGCCCGATTATGGCGTAAAAGTCAACGTTGAAGTTCAGACCGACGACAAGGGCGACCGCATACGCAAGGTCACCATTGCCGAAAGCGAGTATGTACCGCTCTCCTCAGAAGGCAACGGCTGGACGGCTGAAGACAGGCAGAACTATCTTGAAAACGAGCAAACCCTCTTAAACGCCTACCGCGGTCTGTATGTCGCGGATGTATTGGCGTACACCGTGCCCACCGACGCCTCGGGCGGTCCTTTAACCTCCTCATATCCCTCGGGCGCACCCGTAATAACGGGGGCAACGCAGAGCTCGGGAAGGCTCCTTCTCGCCGTGCAGAACGCCCTTTTAAACTTCGGTTACGAGGTAAAGGAGGGCGAATACAGCTATCCCAATCCGTGGGCGCCCTACACAACCTACGGCATCGCCGTAAAGGTCATTTTAAAGGATAACGTTATAAAAAAGGTCGTCACAGTCGACAGCGAACACACCGAAGTTTCGGCTAACTGGGAGGACAGAACAATCTGGCTCAGCGGCGAGGCTGCGCTTCTCGACAGATATAAAGATAAAACGGCAGAGGAGGTGCTTGCGGTCACTGTCACAACGGATGATGACGGCACGCCCGCCGCAGTTTCAAACGAAATCTATAATATTACGGGCGCTACACAGAGCTCGGGCAGGCTTCTCCTTGCCGTGCAGAACGCCCTCGGCGGCGGCACGCCGTCCATAGATATGCCCTCGGGCACCTATGAAGGAGAGTATCACTACAACAGCTGGGGCACCGAGTACGGAGTAAAGGTCAGCGTAGCCGTCGATAAAGGCATAGTAACTTCGGTTACCATTCTCGAAAGCGACTATACCAACGTAACCTCCCCGGATAAATGGAGCGAGGAAGGCGTTGCCAATTACAACCAGAACCTCGGCACTCTTCTCTCCGTATACAACGGCATGACGGTGCAGCAGGTGCTCGCCCTCGATGTTGAAACGGAAAGCGGAGGCGCACCCAATGTAGACAGCTACCCCTCGGGCGCACCTGTAATAACGGGGGCAACGCAGAGTTCGGGAAGGCTCCTTCTCGCCGTGCAGAGCGCTCTTGAAAACTACGGTAAATAAATCTTAAAATAAAAAAGCCCGCCCTGCGGCGGGCTTTAAGTTTAAATAATGAAAAAAATTCTCTCTCTCGCCTCAGCTGCAATTATTTCAGCCGCGGCAATAGCGACCATTCCCGCCTGCGGCGGCAGGTATACTTCGATGGCTGCCGACTATGTAAAATTCGGCACCGCCGCCCGCCTCGTCGTCACGGCGGATTTTTCCGACGACGACAATCTCTCCGCGCTCGACTCGCTCAACGACGAAGTCACGGATTTTTTAAACGACCTCGAGCGCTCGCTCTCAACCTCGGTGCCGGTCTCTTACGTCTCGCAGTACAACGCCGCGCAGCCGGGCACATGGGTGGAGGTGGACTACACAACCTATACCGTCCTTTCGGAAGCCATATACATGTACAAATTCACCGGGGGTTACTATAACCCCGCCGTCTATTACTCTGTAGATTTGTACGGCTTTTCCCCCCGGTTCAACGACCTTTCTTTCACCGCCGACATCTCCACGCGTCAACCCTACGACCGCCTCACGGAGGACGGCACGGCTGTAACCGCCCTTTTAGAGCCGTCCGACGAATACGTACGGGCGTTCGCGGAGCTCGCCTCCTACATGTCCGAAGTGGCAGCGGAGGAGCGCGACGGAAAATATTATGCCTACAAACCCGCCGAAACGGTAACGGCGGAGGGGCGGAGCTATTCCCTGGCGCTCGATTTAAGCGGCATAGGCAAGGGGTATGCCGCCGATATAATAGACGGCATTGTGTCGGACTACGGTTTCGAGTATGGCTTTTTCAGCTTCGGCGGCTCAAGCTTTTCCGTAAAAAATTCTTATGACCGCGCCGAAGGCTGGCAGTTCGGCATCGTCGACCCCGAAAGCGCAAACCTTATCGTTCCCTCCGATTTTGCCTCGGTCGACGTCGCCTCCACGGGCATGTCGACGAGCGGCGACTACGACAAGTGTTACTATTCCGAAGAAGGGGGCAGGACCTACTGCCACATAATCGACCCCTCCACGGGCGAGCCGATAACCACGGGCGTCGCCTCCTGCACACTCTTCGGCACGACTGCCGCGAGGGCTGACGCATTGACGACGGCGCTCATGGTAATGGGCACGGAGAGGGCTGCGGAGTTCATAAACGACAACCTTTCGGGCTGTTCGGTAGTCATGCTGAGCCGCGTCGGAAATGCCTGCAAAAACATGGTAACCAATGTCGAAAATCTGTCGTACAACCCCAAATATACTTTAATCAACACCATTTCAAACGGCAAAATAATCCTCAACTGATATGTCACTCAAAAAGGTAAAACAGGTCAGGCAGGACAAAGGCTTTAAAATGTGGGATATTTTAATCTACGCCGTTCTGGCTGTGGTTATAATCGTCCTCTTTATCGTCTTTGTGTTTGCCCGCCCGTCCTCGCCCATAACTTCAATTTCTGTGCTCAGCGGCTACGGCGACGGGCAAAGGGTGGTCTGCACCTACAACTTCATAACGGACGCCCTTACCGCCGACGAAGATTATATCTCGGTGGAGGAGCACTCCGGGGAGGCAATCCGCCTTCTCTATACTGCGGAGGAAGGGGGCTACAACATAATTTTAATCGACAGGCAAAATTCCTCCGTCTCGGTAACGGAGGCAGACTGTCCCTCTCTCGACTGCGTTCACACCGCCCCGATAACTACAAACACGTCCCTTCCCATAATCTGCACAACCCACCGCCTCATCATACGTTCGGATTATGTAAGCGGCTCGGTTATACAATAAATCTGTCAACCATAAAAAAACTCCCTGCATAAAGCCTTACGCAGGGAGTTTTGTAATGTAAAATTATCTTTCAAGAATTATGTGTCTCGGGCATACCTCAACGCATGTCTTGCAGCCCGTGCACTTGTCGTAGTCGAAAACGGGCAGGTTATCGACAATCGTAATGGCGCCGTGGGGGCACTTCTTGGCGCACAGCCCGCAGGCAATGCAGCCCACTTTGCAGCCTTTCATTACCTCTTTGCCCTTTTCGTGCGAAGAACAAGCCACATAAACGGGCGCCTTTACGGGTATGCGCTCTATTATGTGCTTGGGGCAGGTCACAATGCACGCTCCGCAGTTTATGCACTTGTCGGGGTCTACGTGAGCAACTCCGCCTATGAGTTCGATGGCGCCCTCGGGGCAGGCGTTTTTACAGTCGCCGCAGCCCAGGCAGGCGCTCTTGCACACCTTGTTGCCGCACATAAGCGAGTTGCACGCCGCGCAGGTGGGGTTGCCCTTGTATTCAAACGCCGCGACCGCATTTTCGTTGCCGCCGTTGCACTTTACTATTGCAACTTCTGGCTGCTCGTCCTTGAGCTCCACGCCCAGAATTTTGGCGATCTCTGCCTTCTTTTCGGGCGAGGTGACGTGGCAGGCGGAAAGGTCGCCCGAACCGTCCGCAAGCTTTGCGGCAAATCCCGCACAGCCGCTGCAACCGCAGCCGCCGCAGTTTGCGCCCGCAAGGTTTTCAAGAATATGCGTAACCTTTTCGTCCATATTCACCTTGAACACCTTGCCGACAATGAGTATGGCGATAACGATTACGAGCGCCATGGCAAGCAGTATGCCCGCAACGATGCCTACCGTTATCCACGTGTCCGCGTCTATAGTTCCTAAAGCAGACAATAAATTTATCATATTGTTAACGCCTCCTTACGCAATGTAGGTGAATACCATAAACGCCATGCAAATCAGCGAAGCCGTAACCATAGAGATGGGGAAGCCGTTCAGATACTTGGGCGTTCTCACGTGGTTTATCCTCTCGCGCAGGCCGCTCATTATTACCATTATCAAAGTAAAACCTATTCCCGCAAACAATGCATACAGCACCGCCCACAAAAAGTTTACGCTCGCTCCGCCAAGCAGCGACACCATGGCAGCCTTGTCGATGACCAGTTCGCACACGCCCAGAACGGCGCAGTTTGTGGTAATTAAGGGCAGGTACACGCCCATGGCGTTGTAGAGGGTGGGGGAGAGCTTCTGAATAATCTTTTCAAGCATCTGCACGAGCGAAGCGATTATGAATATGAACACGATAATCTCAAGGAAGTCAAATCCGAGGGGAACCATGATATATTCATATATGGGCCAGGTGACGGCTGCGGAGAGCGCCATTACTATCGAAACGGCAACGCCCATGCCTATAGCCGATGAGGTCTTTTTGGAGACCCCGAGGAAGGGACATATGCCCAGCGTCTGCACGGTGATAAAGTTGTTTGTAAGCACTGCCGCCAGAACCATTGCAATAAAAGTAGCCATTATGCATTGCCCTCCTCAACAGTCTGTAAGTTTTCGCCGTCTAACAGGTTTTCCCTCGCCAGCTTGTTTGCCTTAACGCGCTTTGCTCTCTGGAACCTGTCTATAATCGCAGTAAAGGCGCAGATAGAAAGTCCGTAAACAATGAACGCGCCCGCGGGGGTGGAGAACATGCCTATGCTGAAGTCCATAATCTTAAAGCCGAACAGGCTGCCGGTGCCTATAAATTCGCATATTATGCCCATTACGGTGAGCGCCATGGTAAAGCCTATGCCCGTCGCAATGCCGTCGACGGCGCTCTCCAAAACGGTGTGCTTGTTCGCAAAAGCTTCCGCCCTGCCGAGAATTATGCAGTTTACGACTATGAGAGCCAACAGGTTTCCCAATGCCTCGTATACGTCGGGCAGAAATTTATCGAGCACCATTCGTATGAGAGTGACGAGCGTCGCGATAATAACAATGTAGCAGGGGATACGCACTTCGTTGGGAATGAGCTTTCTCATCGCCGAAATGAGCATGTTGCTCAAAGTTAGAATTACTATAACCGCCAGTCCCATCTCGAGTGCGGGCAGCGCCGAGGAGATAAGTCCCAGAGTGGGGCAGGTGCCCAGCACGAGCATGAACGTGGGGTTGTTGAAAATTATGCCGTCTATGGTAATCTTTTTATACTTATTCATTGCTGCGCACCTCCCTGACCGAAGTCCTCAAGCGCTCTTTCGTAGTTCGCCGTCGCAAACAGCGCCGCCTGCACGCACAGCGTGTTGGAGCGGGTCGCGCCCGTCGAAAGGCTTCCGTCGTCCAGCATAGCTTCGAGCGAGGCAAGGTTCTGTCCCGTAAGGTCCTTTGCAATGGCGCTCATCTTGTCGAGGTACGCCTGCCCGTCTTGCGCCGTGCCGTTGGAGCCGTTTACTTTTATCTCGTATGCCGAAATTCTGCCGTCCGGGTCAACCGTAATTTCAATGGTGAATGCGTTTGCGGGACCGTTCGAGGTCGTAACTATCGTGTAATTTACATTCGTGCCGTCCACTGTGACGGTGGTTGCATCGGAGATGTAGTCGTTGTATTCGTAGTCTGCGTAGTCGGAGATTGCTCCGCAGTAAACTCTGTTCACGTAGTCCCTCGCGCCGTTCATGGCGTTGGCAATGGCGCCGAGCGAGAAGGTCGCTCCCGTGGAAATTCCTGTCGTATTGTACGCGGTGAACCCGTCGGAGTCCTGCTTGTCTATAACTGACTGAATGGCGCTGTCGCTTATCTTGCTGATAAAGGACTGCTTTTCGTTGCCGGTCACAACCACCCTTTCAATGCCGTCAAACTGCCTGTTGCCCTCTCCGTCAAGAGTTGTATTCACAAGCACCCAGCAGGTAACCGTGCCGCTCTGGTATCCGTTCAGTCCCACCACGGTCAAAAGGTACATGCCCTCTCTTTCGCCCGTCATGGAGTAAGCCGCAGTAACCTCGTAGTTTACCGTCTCGGCGTGCTCTTCGTTGAGGGCGTCCTCGGTATAATCCGCCGTGGTAACTTCTTCGCCGGGGAACACCTTTGCAATGGCTCTCGCCGTGCGTTCCTCGTCGGTCACGTAAAACAGGGCGTTGCAGAATGTTAAAAGCACTCCGCATACGAGCATTATGGAGAGCAACACCGCAATGCACTTGAACGCCGTACTCTTAAAAAATTGTTTAGCCGTCATTTATTTGCCCTCCTTCGCCTTTTTTGCGCGTCTGTAGCCAAAGGGCTTTCTCACAATGTATGTGTCGATAAGGGGAACTAAAAGGTTGCCTATCATTATAACGAAGGAAACAACCTCAATCTTTGTGTAGAACCTTAAAAGGGAGGTCAGCACCGCAAGCAGCACATAGTATACAATCTGCCCGTATATGCCCTTGGGCGAGGTCACATAGTCGGTTGCCATAAATATAGCGCCGAACATAAGTCCGCCCGAAAGCGCGTAGTCCACAAAGAGAGAAATGTCAAAGCCCGCGCCCTCGACGGTCGCAGCCATGCAAACCGAAAGGAATGCAGAAAGCACTACGTAGAGGAGGGGCTGCCACCACTTTATAACCTTGCGCACGACGAGGTAGATATATCCGATAATCAGGGCGAGCTTGCACGTTTCGCCTATGCAGCCCGCAAGTCCCGTGCCGAGGAAGAGGTCTATCCACTCAATGTGCCCCGAGGGGTTGTCGGTGTTCAAAAGCCAGCCCGAAAGGTTCGTGGCTCCCGTAAACAGCTGACTGTCGAGCGATATGGGCTCGAAGTTTGCGGCAACGTAAGATGTCATGGTAAGCGAAAAGCTCAAAAACATCATAACTCTGCCTGCCGCCGCGGGGTTTACAAGGTTTCTGCCCGTGCCGCCGAACAGCATCTTTACTATTACTATCGCAAATATGGCGCCTATCAGCACTTCGTACCACTGCACCGTAGAGGGAATTATAAGGGCGAGTATCAAGCCCGTAACCACCGAGGTGAAGTCGAACTGCTTCAGCCACTTGCGGCAAACGTCCTTCGCGTTGGCGCACTTTTTGGTGAAACCGCCGTTGTATATAAAGTAATATACGAACTCCGCGGCAACCGCTCCGAGTATGGAAGTTATAATGAGCACCAGCGCCTGCCAGCCGAAAAACACCAATCCTGCAATTGTTGCGGGGGCAAGGGCTATTATAACGTCGAGCATTATCTTCTTTGTCGTCCTCGCAGACTTTACGTGGGGAGGAGTAGAAATTACTATCGTGTTATCCATTTTTTAAAACCTCCTCACTTTTCCGCTCTTTCGCGCATGGCTGCCTTGGTCTTTCTTATCGCCTGAATAAGGGGGCGTCTCGCGGGGCAGATGTATTCGCACGCGCCGCACTCTATGCAGCTTAAAGTGTTGCCCAGCTTTGCCGCGTTTTCGTAGTCCCCCGCCGAGGAGTAAAACGCCGTCTGCATGGGCATAAGGTGCATGGGGCAGACGTCCGCGCACTTGCCGCAGTTGAGGCAGGGGGTGGGCTCCATGCTGTCGGCTTCCTTTCCGCTCATTAAAAGAATTCCGCCCGTCGTCTTGGTAACGTAGCTGTCGTAGTCCGCAAGCGCAATGCCAGTCATCGGCCCGCCCTTTACAACCTTTTTGGGCGAAGAGCTCTCCCCGCCGCAGAAGTCCACAATTTCTTTTAATGAGGTTCCCACCTTTACCCAAAGGTTTTTGGGTTCCTTTACTGCCCTGCCCGAAACGGTCAAAGCCCTCTCATACAGCGGCTTGCCCAGCTTTACCGCCTCGTAAACGGCATATGCGGTGCCCACGTTGTGAACTATTACGCCGACGTCGGCGGGCAGTTTGCCGAGACCGACTTTTCTGCCCGTGCAGGAATATATCAGGTGCTTTTCGCTTCCCATGGGGTAGCGTTTTGCAAGGGCAACCACCTTAATGTCGTCGTACTTTTCAAAGGCTTCTATGCAGTCGGGCTTGTTCTTCTCAATTCCAATTACTATTTGAGTCACGTCGAGCGCCTTTGCAATCAGCCTCGCGCCCTCGACAATGCCCTCCGTGCGCTCTATCATAAGCCTGTGGTCGCACGTAAGATAGGGTTCGCACTCCGCGCCGTTTAAAATGAACGTGTCCACGGGCGTTTTTG
This sequence comes from uncultured Clostridia bacterium, assembly GCA_944346655.1. GTDB lineage: Bacteria > Bacillota > Clostridia > Christensenellales > Borkfalkiaceae > Coproplasma. The sequence continues at coordinate 38,183 of CALVMP010000006.1, forward strand.
GCGCGTCCTTTACGGCTGCGGGGAAGCCCGCGCCGCCCATGCCCACTATGCCTGCGGCTTTAATGCGCCCCAGAATGTCCTCTGCCGAAGGGTCGTCAAGGGGCTCAAGGTATGCCTTTTCCCCGCTCTTATCGCTCTCTAAAACGATAAACGTCTCCTCGGCTCCCGTCGGCGCCGTCATGCGCTTGATCTCCTTAACCGTGCCGGCAACGCTTGCAAACACGTTGGAAGAGATTGCGCCGTCCGCCTCTGCGATAAGCTGACCTTCCTTAACCTTGTCGCCTTTTTCAACGCACGGCACCGCGGGCTTGCCCAGCGATTGCTGCACGGAGATGTAAACGGTCGAAGGTTCGGGAAGAACTTCCGTAGGGCTGTCGCACGAAAGGGCTTTTTCGTCCTTTAAATGCACGCCGCCGAAGAAGATTTTTCCTTTAACAGCTTTCAAAATCAACCTCCATAATTATCTTGCCAAAAAATTGGCGTATTGATTACTCTTCTGCAATTTCTGCAGTCGATTTTCTTGTTTTTATTCCCAGCGCCCTCTCGTATACCGAAAGGGGAACCTGTCTGAATATGAGCATTACCACTCCACCGACGATTGCGCCCGCAATCACGCCGAGCAACGCAAAGTAGGGCAGGTATGCAAAAATGTCCGTTGAGGAGGCAACGGCGGCAAACACAAACAGCTGCACAATGTTGTGGGTAACTGCGGCTGCAATGCTCGTAGCCATAACCGAAACCCTTGGGTATATAATGTATAAAAACAGTATGCTCAGCGCCAGCGAAGCCAGCCCTCCCGAAAGCGAGTACAGCACCGCCGAAAAGTTGGTGAACACCGCCCCCAGAAGGCAGCGGCACACGACAACCGCCGCGGCGTCCAATGGACCGTACAATATCAAAGCCGCCATGGAAAAGGCGTTCGCCAGTCCCATCTTCGCGCCTGGCGCAAAGGGAATGGAGGGGAACAGGCTCTCTATCATAAACGTTATAAGCGCAAGCGCCGTAAACAGCCCGTCCACGGCTATCCTTGCAGTCACTCTGTTGCCGCTCTTCATATCTACCCAATTATATAATAATTTGAAAAATTAGTAAACTGAAATTGATAAAGTTTTTACCGATATTTCACATTTGTATTGCTTATATATGTCTTGACAAATGCGCGTACGTTCATTTATAATAGCATACCGAAAGGAGATAATTATGCAGTTTGAATACACAAAGACAAATTATTTCAAAGTTGCCGGCGAGGAAGAAAAGAAAGCCGCATTCGGGTATGCCGAAGGCTATAAAAATTTTCTCTTCTCGTCAAAGACCGAGCGCGGCGCGGTAGCCACGGCGGTAAAGCTGTGCGAAGAACGGGGTTATAAGCCCTACATGTTCGGCGACAAGGTAAAGGCGGGCGATAAGCTCTACTTTGTCAACCGCGACAAGAACATCTTCGTAATCAAGATAGGCACTAACAACATAGGCAAGTGCGGCATGAAAATCATGGCTGCCCACGTCGACAGTCCCCGCCTCGATTTAAAGCCCAATCCCCTCTTCGAGGAAGCTGGTCTTGCATTCTTAAAGACTCACTACTACGGCGGCATCAAAAAGTACCAGTGGCCCACAATCGCCCTCGCGCTCACGGGCGTCGTCGTTCTGCGCGGCGGCAAGAGGGTGGAGGTCAACGTAGGCGACGACGAAAACGACCCTATCTTTTACATAACCGACCTTCTTCCCCACCTCGCCCAGGAACAGGTTGAAAAGACCATGTCCAAGGCAATTTCCGGCGAAAGCTTAAACGCCATTGTCGGCTCAATTCCCGACGGAGAGGAGGAAAAGGAGGGAGTAAAGGCTGCCGTCTTAAAGCTGCTCAACGCCAAGTACGGCATGACGGAAATCGACTTCCAGACCTCCGAGCTCTGCTTCGTTCCCGCGGGTAAGCCCCGCGACGTCGGCTTCGACCGCGCCCTCATCTCGGCTTACGGTCACGACGATAAGGTATGCGCCTATCCCGAACTCACCGCCCTGTTTGAAAGCGACGGCAAGGATACCGTAATGGCGATCTTTGCAGACAAGGAGGAGACGGGCTCCGACGGCGTAACGGGCATGCAGTCGCGCGTCATTCTCGATATAATCGATAACATCTCTCAATCGCTCGGCGCAAATCCCACGCTCGTCAGGTACAACTCCAAGTGCATCTCTGCAGACGTTTGCTCGGCATTCGACCCCGAATATGCCTCGGTGTATGAAAAGCGCAACGCCTCTTTCATCGGCTGCGGCATGTCGGTCACCAAGTACCACGGCGCCCGCGGCAAGAACAGCACCAACGACGCCTCTGCCGAAATGGTGGGCTACGTCCGCGATGCTCTGGAGGACGCAGGCGTAGTATATCAGACGGGCGAACTCGGCCGCATCGACATAGGAGGAGGCGGCACCGTGGCAAAGTACATCGCCAACCTCGGCATAGACACGCTCGACGCGGGCGTTCCCGTGCTCTCTATGCACGCCCCCTACGAAATTATCTCCAAGGCGGACCTCTACTCCATGCACAAAGCAATGCTCGCCTTCTGCAACAAACACTAAATATTAAAAAACCGCGGCGCAA